>NZ_JBWLKN010000052.1:0-25636 GCF_059026195.1 Streptomyces sp. A01 | reverse complement strand
CCCCCCCCCCCCCCCCCGCCCGGCTCAGGCGAGCCGGTCAGGGATCAGAATGCATCAGCCGGGACGTACGCGCCCCACACTTCGCGCAGTGCGTCACACACCTCGCCGACCGTCGCGCGGGCGCGCAGCGCGTTCTTCATCGGGTAGAGGACGTTGTCCGTCCCGTCCGCCGCCCGCTTCAGCGCCGCCAGCGCCGCGTCCACCGCCGCCTGGTCGCGGTCGGCGCGGAGCCTGGCCAGCCGCGCCGCCTGCCGTGCCTCGATCGCGGGGTCGACCCGCAGCGCCTCGTACGGCTCCTCCCGCGCCAGCTGGAAGCGGTTGACGCCGACGATGATCCGCTCGCCGCCCTCGGTCTCCTGAGCGATGCGGTACGCGTTGCGTTCGATCTCCCCTTTCTGGAAGCCGTGTTCGATGGCGCTGACCGCGCCGCCGAGGTCCTCGACGCGCCGCATCAGCGCGAGGGCCGCCGCCTCCACGTCGTCCGTCATCGACTCCACGACGTAGGAACCGGCGAACGGGTCGACGGTGGCGGTGACGTCCGTCTCGTACGCGAGGACCTGCTGGGTCCGCAGGGCGAGCCGGGCGGACTTGTCGGTGGGCAGGGCCAGGGCCTCGTCGTAGGAGTTGGTGTGCAGCGACTGGGTACCGCCGAGGACGGCGGCGAGCCCCTGGACCGCCACCCGCACCAGGTTCAGCTCGGGCTGCTGCGCGGTGAGCTGCACGCCCGCCGTCTGGGTGTGGAAGCGCAGCATCAGGGACTTGGGCTTCCTGGCGCCGAACTCCTCGCGCATCACCCGGGCCCAGATCCGGCGCGCGGCCCGGAACTTGGCGACCTCTTCGAGGAGGGTGGTGCGGGCGACGAAGAAGAACGACAGGCGCGGGGCGAAGTCGTCCACGTCCAGCCCGGCGGCGACGGCCGTACGGACGTACTCGATGCCGTCGGCGAGCGTGAAGGCGAGCTCCTGCACGGGCGAGGCACCGGCTTCGGCCATGTGGTAGCCGGAGATGGAGATGGTGTTCCACCTGGGCAGCTCGCTCTGGCAGTACGTGAAGATGTCGGCGACCAGCCGCAGCGACGGCTTCGGCGGGAAGATGTACGTGCCGCGCGCGATGTACTCCTTGAGCACATCGTTCTGGATGGTCCCGGTGAGCCGGCGCGAGAACGCGCCCTGCTCCTCGGCGACGAGTTGGTAGAGCAGGAGCAGCAGCGCGGCTGGCGCGTTGATCGTCATCGACGTGGAGACCTTGTCCAGCGGGATGCCGTCGAAAAGGACCCGCATGTCGTCGATGGAGTCGATGGCGACGCCGACCCTGCCGACCTCGCCGTGCGCGAGGGGGACGTCGGAGTCATGGCCCATCTGCGTGGGCAGGTCGAAGGCGATGGACAGGCCCGTCGTGCCGTGCGCGATCAGGTCCTTGTAGCGGGCGTTGGACTCGGTGGCCGTGCCGAACCCGGCGTACTGCCGCATCGTCCACGGGCGGCCGGTGTACATCGACGGGTACACGCCCCGGGTGTACGGGTACGCGCCGGGCTCGCCCAGTTTCTCCGCCGGGTCCCACCCGGCGAGCGCTTCCGGCCCGTACACCGGCTCGATGGGTAATCCGCTCTCACTGGCCCGGCCGCTGCCCGGCTGGCTCGGGCCGCTGCCCGGCTGGCTCACCATGGGTCTCGCCTTCCGCTCGGTTCCCGTCTCCACCGCACCGCGCACGCGTGGCGCCGCACCACTCCCGTGATGACCGCGCGCCGCGCTCGCGCTGCTACTCAGCATGCCGCGAGGTTCGGCGCGCGGCAGCTCCGGGCATACGTGGAGGGGAATCATTCGTGATCCGGGGGGCATCTGATGCGCCAGATATCCACGTCTGTCCTGCGCGCCGCGCTCGCCACCGTGGCGGCCGTGACCGTGACGGCGGCGGCCACGGGATGCAAGCCCGTGACCGTAGAGAGCGACGCGTCGCACAGCGCGGGCGCCACGCAGCGCGACGGCACGGGCCGGGACGATGGTGAGGCGCCCGGGCCCGCGCGGACAGCGCCCAGCGGCAAGGAGCGGAAGGTGCAGGTGCGGCACCCCGCTCCGCCGCGGGGCGCCCAGTCGCCGCGGACAGCGAAGCCCGCGCCGCCACCCGTGCTGGCTCCGGGCGCCCGGAGCGAGACGGTGCGCGAACTCCAGGCCCGGCTGCGCCAGCTCGGCCACTTCCACCGGAACCCGACGGGTTTCTACGGCCCGGTCACCAGCGGCGCCGTCACCGCGTTCCAGCGCGGCCACGGACTCCCGGCTTCCGGGGTTCTCGACGGCGCCACCTGGTCCAGGCTGCGTGGCGCGACGAAGACGCCGGGTCGCGACGCGCTGTATCCGCCGACGACCAACCCGCTGGCCAAGCCGGACCCGCGCTGCATGACCGGGCGGGCGCTGTGCGTCAGCAAGTCCAGCCGGACGCTGGCCTGGATCGTGAACGGCAAGGTGGTCTCGTCGATGGACGTGCGTTTCGGCTCGCAGTACACGCCGACGCGCGAGGGACAGTTCAAGGTGGACTTCAAGAGCCGCGACCACGTCTCGTCCCTCTACGACACGCCGATGCCGTACGCGCTGTTCTTCAGCGGCGGCCAGGCCGTGCACTACTCGTCGGACTTCGCCGCGCGCGGATACAGCGGCGCGTCGCACGGCTGTGTGAACGTCAGGGACCGCGCGAAGATAGCCGCGCTGTTCCAGCAGGTGCGGGCGGGTGACACGGTCGTCGTCTACCGCTAGGGCGGTGGATCTACCGCTAGGGCAGTTGGGTCTACCGCCAAGGCGGTGGGGCTACCGGTAGGGCAGTGGTTCTACTGCTACGGCAGCGGATCTACCGCCAGGGCGGTGGGTCTACCGCTGGAGCAGCGGGGCCGGTCGTCCACCGCCAGGGCGGCGGGAGAGGAAGAAGAGGGGCGCGGGCAGGGCCGGGGGAACGTGCCCCGCCCGCGCCAGTTGCGCGTAGCCGAAGGTACGGGGGGAACCTTGGCTTTCCGCGCGGCCGATGACCAGTCGGCCCGCTTCTTACAGCGTCACCGCTGAAGAAAACGTCACACCTCATGGATTCCGGATGACTTCCAGGGTGCCGCTCGGCTCCAGGATTCCCGGATTCCGCGCGGCGGACAAGTGCCTAGGGGCGGGCGGGCCGCGTCACTGCCGGTGCCGTCGTCGGCTGCCCTGTCGGTTGCACCGAGCCCGTCACGGTCGGGTCGGGCACCGGCTTGTCGGGGTGCGAGGGCAGCGGCGGCGGGTTGCCGCCGCCCCCTGGCTTGCCGTCCCCGGGCCGATCGCTGTCGCCGTGGTCGCCATCCTGGTTGCCACCGCCGCCGCCACCGCCGTGGCTGGGACGGCCGCCAGGGGTCAGCACGCCGTCACAGAACTTGTGCACCGCGTCGGACCCGCCCGCCGCGCGCTCCAGCCTGCGCATCGTCTGCGGGTCGAGGTCGGAGTCCTTGCCACCCTTCCCGGCCACATACTCGCGGCACAGGGCGACGGCCCACTGCTTCTTGTCAGGGTCGGGCGGCAGGGGCGACTCGCCGTCGCGCCCTGGTTCGCCGCCGTGGTCGTTCTCCTCACCGCGACCGCCGGAGCCGCCGGGACCGCCCTGGCTGGGGCCGGTGGCATCGCCGCCGTCCGGGACGCCGGGCCGCGTCGTCGAACCGGTCGGGCCTGAGCCGCTCTCGCGCGGCGGGCGGGAGTCGGACGCTCCGGCGGACGGCGAGGCGCCGTCGTCGGAGATCTTCGGCTCGGGGAGCACGTCATTGGGTGTTTCCGCCGCGGTCACGCTGGAAGCGGGCGCGGGCTTCGCGTCGCCCCTGAACGGGGCCGGGAGCATCCCGGTGCTGGCGGCGACGGCGACACCGCCCAGCGCGCAGCCCACCAGGGCTGCCGCCAGACCCACGCGCAACGGCCGCCGCACCGGCGACGGTCTCCCCGGGGCGCTCGTGGCTCTGCGGTTGCCGCCTGCGTCCAGTCGGCCGACGACCGTGGTGACGGCCGGGCTCGCGGTGCGTCGCCCTCGCGGACCGGGAAGCGTGCCGTGGCCGGGTCCTGGGCCGCTGTTGGTGCCCGCGCCGCGCGGACCTGAGACCTGAAGGCCCGGCTCACCGGGCGGGGTCTTGCCGGGAGACGCGGTACCGAGCGGGTCGTCGCCCGGCGCCGCACCGCTGCGGGGGGCGTCGCTGAGCGGTGCGTCGCTGCGAGCGGCGATGCCGGTGCGGGCGTCGCCGACGGCGGGGTAGCCATGAGAAGAACCGTTCATGCCGGTGCCGCCCAGGCCGATGCCGCTCACGCCGGGATCGCGGGTTCCGGTGTCGTGTACGCCACCACCGCGCGTCCCGGCGCCGATTATCTCGGGGGGCAGCGCGGCGGGGTCCGGGGCGTTCGCCGAACGCGCCGCACGAAAGGCCGCCAGCGCGGCTTCCTCACCCCGCATCGGTCGTTCCGCGTCCGCCTCACGGGCCACCGGCCCGATCGCTTCCTCGGTCAGCGCCGCCAGTGCGGCCGTCAGACGCTCGGCCGCAGCACTCGGCCGACCGTCCGCGATGTCCCCCATGTCCGTTGCGTCAGGCCCGCCCTGGGCATTGACTGAATCGCCGCGCAGCAGCCGCTCCACGGCGTCATCATCCAGCCAGCCGTGCTGGTGCTTGTCGGCCATCACATGTCCCTCTGCGTCCGCGCGCGCGAATCCGTCACACTGGCGGACGCCGCCGCGCCACCGCGCCCCAGGCGCTGCGGCGGAAATCCGTCGCCCGGCACTTCTGCCGCCGGGGCCGCTCCCACCTCGGGGTTTGTACCGTCGGACACCACCTCGGGACCTGCTGCCGACGACATCGCCGGGCCTGTTCCGAACCGTGTCATGTGGCTCGTATCCATCGCCTCCATCGGCGTCGGTCCACCCCCACGGCCAGAAACATCCCCTGTCTCAGGGACACCCCCTGACCCTGACGCCGACCCTGTTCCTGACCCGGCACCGGTATCGGCACCAGCACCGGCATCGGCACGGGCTTCCGGGCAGGGGGCGGAGGCCGATCCGGCGGCGGGTCCCGCACCGGGCATCGGCCCGGCTTCCGGCACGGGCCCGGGGCACGGCCCGGGAGCGGCCGCGGGGTCGGGGAGCGTGCCGTTCTGTCCGAGCGGCTTCCCGTTCACCGTCGCGGGCACCGCGGCGGTCGGCGGCTCGCCGGGCGGTGGGGTCAGCAGGTCGGCGAGCCGCCGCAGACCGCGGTGCGCCGAGGTGCGTACCGCGCCCGGCCGCTTGCCGAGCACTCCGGCCGCGCTCTTCGCGTCGAGGCCGACGACCACCCGCAGCACCACCGCCTCGGCCTGGTCGCGCGGCAGCTGGGCGATGAGCGCGAGGGCGCGTCCGGTGCCCAGCGACTCCAGCGCCTCGCGCGCCGTGTCGGCGTCGGCGGGGCGCTCCGTCAGCTCCGTCTCGTCGCCGCCGATGGCCGGGCGCCGCCCGCGCATCCTGATGTGGTCGAGGGCCCGGTTGCGGGCGATGCGCGCCGCCCAGCCACGGAAACGATCGGCGTCGCCGTCGAACCTGCCCAGGTCGCGGGCTATCTGCAGCCAGGACTCCGACGTGACGTCCTCCGCGTCCGAGTCGCCGACCAAGGTCCGCACATACCCGAGCAGCCGGGGGTGCACGGACCGGTAGACGGTCCGGAACGCGGTCTCGTTCCCGTCCTGTGCCGCGCGCACCGCGGCGGTCAGTTCCCCGTCGTCCCCCTGCACGCCCTCATCCTGCTCCACTTGGAGACTTCGCGGTTCAGCGGCGCCGTACGTGGTCGACGTCCGTCCGCCGGTCGGTTTCAGTATCCGGCGGGACCGGAGCCGTACGGGTACTGCTGCTGGCCAGGCGCCTGCGGCCCGGGGGCCGGTGGCATGCCGGGCCCACCGCCGTACTGGGGTCCACCGTACTGCGGGCCGCCGTAGGGGGCGGCCCCTCCGTACTGCGGGGCACCGGTGCCACCGAACGGCGCCGGACCGCCGCCATCCACCTGCGGCGGCAGCGCGGCGCGCTGCTCCTGCATGCTGGTGATCTGGCGGACGAGCAACAGGCCGAGGATCGCGGCGGCGATGCTCACCACCGACCCGAAGAGGCTCATGCCGAGCGCCGAGTGCGCGTCGTCGATGAGGTCCTGCGCCTCACCGACGCTGGAGTAGTCGCCGTCGTCCAGCTTGTTGTACGCCAGGTCGTACCTGACGCTGGCCACGACGTTGACGACGCTGCTCACGATGAACGTCACCCACCAGCCGTTGAGCAGACCGCGCCGGGCGGCCTGCGGCCCCTGCGGTGAGCTGGCCCGCCAGATGTCGTTGGCGATCTGCTTGGGGAACCAGAGGTTGACGACCGGGGTGAACCACGCGCCCGCCGCCCAGCCCGGGCTGAACCGGTGCTGTCCGGGCGCGAAGGTCTCCGCGTTGCGCCGCAGCCGCAGGAACCAGACCGCCCACAGGACGACGACCGGGACCACGGCGATGAAGTTCAGGACGGACATGGCCGTCGCGAAGTCGTCGGCGTCGTCGGCCTCCTCGAAGGAGACGCTCTTGCCGTCCTTGATGTCGCCGAGCACGCCGTACTGGTCGCCCTGCGCGATCAGCACGAGCACCAGCGAGACGAGCAGCAACGAGAACATCACCGTCAGGGCCGTCGAGAGGCCGCGCCGAAGATCGACCGGCGCCTGCATGCCCATGCCCGGCGCGCCGGGTGCGGGGTAGCTGACCGGCGGGGCGGTTGGCAGTGCCTGCGGCGACTGCTGCTGGTAGGAACCGCAGGCGCCACAGCGCCCGTCCGCCCCTACAGCCACGGCACGACAGTTCCCACACGGATACATTTTTCAGGCCCCCTGGAAACACGGCCGATGATCCAGACCGCGAAGAGATACGCAATAACCGCGCCCAGCGGCGCGGACCTGCACGTTACGGGCATCCGCCGGGCCACGTCCAGACCGGTGCCCGGGGCCCGGTGTGACGCATTCGAGCCGTGCGACGCTGTAGGGGATACGGGCTCGCACGCGGGTCCGTCTCGCACGGCGGTCGGGGCCTCTCCTGTGGGGGGTGGCGGCCCCGACCGTCTTGAGGTTTTTTAGGGCTCTGACCTGCGGCGATGCGCGGCGTCACCCGCCGCGTGACCAACGGCGTGACCAACGGAGCCAGCACCTTCATGCGAGGGCCCCCAAACCAAGGCGCTGAGCCGTCCCGGCCGCCAGCCTGCGGGCCCCTTCGGCTCGGCGCTTGCCGTACTGACCCATGGTGTATCCCGGCGAATGATGCCGGGCGTTCGCAGAGACCTCTACCGGGTTCTCCCCGGCCTCCAGATCGTTCGTGATCTTGCTATGCCGCCAGTCGTGAAGGCGGAATCTCTCGGGGAGGTGAAGCCTCCTCCTGGCGGTGCGCCACCGTGCTGTGACCTGCCCGGGGTCCTGGGGGCCGCCAGGCGTGATTCCGTCCTCCCGGCGCATGTAGCCGTCACGGGCAAACACCAGGCCCTGTTCAACCCAGAGGCCACCAAGCCTCTCCTTCCACATCTGCTGACGCTCCCGCTGCACCTTCAGCACCTCCATCACTGCCGGATCTACGTAGATCACGGCCGCGTCATCTCCGTCCTTGGTGAGCCGTCGCAGCACTGTTTTGCCTCCGACCTCAACGACAACCCACTCCAGCTCAATAGCGCAGTCCTCCCAGCGGACGAGATCCCACATCATCCCTAGCGCCTCGCTGCGGCGAACGCCCGTGGCGATGTACGTCGTCCACAGTGGCGCGTCGCGTGTGCAGAAGTGCAGCGGGCCGCAGCCCCGTCGCTTGCACGGAGCCCAAATATCCCCAAGGAAACGGACGGTGCCCGCGTCATCGAGCGTCACATACTTGCGCTGCTGCGCCTTTATCTGCCGAACCGTGGGCGGGCTGGCTGTAGCCGCTGGATTACTGAGAAGCAGCTTCTTGGTTACTGCGGCCTCGAAGGCGCCCGACAGAATGTTGTGCACGTGCCGGACGCTCTTAGCCCCGAGCGGCTTTCCCTTATTCGACGGGCACGGGGCCGCCTCCAACATCCGATACAAGGCGTCCAAATCGTCATCAGTAATTTCCTTGAGCTTCTTTTTGCCTATGTGGGGCTTGATATGCAGCCGGATCTTCGGCTCGTAACCGGCGATGGTGGTGGCCTCAACTCGGAGATCGGACAGCCACTTGTCCAACCAGTCACCCAACTTGATGTTCGAGTGGCCCGTAACTTTCCCCGCTTCGTAGTCAGTGAGCCACTTTCGAAGCGCCCGCTCAGCCTCCGTCTTGGTCTTGTACTCCCGCCCTATCCAAGGGCGCTCTTTCTTCCCCGTGACCGGATTGACATGCTCGGGCGTGCGCACTCCCCACGTGTTGGGTCTACCCCGTCGTGGAATCTCGACTGGGGAACCACCCAGGCCGTTACCTCTCTTGGCCACGCATGACCCTCCCTTCTTCTCCCCGAGTAACCCTCGGCTCTTCTTGGTTCTCGACCCAGCTAGCCCTCATGGGATCTGCCGATCGAGCCATTCGTTAAGGTCCGTCAGTCGACAGCGAAGGGCGCTCCCGACTTTCTTGAAAGGGATTCCCTGGCTTCGCCAGTTTCCGTAGACCCAGCTCTTCGGCTTCGCCAGGTACCTCGCGACCTCGTCGGGAGACATGAGCTGCTGAGAGGCGTTACTACTCACGCAGCCCCCTCTCGCATGTCGTCGGCGATAAAGGTGTGCACAGCGGCCCACGCGATGGCCGCCGAGGCGAGGGCCCTCTTGCGGTCCTCCTGGAGCCTTCGAATGGCGGCCGGAATCTGTGCAGGGTCGTCGATGCCCAAGAGCTTCGTGATCCGTCCGAGCAGCTCCGCCGGGTCTTCCGCCGGAGGCTGCTGGGCGGAGCGCGAGTACACCCGGCATTCCTGACCCGAGACGCCGAGGACCCAGCCCCAGCCGTTGGCGAGTGCCTTCTCGCTGTACTTCACGCGGCGGCACCGAGGTAGTCGGCGCGGGACTGCGTGGTCAGGTGGAAGAGGCCGTGCTCGCACTCGTAGTAGCGGTTCTCGCGGTGGAGGCCGCGACGGCTCCCCTTCCGGTCTCCGGCGCGGTGGCGCTTCGCTTGCGCGCGGCCGAGCGCCTTGGCGGCCATGTGCTCGTCCTGGTAGGCGCGGCCGTGGCCGCATTCGCAGCTGCTGAACTTGACGGCTTTGATCGTCATCGCTTGATGTCCTTGATCTATTTGAGGAATCGGTCGCACGGGCAGGTGGGTATCTGGCAGGCGCCTCGGGCGGCGCTTGCTGTGGCATGGGTGAAGGGCGCGTGTCCGCACTCGGGGTGTTGGCAGTAGCCCTTCCAGCCCTTCTTGCCGTCGATGTTGGCGAGCATGACGCCGGGGCTGTTGAGCTTGACGAGTCGTCCCGTGCCGCCGATGGCGAGCTTGGAGGCGAAGCTCTTGGCCTCGGCCTCGTTGCCGAACGGTGCCCAGTTCAGCCCGCGGCTTCCGTCGCTCCAGGTGTGGACGAGGGCCACCCAGTCGCGCATCTGGAGGATGCCGGCGACTTCCTTGATCACGGCCCGGGCCATCTGGTCGGCGCTCTCGAAGGAGTCGTCCTCCAAGAGCGCCTTCACCGCGTCGATCTCCTCATGGCGGGGAGTGAGCCTCACTCGCCGCCTTCGGGGTCGACGAGCTCCTTCAGGCGGCGCAGGACCGCGCCGAGCTTGTCCGAGTGCTGCTCGGGGTGGATGTCGTACCGCAGTTCGTCGAAGCGCCGAAGGTTCCCGCTGGGCACGTCGCCGCAGTCGTCTCGGAGTTCGTCGAGCTGTACTCCCTGCCGCTCGTGCAGCTTCTTGATGTCGGTGACGACGCTGCGGAGCTCGGCCATGAGGTCGGGCAGCCGATACGGGCCGGTGATGTCGGCGACCAACAGCGCCGTTTCAGGCGTCGGGTCGACAACCTCCACGGGGAACGTGAACCAGTCGGGGTCCAGCTCCACCGGGAAGCCGATCACCTTCCAGGCTCCGTCGCGTGACTTGGTGCCGGTGTCACCGTCTGCGTCTCGTATCTCCGTCCCGGCTGGCAGTTCGTCCAGGACCACCGGGTTGCCGATCCGGAATGTCGTCGTAGTGCTGGTCACAGGTTCTCCTCCCTCATCACCAGTAACACTATCTCAATGACCATCCCGGCTCAACTCTTACATTGAGCTCACGGTGGAGAGAAGTCGGCAGCCGAGCTGAAGCTCCGTGCCGTCATTGATGACCACCGCGTCGAAGGGCCAGTCGGCGAGTGCGTGCTCGCTCATGTGACCCGCTTCGTCGATGGGCACCTGGCCCGGCCTGTCGATGCGAACCAGTAGCCCACCACGCGCCTTGATCGCTTCGGCCTCGTTGGGGAATCGAACGTCAGTGATGACGGTCGGGCGCTCCCACTCCGCGAAGTCCCTGAAGAGCGTGTTCACCCACACGTCGGGGCCGAGGATGTGCCGACCGGCCTCCGTGCCGCAGCGTTGGAGGAGCGCCCGGACGCCGGAGCACTTCTTCACTGCATCCCAGCCGAACATATCCACCTCGACGGCCAGCGGATACGCCTCCTCCCAGTCTCCCTCCAAAGGGGTGGGCGGGTTCAGCGCGTAGAGGAAGTCCTTCGCCTTGTCCGCGAACGCTTTGCGCTGCCATCCCGCGGCGACAAGGGTCTGCGCGGCGGTGTCCTTGCCCGATCCCGCGGGCCCCGAGAGACCGATCAGGCATGAGGCGGCGAGCGGGTGACTCGTGCCGCCAACGAGCGGTCGGGGCCCGGCCGGGCGGAGGCGCGCAGCCTTGGCAGCCCGGCGGGCCTCAACCGCGCGGCTCTTGAACTCCTCAGCCTCGATCTTCAGGGCAGCGGTCCAGGCGGGCCAGAGCCGGACGGCGGGCACGCGCTCACCTGCGAGGACGCGCTGCACGGAGGACTGAACGGTGCCGATCGCTTCAGCGAGCCGCTGGAGGCCGCCCGACCGGGGCACGTCGACCGGAAAGCCCGCCGCCGCAGCGGCCCCGGTCACCCAGGCCGCGAACTCCGGGTAGTCGGCACGCTTGGTCATTCGTTTCTCCTTGTTGGTTGGATGGTCAGCCTTCGCGGCTGTCGATGAGTCGGTTCAGACCGGGCGCTTGGACGCGGCCTTCGCACACGTCGCAGTCGCAGTTGTGCAGGCAGATGCCACAGGGGCTTTCGTCGCAGTACGGATCGGGGCCGTGCCACTTGTGGGACGGCTCTGGGTCTGGACAGTTCCACGCTTCGCAGGAACGATCTCGGCTCCAGGTGGCGTACACGATGTGCTCGCGCTGGCCCAGGAGTCCGTGAACCAGGGGCATGTCCGGGCACGGGAACGTCGACCGGCGCGCGGAGGTTTCGTCGGTGAAGGCGGCCCGGCAGCGTAGGCACTGGAGGCGCTGCTCGGGCCGCCTCTTGAGATGGTGCTTCACGCGTCGGGGAGGACTTCCACCTCGGCGTTCAGGGGCAGCGACACAGAGTTCCGGTGCGCAGGCATGGCTCCGGCCTCGTCGGAGACGTGCAGGCGCCACTTCTTGACGCGCTTGCCCCAGTCTTGGGTCATCACTTTCTTCGGTGCGGCCAGTAGGCGTCCGGTGCGGGTGGTGGTGTAGCCCCGAGTGTCGTTGCCGGTGACCCTCACGCGCTGGCCGACCTTCACGTCAGCGATCTTTCGGGTCTGGGGACTCGGCTCGGGAGCGGCCGACTTGGGTGAGGAGTTGGCGGTCATGTCATCCCTAGGTAAACTATAACAATGGAGTCGGCGTTAGTCGGAGAGCACCGTATTGCGGGCGTGGGTGTCCAGCGCGGCGCGGGCCTGTGCGACAGCCCACCCGTAGCCGTAGTGGCCCCGGCAGGAGTCCACCTCTTCCCACGTGGACATCGACTCGCCCTGGCCATCGGTGCGTGACCGGTCGACGGCCTCTTCGACGACGTATCCGTACACGTCGCCCTCGGCCCACGCCTGGTATTCGGCCCGCTCGGCGTCGAGGTAGCCCTCGGGGAGCATGCCGAGGTCTTCGGCGTCCTCGCGCAGCAGATACCACAGGGAAACGGGGCCGCGCGCCGGCCGGGACTCGATGACGATGGCGCCGTGGAAGATGCGGGCCCAGCGGGTGAAGATCTCGACGCCCTGCCAGCGGTTCCAGCTCACACGGTCCCAGGCTTCGGCGAGTGGGCCGCCGTCCTTGTCGATGGGGGCGTACTGGCCAAGGTGGGTGTCGATGGTGATCACGTGCGCCAGGTGGTCGGGGTCGAGGCGGGGGTTCTGCGCGTGCTTGTCGGGGACCAGACGCACGCGGAAGCGGCCGTCTTGGGTGGCGGCGATGATGTCGGTCATGTTGCTCTCTTTGCGGGTCAGAGGGTCGGTGCGGGGAAGTGGACGATGCAGCTCGTACGGCGGCACGGGCGGCCGAGGGAGGCGACGAACTCCTTGTGCGCCTCGAACGCCTCGGTCACCCAGTCGTCGCCCTCGACGAACTGAGGGCGCTTCTCGGCCCACAGGGCGCGGACCTCTTCGATGTCGCGAAGCTCGTGGAACTCGCTGGCGCCGTGCTGGCGGAGGAGGTCTATCCAGGAAGCGCGGACGCGTTCGTATCCGCGACGGGAGTGGTCGTAGCCGGTGACGCGGTCGATGTCGTCGATTGCCACGCCGGACGCTATGCAGATGGCTATGCGGGCGTCAGCCATGGACGTGAGCCGGTCCGCCTCGCACGCGGGGCAGTCGAGGGGGCTTCGGGCGTAGTGCATGAGCAGAAGGTTGGCGCGCATGTTCTCTCTTGGATGGTCAGGCGGCGAGCGCGTGCTCGGGCCGGGTCGAGGCGGGTAAGGGACATCAGTCCACGTCCACGGGCTCGACGCTGGTAAGCCACTGCCCCCAGTCCTTGAGGTGATCGGCGACGGTGTATCCCGGATGGTTCCAGGGGTGCCACCCACACCGGCACACGGCGATGGTGGGAGACACGTACACGTAGCCGTGAGGACCCGCGTAGGCGCCGAGGTCGTACGGCTCGTCGTAGGGATCGGGAATCGGGCTGATGGGTGCCGGCCGGTCGTCGCTCGCATCGCGAAATCGGCTCTCGTCGATCTTCGCGTACCAGCTTTCAGCGGCGGTGCTCCCGCCAAGCTGGAAGGGCTCTTTGTGGTTGAGGTAGTAGCTCACGGTTCCTCGTCAGGCCGCGTAGGCTGCTATGCGGGTTTGCAGGTCAGAGATCTGCGCGTCTGTCTTGCGCAGTTCCTCGCAAACCGTTCCCCTGACCGCCTCGGCGTTCCGGAGCTCGCCTTCGAGTTCCAGGCGCTCGCTGATGCGCCGCCACTCGGGGTGGTCGGCTTCGAACCGAATGGCCGCGTCTTCGACCATCTGGCGCAGCCGCTCGCAAGCTGCGGTGGACTCGCCGACCTCCTGGTCGATCTCGTTGGTGAACTCCCAGCGGCGCAGCGGCGTCTCCCAGCTCCATACGGAGCAGTCCGTGCTGCGCAGCCATTTCTCGCGCCGGGTATGGGCCCTCGTGCGCCGGGAGGCGACCCGGTACTTCCGGCCCCGGATCTTCACGAAACCAGGGTCGTCCTTCTCGTCGAGCGAGGAACTGACAGCGAGTCGCGACTCCGGGAGGATGACCGACTCTCCTCCCCAGATTTCGCTCTTGGTGCGGGCCGGGATGATGGTGATGTACAGCTCGCCCTCGGGGAACTCGTACTTGGTGTCGTAGCTCATGGTCGTGTCCTTGGGAGGTCAGGCGGGAAGGGACAGGCCGGCACGCAGTGCGTCGAGGAGTTCGGCGGTCGCGCGCCGGTAGTGCCACAGCGCGTGCTGGGCCTTCTCCCAGTCGCCCCTGGGGAAGTCGGCGATCTCATCAATCCACTTCAGGCAGGCGGCCGCGCGCCGTCGTCGTGTGTGGGGTCAGCGGTCGAGGTAGTCGAGGAGCTCGGAAACGAGCTGTTCCTCGTACGCGCTGAGGGTTCGGTCACCGGCCTCGGCCTTTGGCTCGGCCTTGAACCAGGAGGCGGGCCAGGTGTCGGCGGGGAGCGCGAGGATGAGAGCCTCGGCTGCGTCGGCGAGGTTCAGGCCCGACGTGTGCTCGTCGTCCCAGGACCAGGCCCGGCCGTCCTCGGGCTCTTGGCGCATGGTGTCGACGGCTTCGCTCAGCTCACCGACGAGGTGCTTGATTCGGTCGGTCATGTGGATCTCCGGCGAGCTCAGTAGACGTTGGCGATTTCGAGGACTTCCCTGGACTGGATCTCCTCGTAGTCGGGGATGAGCTCTTGCCAGTGCTCCTCGTTGTCGTTGAGCCAGTCGCGGAGGCCGTCCTCGTCGAAGACATCTCCGTCGTCGTCGAGAAACTCCTCGGGCACGTCGATCTCGATCTCGATATCGCCGTGCGTGACGATCTCGACCGGAAACTTGACGATCTTGTTCATGCCGCGACCGCCTCGTCGTCGTGCATCTCCAGGGAGTCGGCGTCGAATTGGTCCAGGACGAGAAGCTCGGCGTCGTCGGCGGTGGGCGCCTCAACGAACCGCAGGAAGCGGTACAGGGTGTCGTTCGTGTGGGTGTCGCTGCTCTCGTCGAAACGGTGGCCTGCGAAGACTCCGGCGATCAGGAGCGTCTCTGTGCGCTCGTTGTGCAGGGCGGAGACGGTCCACTTCTTCGTCTCGGCTGTGATCACGATTGCTCCCAGATGGATTCGGATGCGGCAAGGTCCGCAGGTCAGGTCTTCGTCGAGCAGCTCGGGCACGTCGCCGCACTCGACGCAGGGCTCCGCGTTCAGCACGCGCAGAAGACGTAGATGCCGCCGGGCGCGTCCTCGGCGTGGAATCCGCCTGTGAACAGCTCGTGCGAGGCGCTCTCCCAGTCGATGTCTCTGAAAGGCCACTCGGTAAGGCGGGCCACCTGCTCCGCATCGGACGTCTCCTCGAACCACTCCTGGGCGAAGTCGGCCTCGCTGTCGTGGAATCCGCGGTAGTCGTCTCTGAACTTCTCGACCCAGTGGGGCCGGTCGGACTGCTCGCCGAACACCTCGACCCAGGCGGAGAAGGGGGCGGTCTCGTCCTCGGACAGGTCGGCCAGGGTCTCAGCAATCTCGGCGGCCTTGTGCGGCGAGCACTCGCCTTCCAGGGCGCCGCAGAAATTCTCGTGGTCCATGACCCACAGCTCCTCGTGGCTGGTGGGACGGCCGTGGAGGTCTTCCGGGGTAACGAGGTGGGCTATGTCGGCGTCGTACCAGTCGCCGACGAGGCGTCCGGCGTTGTAGCAGGACAGGCAGCCGATCCAGACGCTCGGCCGACTGGAGGTGGACAGGGTGAGCACGTTGCTCCTCGCTGGGTAGGTGCCGCCGGGCCGGTGGCGTGGCCCGGCGGCGGGTGGCTTAGTTCTGTGCGGGCGGTGGCCCGAAGGTGGGAGGGGTTACGCGGCGAGGGCTTGGCGCCGACCGGAGCCGAGACGGGTGTTCGTGCCGAGGTCGGCGCGCTCCCCGGCCTCGACGCCCTTACGCCAGCCGGAGCCCGTCAGGCGACGCTTGGGGGCGCTTCGGACCTTTGGGTGCGCGGCCTTGAAGATGGCCCGGACGGTGTCCTCGCGCTTGGCGAGCACCAGCTCAGCCTTACCCCCGAGCTGCCGGTCTGCCTCCTCGACGGCGGCTCGCTCGGCGACGCCGAGTCGCTGGGTGACGACGGAGCGGAAGCCCGCCAGCCAGGTCTTGCGGTAGGCGGTGGTCGACTCACCGGGCAGCGGGCGGCCCTTCTTCATGCCGTTGAACGCCTGGAGCAAAAGGGAGGTATACAGCATCTCGACTCGGTCGAGCACAGACTCGTAGCCGTACATCTTGACCGTCTGCACGTACTTGCCGGTCTGCGGGTCGTAGGTCCGCCACCGGACGGACTGGCCGCCGAGCGCCTCAACTATCGACATCAGCAAGTTCACGCGGTCGAGCAGGTATGAACCCTTCTCGATCAGAACGCGGTTTGTGGGCTTGTCGGTCTCCGGCAGAGATTCCGCGATCATGGCGCGCTCGATGCCGTACTTCGACATCAGCTCGGCGGCCTTGGCGAAGTACGCCTGGGACTCCTCGGGCGACGCGGCCGGGTCCTCCGCCTTGGTCAGGATCGCGCGGACCCGGGCGAGCATCGGGTGATTCTGCTGGTCGCTGTGCATGTGTGCCTCTGTATTTGTGATGCGGCTGGCATCGTCAGGGGGCGGGCACCACCCCGCCCCGACCCCCGAAGGGGGGTTTCGCCAATGACCTACAGCGGCTGCTTGGTGGGCCTACCGGCCAGCACCGTGGCGAAGTTGGCCATGACGACCACGGCCATGTGCTCAAGCTCCAGCCCCCCGTTCGGGACGGGGGCGCCGAGCAGGCGCAGGGTGGTCAGGGAGCGGGAGACCAGGCGTTCCATGTCGTCGGTGTCGACGAGATCGGAGCAGATGTCACAGGCCCGCCATCGGCCGTCGTTGGGGATGGCGGTTACCACGCCGTCGTCGGTCATCAGCGCGACGTGGGCCCGGTCCTGGGGTATGTACAGCCAGCGGGCGCCGGGCAGGCAACAGAAGTCACACTCGAACATTTCGGCTTCCGTCCCTGCTCAGGCCGCGAGGATGAGATCGGACCGGTCGCCCTGGAAATGCAGGTCGTCTTCGTCATCGGCATTGGCGTGGCGGCCCAGCCAAAGGTCTGCGACATGTGCGTGGTCAACGGCCCGGAAGAACTCCGCGAGCTGCTGTGCCTCCGAGCACGTGAGGCGCTCGGCGATGGCGTCGGCCAGCATCCCGTCATCGAAGAGGGTCGCAAGATCGCACGTCGCGGTGCGGTACTGGTCGAGGCGTTCCGCGGCGACCTCGGCCGCTTCGGTGGCCCAGGTTATGTAGAGCGCGGTGGTCCGCCGCTCAGCACGCAGGGCACTCCAGGGATTGAAGGCGCGGCGGAGCCGGGACGGGGCGGCCGACAGGGGGTGAGGCAGAGACTTCCGCTTCGCAACGAGGGAGGTGAGGCGCTTAAAGGCACGCATGGAATTGCTCCTGTGGTGATGGTGGGTGGTTACAGGCAGAGCAGGGGCGGGGTGACCAGGGAGAGTTCTCCCTCAACCTCTTGGATCGAGATGCCGTGCGGCTCCCAGACGCCGCATTCGGGGTCGCCTTCGCACGGGCAGTCGCGGCGGGAGGTCTCGACGAGTGCTTCGGCGCCGAACCGGGCGAAGTTCAAGGCGTCACCCTCGGAGGCGAAGAGGGTCTCCTCACGGTGGTCGTGAGTGACGACGTACCGGCCCTGGTGGTCCGGCTCGATCGTCCAGAGGCCGAGGAGGTCTGCGACCTCGTTCCAAACGCGCACCTCGTAAGGGCGGGTAGGCATATGTCCTCGCATTCGCATGGAGAAGCCACCCCTCCCCGAGAGGGGAATCCAGGGAGGGGTGGCGGTCAGGGGAAGGTCAGGCCGACATGAGGGCGAGCTGTCCGGGGATCTCGTTTCGCATGAAGGCGCGGCCGAGGTCGAGGAAGTGCTCATCCCGAGCGTCGCCGTACGCCTCGCGTACCTCGTCCCAGCAGGCGTGACCGTCCTCGTCGCGGTACTCCAGGTCATGCAGGGCCTCGGAACCGTGCTCGACGATGGACCTGTGGTCGGCCTCGGAGTCGTAGGGGAAGTGCAGCTTCACGTCTTCGAGAGCCTCGCCGAGGTTCTTCTCAAACACCTGGAGGCGTTGCTGGTCGTAGTCGTCCTCGTCGAGGAACGGGTACTCGTGCTTGATGTGCTCGGCCAGGGCGACTGCCTCGCGGAAGGCTGCTGTGTACGTGCGGGTCTGCTGGCAGTCCCCCTCGCACTCGTCGCCACAGCAGAAGTCGAGGTACGGGTCACAGTTGGGCTTGCACTCACCGGTGTGCGTGCCGAGACAGTCCACAGGGCATCCGCCGTCATAGACCTGCACGAAGAGCTGCGCGTAGTCCCGGGCGCTCGTTCCGTGGCCGCACTCGTAGACATGCTCGTCGGAGACCTCGGTGCCTTCGTGTCCCTCATCTGCGGCGTCGCGGATCAGGCTGCGGGCGACCTCGAAGTTGCTCTTGTCTTCGATCCAGCCCGCGCTGTCGTCGTGCCACGTGAACATCTCGACGTGCGTCGGGAGCTCGAAGGGGTTGGCCCTCCCCGTGTACCAGGAAGGCCAAGAACGGTAGTCGTCATCGAGTCGGGCCGCGTACTCGGCCAGCGTCTCGTCGGATGGCGCGTCAAGTCTGTGCTGCATGTACATCCCCACAAGCTAGTTACACTATTACAAACGGATGGACGATCAGGCGCGCAGCGTTAGCGCGAGCTCCAGCCCCGTCGACAGCATCTCGACCGCTTCACGCAGGTCCGCGTTCTCCATCGCTACATCCCGGGCGAGCCCGATCAGCTCGACCTCGGCCTCCCGGCGGGTATCGAGCTCGGTCCTGGTGGCATCCAGCTCACGGGCCAGACGCCACACGCGCTCATTCAGGCTCTGCACCTCGGCCCCCAAGGGCAGACCGGCCAGCGAGTCACCCTCCTTCGCCAGGGACACACCGTGCGCGGTGAGGATCATGTCTCTCCATTCGGGGTCACGGCCGGGCGAGCACCCGGCCAGCAGGCCACCCCGCCACACGGCGGAGCGGCATCGGACCACGACGCAACGCTTCAAGTATTACAAACGCGTCGTGATCGTGGCGCCTCCCAGCGGTTTCGCACCTACGCCCTGTGGCGTCCGGGAGGCCCGGCCTGCAATCAGGCCGGATATTCAGCGTGAGCGATTAGCGGGTAAGGCTCGCTCGTGCCTCGTCTCACCGTCCACCCTCGCGCCGTACCGCGTTCCGTTCGCCTCGCTTCCGAGGTTCCCGGTCCGTTTCCGGCCGTCCGATGGACGGTGAGCCCTGACACACGCCAGTCACATTCCTGCCGACCGATCCTTCCGACCTCCTGTCCACCGAACCGCAGGACATCCTGCGGAACGGCACAGCGAGTTGCGTCAGTTGGATGCGGCGCCCGACTGCTACCGGCTGGATGGGCCGGTACGGGCAGCGTTCCTTACACCTGGGTGGCTGTACCCGAAGGGGTTCTCGATGCCGTCCGATTGCGCTTCCATCAAGCGGCAGGATGCCCTGCCTACGTTCGCGCTCACTTCCGGGCCGTGGTCGCCCTTCCTTCACCCCCGACGCCTGCCTCACGGCGGTATCGGGACGGAGGTCGTGCTGTCCGCGCTGTGGCATGTAAGCCAGCAGGCGGGGAGTTTGAGTGCCTGCCCGGCGGACCGGGCGGCGATGGTTCCGATCCTAGCGGACCTTCACCGGTTGGTTCAACTCTATCAATCGCTACTGCACTTCCCGCCTTACCCACCATCCGGCGGCGCCGCTCGTGCGGCCCGGTCTCAGTGGCTGGTGTGGCGCTGGCTCCGACTCTAGCAAGCCTGGACCCTTGGTGCAACTCTTGCAATCGCTTCGAGTGACCGCCCCCGCTCTGGTCTGCCTGCCTTGCGGCTGGCGTCCCGTTGCGGCGACAGGGAGAAAGCTACCCCACAAGGTTCAACTCTTGCAAACATCAGCTTGAAAGCGCAGGTCAGATGCCGTTTCCTGCCCTGATGCGGGGACTGCCTTGGGGGGTGCGGGGGGTGTGCGTGGTGCAGGCGTACGCGTACGTACGCGACCCCCCGGCGTGAGGGTGGGGGTATGACCCCCGGTATACGTGCGCCCGGACCGCCACGTCTTAGCAGCTCGGATTCTGCCACGGTTCCAAGGTCGGCGAGGCGACCATCCTGGAGGCAAGTAGGCGCTGCGGACACTGAGTTGCGTGAACCTAAGCGATCAAATTACGTCAAGAAATGCGCCGCACTGAGCTATTCGATCGAAGACAGAACCTCAACTGTCAGATCATGGCGGACAAGCTCGCAAATTTGAGAGCAAGTAGGCAGCTTCGGCCTCGTCGCCAGCCAGGTGGCCCTATTGTCATGCTGGCGAAGGCGCCCTGCCGCAGGGCGTGTTCCTCCCCTCACGCCCGGCGCTGTCAACCGGACAGTGCCACAACCGAGGAGGACACGCACCGTGGCACAAGGGCGCCACCGCAAAGAGAAAAGAGGGGTGGCCCGGCTGTGGCCCGCTACCGCCACCTTCCTCGCGTCTCTTGCCGGCCGCTGTCTGGCGGACTGGCTAGTACGCGAAGAAGGGCGGTGAGCACTGACCACAGCCGGACTGGCAATTCCCTGAACGAACCTCGGTGAAGGTTCGCCCTGGGGTCGTCGCGGCCAGGCGACGGCCCCAACGGGGCGACGACAGTGCACACCGGAAGCCGACTAAGCAACGGCCGTCACGCCCACTGTAGCGAGCTGACCCTTATAACTTGACGCCTTACCCAAGCCGGGGTGGGTTTTATGTGTCACGGGCCAAGCGCTTCAAGCCGCCAGCTCGTCGGGCTGGGTCAGTTCTTGAGCAGCTTCAGCGCGGTCGGGCGGGACATCACGCGCCCGGTCTTGTCGGCGACGCGGTTCTTCGACAAGCCCCGCCGGTTCGCGTTGCGCATCGCCTCCGCCAGCTCCTTGCCAGCCTGTTCGGCCACGTGGTCGGCGATGAGCTTGGCCTCGATGGCTACTTCGAGGTCGTGCACCGAGGGCTCGGCCGGTGTGGGGTCATCGACTGCGGCGTAGGCGCCGTTCGTGCCGGTCACCTCCACCGCCAGGACGCGTTCCTCGGCGTGCTCGGCCGGAGGGTCTGTCAGCCAGCGCTTCAGGATCTCGCGACCGAGGTCGTGAGCGGTCCCCGTCCAGTCCGCGGCGATGCCGGTGGCGATCTCCCGGCCGTCGACGACCTGGGGGTCGGGGCCAACGATCGTGTACTCGAAGATGAGAGCTTCGTGTTCCGTCATGCTGCCAGGATGCCAGTCAACGCCTTGACCAGTCAAGCGTTTTACCAGTAAAGGCGTTGACCAGCATCGGAGTGGCGGGTCAAGCTGCCTGGACCTCGCCGAGGTATCGGTAGCCGGACCGCTCCGAGCAGCCGAGGCGCTCTGCGAGTGTCTGCCCAGTGACCTTCTCACCCTCCGCCTTCATGGCGGCGACGGTGTTCTTGGCGACTGCCAGCGGGACGGCCTTCCTGGCAGCGCTCTTCCGCCGGGGCTTCCGCTCTGCCTTCTCGGCTTCTGCCAGGTCGCTGGTCAGCTCGTCCGCGATCTCGTCCGCTTCGGAGGCCAGCTCGTCGGCGGCGGCTGACAGCTCCTCGTACTCGTTGACGACGCCATGGCTCTTGGCGACGAGCTCGCGGCCTGCCAGGTCAAGGACTTCTGCCAGCTCGCCCGCCAGGTAAGTGGCCGTCTCCTCCAGCTCGCGCATCTGCTCGGCGGCTGTGACTTCGGCGGCCGGCATGGCTGCCATGTGGAGCATGTGCGCCACGACGAGCGGTGGCACTGCGGATACAGCTGCCACGAGGATCGCCGAGGTTGCCATGTAGCCGCGATCGATCAGGTGCGCCACGACCTGAGCTGACAGTGCCAGGCCGAGGGCGGCCCCGGCGCCGAAGGTGGCAGTGACACGGCCGGGTGCCTTGGCACGGCGGCGGATGTCGGAGATGACGGCCGCGCAGGCGGCGTAGGCGGAGACGCACACCGGCATGAGCCACGTCGTCCAGCCGTGCCAGCCCGCCAGTTCTGCCATGCGTATCTCGCCCGGGACGGACATGACGAGGGCGGCGACGAGGACGAGGGGCCTGCCTGCGGTGAAGACGACACGCGCGTACCAGGGCATGTGCATCGAAGACATGTTTTGCCTTTCGGTACGGGCGGTCAGGCCGCGACGGCGGCGCGGCAGAGCGCGCGGCCTCGGCGGGCGGTGTCGAGATCGTCGGCCTGGTCCTCCATGGCAGGGGTGCCAGACAGGAAGGCGGCGGCGCGATCGAGCTCTTCGCGGCAGGCGCCACACACGGTGCCTCGGCGGCCGAGCGGGAAGGGGGCGCGGCAGACCTCGCAGCGGTCGCGGGTGTCCGGCGCCGGAGGTGCCTTCGGCTGCGGCTTCGCGGGCATCTGGTTCTTCAGCCGGTAGGAGACCAGGGCGGCGGCGGAGTCGACCCGCTCGGGAAGTCGCGTGGTCAGGGACGCCGCGATCTTCATCGCGCTGTGCCCCTCGGAAAGCCAGGCGGCGGCGAGCGGGGCCAGGCGGAGTACCTCGGCCGTACTGAGCGCCAGGCGCCGGTCGGTGTCACCGAGCCTCGCAAGCACCTGGGCGGCCCGGCCGGTCTCGACGGCGGCAGATGAGGCCTTGCCTTCCTTGTCGCCGGAGGCTTCTTCCTCCTCCCCGGCACCCGGCTCTGCCTGCGTCTCGGGCTCGGGCTCGGGCTCGGGCTCGGGGAGGAGGTTCTTTCCCTGGGTTATTACTCCCTTGGGAGAGTCGCCGACGTTCCGAGCTGCCGGTGAACCGACCGCCGGGATCGTGTGCATCGGAAGATCGGAGACGTGTGCCTGGGTGCCCCAGAGGCCAGTGTGGGGGTCCTGGGAGCGGCACCGGCGAAGGTAACCCGCCTTCTCCAACTGCCGGAACGCCTTGGAGACGGTCTGGCGCCCTTCGTCCACTTCGTCGGTCACGCTCTCGACGGTCGCCTTCACTCCGTCCGGCAGGGACAGGAGCGTGACGAGGAGGCCGCGGGAGACGAGGGACAGATTCTTGTGCCGTGCGGCGGCGTTGGGCACGACCACGAAGGCGCGGTCGTGCCGGTTACGATGCACTCGCATCGAGAGATACCCCTCTCGGTCGACGGCCCCGGGTAGGTGTTCGCGCACCTGTGACCCGGGGCCGTTTGCGTACTGTGCTGCGCAACCTACGACATAGTGTGTCCCGTTCGCAAGACTTGAACCTGGGCTGACCCCGGGGTGCCGATCCGTGACAGGCGTCACGTCATCCGCCTTTCCGGATTCGCTCATTGACTCCGTATATATAAGTAGAAGGCTTTTGAGTGGGAGGCTTTCCGCTTTCCCCGTTGGGCCCCTCCGGGGCCCCAAAGAGGGAAGTTGATAAACCCCTCACCCGCCGTTGCACCAAGTCTCTTTTGGCATGGCCGTTGGAGGCTTATGGCTTGGTCAACATCGGACCGGAGGGATCGCCTTCCGGCGAATTGGCCCCAGATTAGAATTCGCATCCTTCGGCGCGATGGCCATAAATGCACAGCCAGAGATCAGTACGGCGTGCGATGTGCCGAGCCTGCTACGGATGTCGACCACATACAGCCCGGTGACGACCATCGCGAGACCAACTTGGCATCACTCTGCGGGTGGCATCACCGGGTCAAGAGCTCAAGAGAAGGCGCAGTGGCCAAGGCTGCCGCACGCCGACGCAACAACCGCAGGTTCCGCCGCGTGGATACGCATCCCGGCCTACTTTGACCGGGCAGAGCTCCGGGCCTCGGCCCGTTGAGCCGCGCGGGCCCCCGAGGACCCCCTTCCCTTGGGGGCCCCTGACTTAGGGAGGTGCGAGATCCCCGGCCCCGTACCAAGCCGCGAGGCGGATCTCTCGCGCCCTCGATCCCGCAAGGGAAGCGACGCACAGCCTGTGACGCGCGGCGTCGCACGACCCACGAGGATTCCGAACGGCGACCGCTCCTGGCACCCGATCGCGAAGCGCTTGTGGGACTCCCTGAAGGAGAGCGGCCAGGCCGATTTCTACCAGGGGAGTGACTGGGCGCTGGCCTACTCGCTGTGCGAAGACCTCTCCTACTACAAGAAGTCGGGGAAACGGTCGGGGCAGATGCTCCAGACCATCTACAGCGCATTCGAGCGGCTGCTCGTCGCCGAGGGCGACCGGCGCCGTGCGCGCATCGAACTCCATGAGCCCGAGCCCGAGGAGCAGTCCGCGGCCGTCATTGCCATCGCCGACTACAAGAAGGATCTCGGACTCTGAGTCGTGCGACCGCGCCAGACGCTAAGGGGTCACGCCTGGCGCGGCCAGTGATCACCTGCGGCCGTTCCGCTTCACTTCCTCGCGCACCGCGCGAACTGAGCGAATCGCCGTGATCACCTTCTGGGCGAGCGCCGGGACTTGGTCGAATAGATGTCCCACAACCGTGAAACCTCCCACGACCGCCACCGTGGCGACAGTCACCCAACCCGCGAGTTCCATGCAGCTCCTTCCGAGAGAGATCGGCCAAGGCACCGGGGGTGCCCCCGGGCCCCCTCTGCCACGGAGGCGCCGCTGCGGTGCTTATCGGCACTGATCTCTGCTGGTGAACTACACGACTTTTGGGCCGGGTTGAGCATACCTGGCCCGTCCGGTTCTGTCCTTGGAGCCGGGGAGGTGAGACGTGTTTGCGCTCTCACCTGAAGAGATTGAAGCCCTCGAACCGACCTTCCTCGGCCCTACGTGGATGCGCGAGTCGGACGGCTCCTGGAAACTCCCGACGCACACGCTCGGCTGGCAGATCGCCGGTTGGTGCGCCGAGTTCCTGAAAGCCGAGGACGGCGGGCCCTGGCGCTTTACGCGCGAGCAGTTGAGGTTCCTCTTGTGGTGGTACGCGGTCGACGACACCGGCCGCTTCACGTACAGGAAGGGCGTGCTCCAGAGGCTCAAAGGCTGGGGGAAAGACCCGCTTTTGGCCGTGATTTCGCTCGTCGAGTTCGTCGGCCCGAGCCGCTTCTCGCACTGGGGCCCGGACGGGCAGCCAGCCGGCGTCGCGCACCCCCAGGCGTGGGTGCAGATTGCGGCCGTCAGCCGCGACCAGACCCGCAACACCATGACCCTGATGCCGAGCCTTATGAGCGACAAGCTCATCGAGACGTACGGCATCAAGGCCGGGGCCGAGCTGATCCGCGCGAACGGTGGCAGGCAGAGGCTCGAAGCGGTCACCAGCTCCTTCCGCGCGCTGGAAGGTGGCCGAGTCACGTTCACGGTGCTCAACGAGACGCACCACTGGGTCTCTGGCAACAACGGCGACCGCATGTACGAGACGATCGACGGTAACGCCACCAAGAAGGACAGTCGGTACCTCGCGATCACGAACGCCTACCTCCCCGGCGAAGACAGCGTGGCCGAGCGGATGCGCGAGGCGTACGAGAAGATACTCGAAGGCCGGGCGGCCGACATCGGCTTCGTGTACGACTCGATCGAAGCCCACCCCGCAACCCCCCTGACGCCAGAGGCGATTCGCATCGTCCTGCCGAAGATCCGCGGTGACGCGGTCTGGCTGAGGGTCGAGACCATCCTCCAGTCCATCCTGGACACGACGATCGCGCCCAGCCGATCGCGGCGCATGTGGCTGAACCAGATCGTCGCCGAGGAAGACGCGGTGTACGGCCCGGCCGAGTGGGATGTCCTGCGGGACGACTCGAAGGTCCTCCAGCCCGGCGACGAGATCACGATTGGCTTCGACGGCGGCAAGACCGACGACGCAACTTGCCTGGTGGCTCTACGCGTGAGCGACATGTTCGCCGTGCCGCTCGGCGTGTGGGAACGACCGGACGGACCGCGCGGCGAAGGGTGGGAGGTACCCCGCGCCGAGGTCGACAGCGCCGTGCATGAAGCCTTCGCCACCTTTGATGTGAAAGCGATGTACGCGGACGTGGCGCTATGGGAGTCGTATATTGTGACCGTTCGCGATAGTTGGCGGATGTCCGCGATAGTTGGCGAGCCGACATCAGAGAGCGATCAACTTACGCAGA
>NZ_JBWLKN010000051.1:0-26946 GCF_059026195.1 Streptomyces sp. A01 | reverse complement strand
CTGATTCTGTGCTGACTTGAGCGCCCCAGAACAGTGTTTCCGCAGGTGGGAGCTTTGTAGTGCACATTCCGGTTCAACGTGTGACCGACCCGTTGCTATGCGCTGGGTGATTCGTCAAGCGTGCAGGTCAGGAGGGGGCGACTCCCGAGGGGGTCGCCCCCTTCGTCGTCACTGTGCTGGATGGTGCTGGATATTGTGACGCCGGATCAGCCGGTGTCAGGTGTCGTCAACGGTGGAGCGGTGTTCGACGTGTACGACCCAGACCACGAGTTGGCCGTTGTCGATCGTGTAGACGACGCGGCAGTCGCCGACTCGCAGGCGGCGGCGCTCCGGCTGCGATACGAGTGCGGTCGTACTGAACCCGAGAGGGTCGCTCTCCAGCTCGGTCAGCTTGGCCAGGATGCGCAGGGCCATGTCGCGAGGGATCTTCCGGAGTTCGGCCTGCGCCTCGGGCCGGAAGACGGTCCGGTACTCACTCACTGCGCGCCAGCGTCTCCCTCATGATGTCCTCGATCGGGATACCGGGTGCCGGGTTGGCCATGCGTTCGTCGATGATCCGGTTGATCTCGCGCTCTTCCCACTCCTGATATTTGCGCAGCACCTCGATGGAGACGATGGCGGCGACTTCCTTGCCTCGGCGTGTGATCACTGTGGGAACGTCGTCGCGGTCCGCACGCTCCACGACCTCCGCCAGGTGTGCGCGCACGTCGCGGATCGACTCTGTGGGCAGTGGCTGCGTCATGCGCCCAAGCGTACCGACTGTCTCATGTGTACACGATGGCGAGAGTGTGTTACCTCGGTCGCGTGTGCTGGATGTGCTGGATGAACTCGCACCGTGCTGGATGGGTGCTGGATGAGATCCCGCAGATCCGTGTTTTCCCAGGTCGGAGAGGCGTGTCGATGGGACGCCACCTCGTGGGCCCCGTTCGAGAGCGTTGCGGAAGGTACGTTATTCGGTACCACTCGATGTAGGGAGTCAGCTCATGTCCATAACGGCGAGCGAAGCCCGCAAGGCCCTCTTTCCGCTTATCAAGAAGGTCAACGAGGACCACGAGGCCATCGAGATCGTCTCCAAGCACGGCAATGCCGTGCTTGTCTCGGCCGAGGACTATGCGGCGCTGCGGGAAGGCTCGTATCTGCTGCGCTCCCCGGCGAACGCTCGCCGACTGCTCAAGGCGTACGAGAATGCTCTGGGCAACGTCAACGTGTCGGAGCGCGAGCTGATTGATCCGGATGCGGCTGACCCTGCTGCGGGTGCCGCGTGAGGCTCGTTTTCGAGGATCAGGGCTGGGAGGACTACACGTCCTGGCTCAAGAACGACCGCAAGATGCTCGCGCGGATCAACAAGCTCATCGAGGACGTCAAGCGTGACCCCTTCTCGGGGTTCGGCAAGCCTGAGCCGCTGAAGTGCCACTTGCCCGGGGCTTGGTCGAGGCGGATCGACGACGAGCACCGCCTTGTCTACCTGGTCACGGACAGGGAAGTCGTGATCCTCGCGGCTCGGTACCGCTACTGACCGCAGAGCGGTCGTGGGCGAGGTGACGTGCTGGGACACCACGGCGCTGACGTCGGCCGCGCGCCGCCAGATCCAGTACTGCCGCCAGCTCCAGTACTGGCGTCCCGGAAAACTGGCTGAGGCACTCTTCAACTGGTGGGGCTGAGGCTGTTCGGACGGCTTCCGATGTGTTGATGGCGAAGGAACGAACCCATCGGACTGATCGAGACGGAACGGGGAGCCAGGGGCCCCAGGAGTCCAACCTCCGGCACGAGCGAGCCGGATCGCCTTGGCCACGCCAGACGGCAGGACCGGCTCGGCGGGGTGCTCGAACCAGTTGCTCGGGTGTGGCCGGCTCGTCGTGGCCACCAGCGTGGCCCCGGGCCATTTGTGGGTTCCGCTCCAACGTGTAGCCGTACGCATACTGTTCGCCAGTCAATTGACAAGCGTGCGGGACGGAAAGGGTCGGGCGCTGGCGAGCCCGACCCCTTCCGGTCATGCGGCGACCTTGGGCATGCGGCGACCTTGGCGATGTCGCCCGTGAGGGGCGGGCGTACGGCGCTGGACCGTCATCCGCCGCTGGGTGCCGTCGCTGCGGCGGCCCCGGTATTGCATCGATCGGTCCAGAACCTGCTACCGTACGGACATGGCCCGACCGAGGATGTTCGACGAGGAGCGGGCCCTGGACGCGGCGATGCGGGCTTTCTGGGTGAATGGCTACGAGGCCACCTCGACTCAGGATCTGTGCGAAGCCACCGGGCTGGGGCGCAGCAGCATCTACAACACCTTCAGTAGCAAGCATGATCTGTTCGCGCGGGCGCTGGCCCGTTACATGGAGAGCATGACCGCCGCGTATGTGGCCGTTCTTGAGGATGGGAAGCGGTCGGCTGTGGAGCGGCTCCGGACGGTGTTCGACGTGGTGATCGACGGCGAGTCCGAGCGGCGTGTGGAGGGGCGTGGCATCGGCTGCCTGACGGTGAACACCACCGTGGAGCTCGCCGGACGCGACCCGGAGGCGGCCGCCATGCTGGAACGGGATCTCGCGCGTCGGCTGGATGTCCTGAGGGCTGTCATGGAGGCCGGGCAGCGTGCCGGCGACATCGCCTCCACCCGGGACGCCGGCTCGCTGGCGCGGTTCGTCAACGCCGTGATCGGCGGAATGCGGGTCTCGGCCCAGGGGGGCGCCGACCGCGACGCTCTGGAGGCCATCGCGGCTACGGCGATGGACGCGCTCACGGTCTGAGCGTCGATCCTCGTCCGATTGCCGATTGCCGATTGCCGATTGCCGATTGCCGATTCCGCGTGCCCGGGTGTCCCGGTGTCCGCGTGTCCGGGTGTTCACGTATGTGGGCCGGGTGCGTTTGTTGCGCCTTGGCGGGTTTTTTGTGGGCAAGTTTTGAACCGTACGTTACAAAATCGACAGACAACGGGAGCACCTGCCATGCCACGTGCCATATACGTGCTGGCCATGGGCATCTTTTCCATGGTCACCAGCGAGTTCGTCGTCGCTGGACTGATGCCGCAGATGGCTGAGGGACTGGACGTCAGCGTCTCGCAGATCGGCTTTCTGATCACCGCGTTCGCGGTGGCCATGGCCTTCGGCGGGCCGTTTCTTACCGCCGCCGTGCTCCGGATGCGCCAGAAGTCGGCGCTGATGGTGCTGTTCGGCGTCTTCCTTCTGGGTAACGTGCTGGCCGCCACCGCGCCCAACTACACGCTCATGGTGGTGGCTCGGGTCATCACGGGCGTCGCCTCACAGGCGTTCTTCGGCGTGTCCCTCTCGCTGTGCGCCCAGTTGACGCGGCCGGACATGCGCGGCCGGGCCATCGCCGTCGCCATGAACGGGCTGATGCTCGGCACACTGCTCGGGCTTCCGCTGTCCACCCTGATCGGCGAACACCTCGGCTGGCGAGCGGCCTTCTGGGCCATCACCGTGATGACCGTCGTCGCCGCGCTGTGCACGATCGCCGGCGTGCCGAACGTGGAACGTTCGGAGGACGGCGGGAACTTCCGGGAGGAACTGGGCGCCTTCAGGAACCCCAGGCTATGGCTGGTCCTCTCCACCTCCACTCTCATCATCGGTGCGACATTCTCCGCGTTCAGCTACTTCAACCCGATCCTCACCGAGGTCACCGGGTTCAGCGCCGGAGCGGTACCGCTCCTTCTCATCGCGTACGGCGCTGCCACCGTCGTCGGGAACAACATCGTCGGGCGCCTCGCCGACCGGCACACCGTCAGCGTTCTGCTGGGCGGCCTGCTCCTGAACCTGTTCTTCCTCGTCGGATTCGCGCTGCTGGCCCATGTCGCGGTGCCGGCGGTGGTGTTCATGATGGGCATCGGGCTGGTCGGCATCACGATGAACCCGGCGATGATCACCCGCGTCCAGCGCGCCGGAAACGCCCGGGCCCTGGTGAACAGCGTCCACTCCTCCTTCATCACCCTCGGCATCATCATCGGCTCGTCGGTCGGAGGCGTGGGCATCAACCACTTCGGGCTGCGGGCGCCGGTGTGGATCGGCGCCGCCATGGCCGCGATCGGGCTCCTCACGCTCATCCCCGAACTGCCTCGCTGGCGTGCGAGGGACGCAGAGCCCTCCCCTCCGGCCGCGCAGCCCGCTCCGCCGGCTTCCGTTTCCGCTGCGGGGGAGCCCGTGCTGAGCATGGCGGACAAGGCCGTCTGAGATCCCGGGTGGCCGTCCTCGGTCCGTGGTCGGCTACGGAAGCGGGGCGCGTGCGCCCGCACTTGTTCGCCGTAGGGACGGGTGGGTGCGGGCGCACGCTGGGTGGTCGGGGTTGTTCAGCTACGGCCGATGAAGTCGGTGATCTCGTCGTGGAGGCCGGTCGTCACACGGGTGTTCCACCGGGTGGCCGCCTCCCCGATCAGCTCCCGGCTCGACTGCCGGCTGTGCCGGGCCGCCGCACGGACCTCGTCGGGCCGGGCCGAGGCGGTCGTGGCGAGGTAGCGGTCCTGGTCGGCGGCGGGCAGATCGGCTTCCATGGCCCGGCTGGGGGTGAGCCAATGGGCTGTGGAGCCGCGTAGCAGGCGGCAGAGCTGGAGCTGCTGCGGGGCGACGGCGGTGTGCAGCAGGGCGTGGGCGCGGCCCGTCTCGCCCCGGGCCAGCGCGTGGGCGAGCATCCGGGTCCAGTTCGTCAGCTCGTCGGTGAGCTGTCGCGCCGTGTCCGTGGGCACCGGCGGCTGGAAGTCGGCGAGTTGGCGTGCGGCCTCGGTCAGGCTGCCGTCGCGGTCGAGAAGCACGGCCGCTTCGGGGTCGGGCAGGTGCACCATGCCCCGCCAGTCCGGGATCTCGGCGATGCCAGGCCCGGCGGGGGTGAGGTGGAACTCCCCGCGCATCAGATCGTCGAAGTCGCTTTTACCGACCAGGTCAGTGTTCGGGTCGTGCATGAGGTGCGTCTCAGCGTCGCGTAGGGGCACGCGACGCTGAGGATCTCTAGACCCCGTCGGTGTGGTTCAGCAGTCTCAGTACGCGCTCATGGAGCGTGCTCACGCTCTCGATACCTGGTCGAAGGTTTCGTCGATGGACGAAGACGGCAAGGTCGAGGACGACGTGGGCGAAGCAGTAGGCCAGAGCACCGGGGCCGGCGACCCGCGCGCCGGCGGTGCAGAGCATCTGCACCGCCTCAGGGGTGATGTCGTGGGCGCTCAGAAGCGTTGCGTAGTCGAAAACCCTGGTGCCGCTGCCAAGCGCTTCCATGTCGATGACACCGCTGACACGATCTGCGTGGAAGAGGATGTTGCCAGGGCGGAAATCGCCGTGGACCAGGTCGCCGGTGGGCAAAGTGACAGGTCCGTGGGCAGCGAGAAGCCGCTCGCAGGCGTTGACGAGTTTCTGCCCGGTTGGGCCGGTATCGGCCGCCTGCTGCCACAGGTCCTCATGCCGGTCGGTCATGCGGTCTGTCACGTACTGCGACCAGCACCTGTGCGGGTCGGGATCGAGGCTCGCGTGCGTCTCCAGGAGGTCGATCAGCAATTGGGCCTCGCTTGCCGCCACTTGATTCGGGCTGCGACCAGTTACAAAGTCCTGAATCTGGTACCCGAAGCCGTCTGTGCTCGTGCCGACGGCGAGCCATGCCGGTGTTGGATACCCGGCAGCGCGGATCTTCGCAACTCCCTCAGCGGCATGCTCGATCTGACGAGCCCAGGCGCGGGCGGGGCTCCATTTCAGTACCGCTCGTCGGCCGGTGTTGTCGGTCAGGAGCCACGCTCCTGACTGGACCCCGTCATCGAATCGGTGATGCAGCTGGAACCGGGTGTCATGCGCGTGGTTGGCCTCGCTCAGCACAGCCTGGGCAGTGCGCGTATAAGCTCGGTCAGACATGTTGCTCTGGGGCATCAGGATCTCCTGGACAAGTCAAACGAGCCGCAGTCGGATGCCGACGGCGGCGGAGCGAATGTTTCGACCGCCGGTCAGGCCGACGGCATGGGAGATCAAGCCACCTACCGAACGTTACTGAGCCTTGATAGTGAGAAGCAAAGACATTTCCGCTTCGTGCGCCGGGCGGACAATGCAAGCGACGGCGGGCGGGTGGGCCGCTCGATGCCGGCGCCGCTGAGAGGCGATCTGGACTCACATCTTGCGCACCGAAGGTCACGAGTGGGGCTGCTGGTGTTCAAGGACTCGCACTTCGAGGTCGGCGACGCGTTTGTCGGCGAAGCGGAGGTTGGAGCGGGCGCCTTCGAATCGTTCCTGAAGGGCCCGGTGTTCTTGGGTCAGCTGTTGGACCCGACGCTTCAAGGTGGTGTTCTCGGTGGTGAGCCGTTGGACGGAATCGCCTGGGACCATCTGATCGAAGACGACGGCGAGGATGCCGTACATGTTGGTGTAGGCCATCTTCAGCGGGGCCAGTCGTTCGATGAACTCCCGGCCGTCGAAGGTGTCCACGTGGTCTTCCCGGACGTAGACGTAGCCCTGTGCGACGGCGGCCTCGGCTTTTCCGCGACCGGCGGGCCTTCGCCGCGTCCAGCGGCTGACCGCGAGGGGCTCTCGTACGGAAGTACCCGAGTCCCACGGGAGGACCCGAGCCCGTAGGGAAGGTCCGGAGCTCGGGTCCAAGTAGCGGGGCGCGGAGGTGCACGCCTCGGAGTCGCCTGCGTCGCGGGGGTCCGCGTCGCAGTCGGCCGGTCCGGTCATCGCCAAGCTGTCATGCCGGTGACCGGCGGTGCGAGCCGGTGGCTCAGAAGGTGAAGACCGGTCCCTTCTCGCCCCGCATCACGCACTCGTTGGCGAAGGTCTCCGAGTAGGACACCCGCTCGCCCTGCCACACGCCGTGGGCAGTGATCACGACCGGGTCCCAGATGTACGTACAGATGCGGCCCGGGTCCTGATCGGTTACGGCGCTGACGTTCCCTTCCACGTCCCGCAGCTGGGCGCACGCCTCTCGCGGAGTGGGGTGGTCACCTTGGGGCTTGGGGGCGCAGCGCAGCAGCGCGGCACGCTGCACCGTGGCGTCGCTCGCGTTCTCGCCCTTGGCGATCGTGAGCACCAGCGCCGACGGGCGGGAGGGCCGGTCTGTCTGTGCGGGCTCGGCGTTCGCGGCGGTTCCCGTGCCCAGTGCGGCCACACAGCCAACCGATAAGACGGCGCCCAGGACGACTCCTCGCCTAGACCACATGTCGAACGCTCCTTCGTTGGATTGCTGATACCGGAGACGAGCCTTACTCCGTGCACCGGGCAGCGGCGAATCCAGCGCCCGTATCTCAGCCGGTCACGACGGCCGTACGGTGGCTCATTGCGCATCGGCGCAGCGCTGCCCGGGGGCGCCGCGCGTTACCTGGCTGGGTGGACGGCGGTTGCCGGGCCCGCGCGGCCGCCACCTTCAGCATCTGATGTCCCTCGGGTCACGCCATCACCCGTGTCGGCCACGTCCCGTCATCACCAAAAGGCCGGAACGCAGCGCTCCGTCGGGCCGTACAGGCGGCGGGCCATGTGGTTCACAAAGGGAATGGCATGTTCATGGCCTATTAGGTCGTTATGGCCGGATGTGCGGGTTGTTGGGGCGTCCGGCCTCGGGGTAGCGTCCGACACGTTTTCACCCCGGCCGCCAACGCCCGTCGGGAGGCGGGCCGGGCCGGAGGGGAAAGCCGTACGCAGCTGCGACATCACGTCCACCCCGAGACAGGGAGGCACATTGATGGGCACCATGCGAGGACACGCCAGAACGTCGTTGAGCCGGGTACTGCCGGTGGTACTGCTGGCGGGAGGGGTCGTGGCGACCTGGCCGTCGGCGGCGAACGCGGCCCCGCCGACGACGTGTCAGGGCCGTAGCGCCACAGTCGTCGGCACGGACGGCGATGACCGGATCGAGCTGAAATCCGACACACCGCTGGTCGTGACCACGGGAGCCGGTAACGACACGATCATGCTCGGTGGCAGCGGCAGCCACACCGTCTGCTCCGGTGACGGCGCGGACGTGGTCTCCGGTGGCAGCGCGGCGGACCGGATCGACGGTGGAACGGGCGACGACTACCTCGACGGTGGTGGGGGAGCCGACATCATCATCGCCGGGCCGGGCAGCGATTCGCTCGTCGGCGGTGCCGGAGCCGACGTACTCAACGGATCTCAGGGGCAGGACTGGTTGGACGGCGGCACCAGTGCGGACACCCTCAGCGGAGGGTCCGGTGCCGACTTCCTCAACGGCGGATCGGGTGGCGACCGGCTGCGGGGCGGAACGGGTCCCGACAGCGCCTACGGCGAGGAAGGTGCCGACACGATCGCCGGTGAGGGCGGAGCCGACAGCCTCAACGGCGGCGAGGACGACGACAGCCTCAACGGCGGCGACGGCACGGACACCCTCTCGGGCGACGAGGGTGACGACACGCTGACCGACCCAGAGGGCACCAACGACTGGGGCGACGGTGGCGAGGGCTCCAGCGACCGCTGTGACGTCAGGATCGAAACGCGGCTCAACTGTGAGGTGCTGTTCTGAACCGCTGAACCGCTGAACCGCTGAACCGCTGAACCGCTGAACCGCTGAACCGCTGAACGGACTCGTCGCGGTGCCCGACCCCCATCGGGCACCGCGTCGGTGTGCTCCACGGGCCCGGACCCGGACCCCGGGCGGCGCGCGCTCAGACCTTCGGTTTGCCCTTCGTGTACAGCCACGTCTGGAACAGCTCGCCAAGGTCGTCGCCCGACTCCTGTTCGCACAGGTCGATGAAGTCCTGGGTGCGGGCCGTGCCGTGCCGGTGTTCCTTCGTCCAGGTGCGCAGGATCGAGCGGAACGTCTTGTCGCCGACGGCCTTGCGGACCTGGTGCAGGACCATCGCGCCGCGCCCGTAGACCGGCGGGTCGAGGAGCTGTGCCGCGCTCGGCGGGGTGCCGGGCGGGAAGTCCCAGATTCCTTCGCTCTCGTCGTCGGTGCCGTCGTAGAAGTCGTCGAAGATCTCGTCCGCGCTGCGGCCCTCCTCGTCCATCTCCTCCTCCCACAGCCACTCCGCGTACGTGGCGAAGCCCTCGTTCAGCCAGATGTCGCCCCACGTGCGAGGCGTGACCGAGTCGCCGAACCACTGGTGGGCCAGCTCGTGGACCTGGAGGTACTCATCGGGGGCGGAGCTGTAGTACGGCTTGCTCTGGGTCTCCAGCGCGTAGCCGAGGTCGGGGTTGTGGTCGACGATGGCGCCGGTGGAGGAGAAGGGGTACGGGCCGAAGAGGCCGCTCTCCCAGTCCATGATCTCGGCGAGGTCGTCCGCGACGGCGGTGCTCTTCTTCGCCTGGTCGGGGTCGATGGCTACGTAACTCGGCACGCCCTCCTCGGTGGAGTGGACGTCGAAGGACCCGACGGCGACCGTGGCCAGGTAGCCGGCCATCGGCTCCCCGCTGTGCCAGTCGAAGGTGGTGTGGCCGTCCTCGCTGCGCCGCTGCCGCAGCTCGCCGCCCGCGACGGCCGTGTACTCCTCGGGGACGGTGATGCCGATGTCGTACGTGGCCTTGTCGGACGGGTGGTGGTTGCCGGGGAACCACGCCATGGACCCGGAGGGCTCGCCGAGGCCGACCGCGCCGTCGTCCGTCTCGATCCAGCCCTCCGCCCCTCCGTCGGCGCCGACGATGGTCTTCGGGGCGCCCGTGTACTCGACGGTGGCGGTGAACGTACGGCCTTTGGCGAGGGAGTCGCGCGGGGTGAGCGTCAACTCCGTGCCTTCGCGCGCCGTCTTGGCCGGCTCGCCGTTCACGGTCGCCTTGCGGACGCGCATTCCCGCGAGGTCCAGATTCAGGGAGCTGAGCGGGGCGGTGGCGCGGGCGGAGATCTTCGCGGTGCCCGTCAGGTGGTTGGCTTCCGGGTCGTAGTCGAGGCTGAGGCCGTAGTGGGTGACGTCGTAGCCGCCGTTGCCGAGCTTCGGGAACAGCTTGTCGCCGACGCCCGCCGCGCCCGGTCTTCCCGCGTCGTCGGCGCCCGGGCCGGACGCGCCGTCACACGCCACGCAGGCGACCAGCAGCAGGACGCAGGGCAGTGCTGCCCTCAGCGTGGGACGACGGGACAACGGGGTGCTCCTAGGTTGTGCGGGATGAGGTTGTGCGGGATCGCAGGTCTGCGGGCCTTCAGGACTTCAGGTCTTAGATCTGCGGATCTGCGGATCTGCGGGTTTGCGGATCTGCGGGTCTGTGCCATGACAACGGGGCATGAGCGCGGTTGTCGAGCCGCTGCGACGCGGTGGTGCCCCGGATGGCGGACTCGTCGCCCCGGAAAGCCCCGATGTCAGCAATGTGACGCCGTGTGTCATCCCGATTTGACTGGCACGTCGGTGCCACGCGCTGAAGCATCTCATGCCATTGCCTAGGCAGTTATCTGTCATACGCCTGCACCCCTGCGTCACCGTAGCGTGGTGCTGCGCTCGGGGGAGCACCAGAGGGCTTCACACCACCCTCTCTGTCGCGCGGGACGGGTTTAGCACACTGGTGTCCCTCCTTGTTTCCTTCCGGGGGTGTCCGCGACCAAGTCGGCACCCGCGATACGCAGCTGATGCGATCCGTGAACGAACTTAGGAGGAATGCGACGTGGCGGGTCAGGTAGGGGGGCCACCCGATGTGCGCCGCGTTGACCACGGTCGGAACTCCCAGCTCAACGGCTTGTGCGCGCCGTACACCGGAGTCGGCCGCAGTGCGGTGACGCTGTCGCCGGACGACTTCTTCATCAGTGGTCAAGGTGGGCGTAATTCCACGTACGGACTGCTCAGGGAATTTCGGTGGGTGCCTTACGGTGACCGGAAACCGGGTGACGTACGCCACGTTCACTCGCTCGCCGGAAACCCGGACCGAATAGCCGCCAAGCACCGAGCCCCCGGCATGCCGCGCCCCATGGCGCACGGGGCCGCTGACAAGCGAAACGGGGAAGACAGCCGCGCCGGCTGCCCCGCTCGCCCATTTCCCCGCTCTCCTCTCTCCGCCACTCCCTCCACCACCGAATGTTCCGCCGGCTCCCCTCCGGGTGGCCGGAAGTTCTCGCCAGTGGACCAGGGCCGCGACAAGGACCTGGCGCAGCCCGGAACCGGCTGCCGCGTCCCGTAACCGGGTGCCCGCGGTCGGCGGGCGAAGCGAGCAGCAGGCTGGGGCTGGGCACGTCATGCCGTCGCGACAGGCGCGCTGGGCACTGCGCCGCGATCGAGAACACCAACCGAGAAGGCCAACCGGGCACCGGACGCGTCCCCGCGTGACCCAGGAAGGGTGAACCGACGATGGGCCGGATACGACCCACGCTGGCGCTCGCCACCGCACCCCGTGAGGCGGCCCGCAGGCACCCCGATGTACCGATGTACCTGGACCAGCCGCTCGACCTGTTCCCCGAGGCCGGGGACACGCTGGACTTCGCGACGTTCGCCCGGCTGGTGGACCGCGCGGCGCGGCAGCTCGCCGGGGCGGGTGTCCTCCCCGGCAACCGCGTGCTGGTCACCAAGCGCGCCAACTTCGACATCATCCTGCTCGCCTTCGCGTGCGCCAGGGCGGGCGCGGTGCCGATCCTCACGCACGCCGGTGTCGGGGCGAACCCCCTTGGCCTGCACGTGTCTCGGGGCGAGCCCAGCACGATCGTCACCGACGCCGCGACCGAGGAGTCGGGGGCTCTCGACGAGGTGCCCGGGGAGGCGCCGGTCCGGCTGTACGTCGGGAAGCCAGGTCGCTTCGGCGGCTCGCTCCAGGACCAGCCCGACGGTGAGCTGCCCACCACCGGCGTGCCCCCGAACGACACGCCGCAGCTGGTGACGCACAGTTCCGGCACCACCGGTGTGCCCAAGTTGGTGCTGCACACCGTGGAGAGCTTCGCCGGGCACGCCAAGCCGCAGGTCAACTTCCTGCGCGTGGTCCGGCTCAGGGACCCGTATCTGACCTGCGTCTCGCCCGTCCACGCGCGCGCCATGTCGGGCATGCTCACGGTGCTGGCCGTCGGGCTGCCGCTGGGCTTCATGACCGACCCGGACCCGGCCAACGCGGCGCGGATGCTCGCCCGGGTGCGCCCGGGGATCGTGGAGACCCTGCCGAACGCGTTCATCCGCTGGGAGGAGACCGCCGAGGAGAGCCCCGAACTCCTCTCCCAGGTCCGGATGTTCATCAGCTCGTTCGACGCCGCGCACCCCAGGACCATCCGTACGATGCTGGCCGCCGGGCGCCCGGGTGCCCGCTACCTCCAGGCGTACGGGCAGACCGAGACCGGCCCCATCACCATCAAGCTGCACCGGGCGGAGAAGGGCTGCACGGACGGCCGCTGCGTGGGGCGTCCGATGATCGGCCACACGAAGGTGCGCATCACCGACGAGAGCGGCAAGAACAAGCTCGGCAAGGGCCGGACCGGCGAGATATACGGCAAGTCCGCCGGGGTCACGCCCGCCTACCTCGGCCAGCGCGACCAGCGGGTCGACGGCTGGTGGGCGATGGGTGACGTGGGCGCGCTCAGCAAGCGGGGCTGCCTGCACCTGTACGACCGGATCGTGGACCAGAGCAGTGGCGTGGAGAGCCTGCTGGCGGCCGAGGACCAGATCCTGGAGCGGATGCGGCAGCTGACCGAGGCCGTGCTCATTCCCGTAGCGGAAGGTCCACCCGTCCCGCTCGTGTGCACGCGGGGCGACCGCCCGCTGGACCGCGCCGCGTGGGCCGAGGCGGTCACCGGACTGCCCGAACTCGCCCCCGCCGTGCAGTGCCGGTGGGACGACATACCGCACACCGCGACCTGGAAGGTGAAGCGGCTTGAGGTGGCCAGGCTGCTCGCCTCCGGCGAACTGACGCGGCTCGGGGCCCGGTGAGACAGGCCGCCATGAGAACAGCATCGCGCACCTCAACCGCCCCGTTAGGGACCGGTGCTCCGCTGGCCCCAGCGGCACCGCGAACTACCGAAGAATCGATACACCCGGCAACGCTGTCACGGCCCGCACCTGCGGCGCCGCTCAGGCCGGCGGAGCCGCTCACATCTTTTGTCACGCCCGCAACTGCCGTAACGCTCATACGTGCCGTGCGTTCCGCACCTGCCGTACCGGCACCGGCACCGGCACCGATGTCGGCGTCAACGCCGACTCGCGACGATCCCCACGCGCCGCGCGGCATCCGTGCCGAGACGGAACCCCGCGACCCGGGCGGGGCGGGCCGCTGCCCCGCTGGTCCGCGGCTCCGTCACCGATGTACGCCCACCTGGCCACGGCCGGGCGCTTGCCGCGCCGTACCCGCTCCCCCCGCCGCCCGGGGCGGTGCGGTGGCCGCGGCCGCGTGCGGCTGAGCCAGGGTCCCAGCCGCCTGGGACGTCTTCCGCTGTCTTTTCCGCTGTCCCTGTCCCCAGTACCCACCACGACAACCAAGGGGAGCTCATGAGCGACCACCTCACACCCGGCCACCACCTCCTGCTGGAGTTCGTCGACCTGCCTCAGCTGCTGGACGGTGTGCCCGGCGACGCCGACCTGATCAACGCGGGTCTCAACTCCGGTGACCTGATCCGGCTGGCGCTGGCGCTGGAGGAGCGCACCGGCGAACCGCTGGACGACGACGAGCTGGGGGCGCTGCACACCCTCGACGGCATCAATCAGGTACTCGTGGCGCGCGGTGCGGACGCCGCCACGGTGACGGCGGGGGAGGCCCACTGATGTGGATGGCACATTTCGTCAAGCGCAACCGGCTGCTTCGCCCTGACCGGCTGGCCCTTGCCGACCCCAACCGCCGCCTGACCTGGCGGGAACTGGACGACCGCACCGACGCCCTGGCTTGCGCGCTGCTCGACCGGGGCGCGGAGAAGGGCCAGCGGGTGGCCGTCTGCGCCCGCAGCCGGGTCGAGGTCCTTGAGCTGTACATCGCGGGCGGCAAGGCGGGCGTCGTCGTCTGCCCCATCAACCCGTCCTTCCCGGCGCCCGAGGTCGAGCACATCGTCCGCAACGTGGAACCGGTCGGGATCTTCGCCGAACAGCAGGTCTTCGACCGCGTCGGAGACGCCTTCGGCGACGGCTGGCGCGTGTCGTTCGGCTCCGACACGTACGAGGAGATGGCGGCCACCCCGGCCCGCGAGCTGCCGCTGCCCCGCCAGGACGACATCTTCGCCATCCTCCACACCTCGGCGACCACCGGGCACGCCAAGGGCGTTGCCGTCACCCACCGGTCCATCTCCGCCTGCTACACGGCGATGGCCGCCGAGGTCGGCTTCTCCGCGGACGATGTGATGGTCAACCCCTGCCCGCTGTTCCACGGCAGCGTGGTCATCGGTCTGGCCCTGCTCGCGGCGGGCGGCGCGCTCGTGCTGGAAACGGAGTTCACGCCGCAGCGCTGGCTCGCCGACGTCGCCGAATACCGGGCGACGAAGACGTTCCTGGTGCCCTCGATGGCTCGCTTCGTGCTGCGGACGAAGGCGTTCCAGACCGCCGACATCTCCAGCCTCAAGGACATCATGTTCGGTGGCGCCCCGATGCCGGAGGAGCTGCTGCGGGAGTGCCTGAAGAGCTTCCCGTGCCCGATGCGCAGCATCTACGGCATCACCGAGGGCGGCGGCCCCATCGCGACGCACGCCTTCCGCGAGGGCGAGTGGCCCTTCGGCACCGACAGCACCGACGCGTCCGTGCTGCCCACCGCCGGCCGCATGCTGCCCGGCTACCACATCGAGGTGCAGGACGACTCGGGCAAGCCCGTGCCGACCGGCGAGGTCGGTGAGATCTGCGTACGCGGCGACGGCAGGATGCTCCTGTACTGGCGTAACACCGACGCGACGGCGAAGGCCGTGCGCGGCGGCTGGCTGCGCACCGGCGATGTCGGTTACGCGGACGAGAACGGTTACCTCTACCTGGTGGACCGGCGCAACGACGTCCTGATCCGGGGCGGCCAGAACGTCTACCCGGCCGAGATCGAGCGGGTGCTCGCCACCCAGCCCGGGGTGCGGGACGTGGCCGTCGTCGGGACGCCGAACGACGAGTGGGGCGAGGTGCCGGTCGCCTTCGTCGCCGCCGGTGACGAGCCGCCCACCGTCGCCGCGCTGATCGGCGCCTGCGCCGCCGAACTCGCCAGCTACAAGCGGCCGGCCGCCGTCCGCTTCGTCGAGGAGATCCCCCGCAACGGCGCGGGCAAGCTGCTGCGCCGGGTCCTGCGCGACCAGCTCGCCGAAGAAGCCAAGGCGAAGGAAGCCAAGGCAGCCGGAGCCAAGGCGGCGGGGGCGGCGAACACAGCGAACGCGGCCAACGCGGCCAACGCGGCCAGCGCGGCCACCACAGCGAGCGCGGCGAAGGAAACCGAGGTGGCCGGGGCCGGTCCCGCCGGGCGCGGCGCTGTCCGCTCAGGGAAGGCGTGAGCCGGTGCGAGTCGCATGTGTGGGAGGTGGGCCCGCCGGGCTCTTCCTCGCACTGCTGCTGTGCCGGGCGGGCGAGCAGGCCGACGTCTTCGAGCGCAGTCCGGCCGACGCCACGTACGGCTTCGGCGTCGTCTTCTCCCGGCTGAGCCTGGCCAGGCTGCGCGCCACCGCCCCCGACGTGGTGGCCGCGCTGCTTGAGCACGGTGCCCGGTGGGAGGACGTCGAGGTGCGGCGCGGCGGCGTCTCGGTCCGCTCCGGCGGGCACGGCTTCGCGGCGGTGGGGCGCCGGGCGATGCTCGGCACCCTGCGCCGCCTCGCCGAGGAGGCCGGGGCCGGGCTGCGCTACGGCACCGACGTCGACGCGGACGAACTGCTGGACCGTTACGACGTCGTCGTGGCGGCCGACGGGGCGGGCAGCCGCACCCGCGCCGCGCACGCCGAAGCGCTGGGCGCCCGGGTCACGCCAGGGACCAGCCGGTACGCGTGGTTCGGCGTGGACCGGGCGTTCGACGCGATGACGTTCCTCTTCGCCGACAGCGAGCACGGCCCGGTGGGCGCGCACGTCTACCCGTACGAGGACGGCAGGTCCACCTTCCTCGTCGAGATCGGCGGCGAGGACTGGCAGTCGGCGGGTTTCACCGACGGCCACACCCAGCCGCCGGGCTGGAACGACGACCAGGCGATGCGGTTCTGCGCCGATGTCTTCGCCGACGATCTCGCGGGCGCCACGCTGCTCGGCAACGGCTCCCGCTGGCTGACGTTCTCCGGCGTACGGGCCGAGCGGTGGTCGAAGGGGCGGCTTGTGGGCATCGGCGACGCCGTGCACACCGCGCACTTCTCGGTCGGCTCGGGCACCACCATGGCCCTGGAGGACGCGGCGGAACTCGCCCGCTGCCTCACCACGCAGCCCGGTGCCGAGGAGGCGCTCGCCGCCTTCGAGACCGCCCGCCGCCCCACGGTGGAGAACATCCAGCGCGCCGCATGGGCGAGCAAGCGGATGTGGGACCACCCCAGGGAACACGGCGGCCTCGACACCGGAACGCTCATGCTGCGGCTGCTGACCCGCACCGGGCAGGCCCCGGCCGACCTGCTGCTGCGGGTCGATCCCGGGCTGCCCGAGCGGACCGGGGTGCCCCTGACGCCGCTGCCCGGGGGACCGGTGCCGGTGCTGGCGGCGGCCGGGACGGGGGAGACGTCCGGCGCCGGGCCGCGTGCGACGCTGATCGGCGCCGACGCGTGGCGGGCGGAGCCGGGACCGGCCGAGCGGCTGCTCGCTGACGCCGTTGAAGCCGCGGATGCCGCCGAGGGCGGGCCCGTGGTGCTCGAACTTCCGCTGGAGGACCCGGCGGCGGACCAGGGCGCGCTGCTGGACGGGGCGGCGCGGCGGCTGCGTGAGCTGCGCGCCGCGGTGCCGGGCGGCACGCTCGGCGTGCTGGTGCGGCCGCCGCTGGCGGAGACCGAGGAGGCCGTGGGCCAGGTCGCCGAGGGCGTGGCGAAGCTGGCCCGCACCGTCGCCCTCGACGTGGTGGCTGTCGCCCCCGGGGCGGCGAGCGCCGCGATCAACCGCACCACCCAGCTCGTGCTCTGCGAGCGCGTCCACAGCGGCACGGAAGTGCGATGCGCCTACGTGTGCGGCCCGGGGGAACTGAGCCAGGGCTGGGCCCATGTGCTGGGGGGCAGGGCCGACGCGGTCTGGACCGTGACCGGGGGAACACGGTGACCCAGGCCGCCACCGCACGGGCACAGGGAGCCGGACGGACCCGCCCGCTCCCGCACACCGCTCCGTCAGCACGCACGGAAGCGGGCATGCGCGCACGTACGGGCACACGCACCCGCGCGCGTACGTACACACGCACTGCCGCGCGCGCCGAAGCGAGCACCACCGCACGTACCGGTGCGAGCGCTACCGCACATACCGGTGCGAGCGCCAACGCACGCACAGCCGCACAGCCGCATGCGCACACCCATGCACGGACGACCCGTGCGCATGACCACGCGCACGCCCAATTACGCACTGATGCACGCACCTATGGAGGAGAACGGTGGGGATGACCTCGACGGACATGACGGGGGCGGCCAGGAGGGAGCGATCGGAGACCGGTCGCTGGACCACTCCGGCCGGTGTTGAGGTGATCCGTACAACGGAACGCACCGGCAGCGCCGCGGCGGCCCGCGCACAGTTGGAGGCGGCGCTCGACGAGCGCCGCGGCATGGTCCTCTTCCGGGGACGCGACCGGATCATCGGCTACGTCGACCCGCCGCTGGAGATCGCCGCGCGCGGCGACCGGCTCACCGTGCGCGCCCTCAACGGCCGCGGCAAGGTGCTGCTGCCCGCCATCGGCTCCGCGCTCGCGAAGCTGCCGGGATCGGTGGACGCCGACGGCGACACGCTGCGCGTGCACGGTGGCACCCCGCACGGCGTCTTCGCCGAGGAGGACCGGACCCGCCACGTCGGCGTCTTCGCCGCCGTACGGGCGCTGATCGCGGCCCTAGCGGTGCCCGACGACCCGCTGCTCGGGCTGTTCGGCTCGTTCGGCTACGACCTGATCTTCCAGGTCGATCCCATGGACGCCCGCCAGCACCGCGACCCCGACGACCGGGACATGGTGCTGCACCTCCCGGACGTCATCCACGACTTGGACCTGCGCAGCGACGAAGCGGTCCGGCACCAGTACGACTTCGCGTTCGACGGCGCCAGCACGCAGTGGCTGCCCACCGCCACACCCGCCCAGGCGTTCGTGCCCGGACGGCCGTCCCAGGGCAGCCGCGACCACAAGGTCGGTGAGTACGCCCAGGTCGTGGACGCGGCGATGCCGCTGTTCCGCTCCGGGGACCTGTTCGAGGTCGTGCCGAGCCAGGTGTTCCAGCACGCCGTCACAGCCGCCCCCGCGCAGCTGTTCCGCCGCCTGTACGAGCGCAACCCCGCGCCGCACAGTCTGCTGATGAACCTCGGTGACGGCGAATACCTCGTCGGCGCCTCCCCGGAGATGTTCGTCCGGGTCAGCCGGGGCATCGACGCCGACGACGAGCGGCTGCTCGTGGAGTCGGCGCCCATCAGCGGCACGGCGCAGCGCGGCGCGAACGCCCTCCAGGACGCCGAGCGCATCCGCGACCTGCTCAACTCCGCCAAGGACGAGCACGAGCTGACCATGTGCACGGACGTCGACCGCAACGACAAGTCGCGCGTCTGCGTTCCCGGCACCATCAAGGTCACCGCCCGGCGCAGCATCGAGACGTACTCGACGCTGATCCACACCGTCGACCACGTTGAGGGCGAACTGCGGCCCGGCTTCGACGCGCTGGACGCCTTCCTCGCCCACCTGTGGGCGGTGACCGTCACCGGCGCGCCCAAGCTGGCGGCGGTGGAGTTCATCGAGCGGCACGAGCGCTCCCCGCGCCGCTGGTACGGCGGAGCGGTCGGCCGCATCGGCTTCGACGGCTGCCTGGACACCGTGCTGACGCTGCGCACCATCCAGATCCGGGACGGGATCGGCATCGTCAGGGCGGGCGCGACCCTGCTGTATGACTCGACCCCCGGCGACGAGGAGCGCGAGACCGAACTCAAGGCGAAGGCCCTGCTTGAGGTCCTTTCCGGGGCGACACCCCCGGTGGCGCGCGCCGAGGTGCGCGAGCGGCCCGGCACCGGGAAGAGCGTGCTGCTCGTCGACCACCGCGACTCGTTCGTGCACTGCCTCGCCGGGTACTTCCGCGAGACCGGCGCGGACGTGGACACCTACCGCAGCGGCGGCCACCTGGAGCTGATCGAGGAGCGGCGGCCCGACCTCGTGGTGCTCTCGCCGGGGCCCGGCACTCCCACCGACTTCAAGGTCTCGGCGACGCTGGCCGAGGCGGACCGGCTCGGCATCCCCGTCTTCGGCGTCTGCCTGGGCCTCCAGGGCATCGTGGAATACCTCGGCGGCGAGCTGGCCACACTGCCCGCGCCGGTCCACGGCAAGCCGTCCCTGGTGCGGCGCACCACCGCGGAATCGGGCGTGCTCGCCGGGCTGCCCGAGACCTTCGAAGTCGGCCGCTACCACTCGCTCTACGCCGACCCCGCCCACATCCCCGACGGGCTGCGGGTGACCGCTGTGACGCAGGACGGCGGCGTGGCGATGGCGGTGGAGGCACCGGAGCGGCGGCTGGCCGCCGTGCAGTTCCACCCCGAGTCGATCATGACGGGTGAGGGAAGGACCGGGCACCAGGTCGTGGCCAACGCGGTCGCGCAGCTGACCCGTACATCCCGGTGAACGGACGCGCACAGGCGCTGTTCGGCGGCTCGGTGACGGTCGCGCACGCGGCCGTCGGCGAGCTGCCGTTCAGCGGCCTTCCCGCAGAGGTGCGCGCGGAGCTCCCGGGCTTCGCCGCGCCGCTGCGGCGGGGCACGTACGCGGCGGGCCGGCTGGCGGCCGCCCGCGCCACCGCCGCGCTCACCGGGGCGCCGCACTGGCCGCTGCGGGACAAGCGCGGCGCCCCGCGCTGGCCGCACGGCGTCCGGGGCTCCCTCAGCCACACCGACGACGTGGCCGTCTGCGCCGTCACCACGGAGCGGGGGCTCGCTGTGGGCCTGGACATCGAGCCACTGGCCTCCGCGCCGGGCCTGTACGCGGCGCGGCGCTACGTCTGCACACCCGGCGAACTCCGGCGCGTGGCGGCCGCGGCCGACCCGGAGCTGGCGGTCCTGCGGATCTTCTGCGCCAAGGAGGCGCTGTACAAGGCCGTGCCCGTGGCACGGCAGGAGGGCCTGTCCTTCCGCTCCGTGGAACTGGAGTGGACCGTCCCGGCGGCCGACGGCGACCCGGTGGCCGAGGGTGGCCCGGTGGTCCTCACCGTCGGCGGCGAGGCGCCCCCCGCCGCCCTGCGCGGCGGCTCGGCCCGCTGCTCGGTCATCGACAACTGCGTGGTGGCGGCGGTCCGGCTGCCCCTGCCCAAGCCGACCGGCCGCACGGAGCCCACCGCGGCAGCAGACCCCGCCGCTCCCACAGCCCCAGCCGGCCCCTCAGCGACCACCAGCCCTCCCAGACACCGTCACCACCACCACCGCAGACCGCACTGACACCACTGCCTCCAACGACCGCACACCAACACCAACAACACCACCACCAACACCAACAACACCACCACCAACACCAACACCACCGACCGCACCCACGCTGACTCCACTGACGGAGCGAAGCCCCCTGCCCGCGCGTGTGCCGTAAGCGCCCAGAGACCTCACGTCCTGAAGAGCCCTGAAGTACTCAGAGAGGAGAGCGGCAGGCCCGCCCGGCCCCGCCGCATACGACACGCCATGAACACACACTCGACGGAAACCTGGCGCTCCCTTCCCGCCGCGCAGCAGCCCGACTGGCCCGACCAGCAGGCACTGCGCGAAGCGATCACCGACCTGGAGTCCTACCCGCCGCTTGTCTTCGCCGGCGAGTGCGATCAGCTGCGCGACCGGCTCGCCGCCGTCGCCCGGGGCGAGGCGTTCCTCCTCCAGGGCGGCGACTGCGCGGAGACCTTCGACGCCGTGAGCGCCGACCAGATCCGCAACAAGCTCAAGACCCTGCTCCAGATGGGCGCCGTCCTCACCTACGCCGGGTCGGTCCCGGTGGTGAAGGTCGGCCGGATGGCGGGCCAGTACAGCAAGCCGCGCTCCAAGCCCACTGAGACCCGTGAAGGCGTCACGCTCCCGGCCTACCGGGGCGACTCCGTCAACGGCCTGGAGTTCACCGAGGCGTCCCGCACCCCGGACCCGCAGCGGCTGAAACGCATGTACCAGGCGTCGGCCGCGACCCTCAACCTGGTGCGCGCCTTCACCACGGGCGGCTACGCCGACCTGCGCCAGGTGCACGCCTGGAACCAGGACTTCGTGAAGTCCTCACCGTCCGGGCAGCGTTATGAGGCGCTGGCGAGCCAGATCGACCGTGCCCTGAGCTTCATGCACGCCTGCGGAACGGACCCGGAGGAGATGCGCACCACCGAGTTCTACGCCTCACACGAGGCGCTGGTGCTCGATTACGAGGCGGCGCTGACCCGGGTCGACCAGCGGACCGGAGAGCTGTACGACCTGTCGGGGCACATGGTGTGGATCGGTGAACGCACCCGCCAGCTGGACGGCGCACACGTGGAGTTCTTCTCCAAGATCCGTAACCCGATCGCCGTGAAGCTCGGCCCGAAGGCGACCGCCGACGAGGCGCTGGCCCTGATCGACCGCCTGGACGAGGACCGCGAGCCGGGAAGGCTGACGTTCGTCGTCCGCATGGGCGCGGGCCACGTACGCGACAAGCTCCCGACCCTGGTGGAGAAGGTCAGGGCGTCGGGCGCGCAGGTCGCCTGGGTGTGCGATCCGATGCACGGCAACACCTTCGAGGCACCCAGCGGCCACAAGACCCGCCGCTTCGACGATGTGCTGGACGAGGTGAAGGGCTTCTTCGAGGTCCACAAGGCCCTGGGCACGCACGCGGGCGGCATCCACGTCGAGCTGACCGGCGACGACGTCACCGAGTGCGTAGGCGGCGAGGTCTTCGCCGACGACCTGCGCCATCGCTACGAGACGTCCTGCGACCCCCGCCTGAACCGCAGCCAGTCCCTCGACCTGGCGTTCCTGGTGGCGGAGACGTACCTGGCGGACTGACCGGCGGGTTCCGGCCGCCTGTGGTGGGGCGGGGTGGGGTGGGTGCGGACCGTGACCGGCGGTTCTTTCTCCCCGGCCCCGCCCCTTCCCGTTTTCGTCCTCAAACGCCGGACGGACTGGAAGGGGCGTCCGACGTCCCGCTCGAATGGGCTGAGGTTGTCCTCAATCGCCGGACGGGCTGGGATTTCGAGCCTGTCCGGCGATTAAGGAGCCGGGGAGCATTGGGGCAGCTCAGTCACTGGCAGGCGGAATGACGAAACCCCGGGTGGGCCCTGCGGGCTTCTTCGGCTCCTCGGGCTGAGGTTTTGGCGGGTCGAGCGACGCGAGGTACTGCTCCGCGACGCTCGCGAGCGCGTCAGCCGTCGTGTCCGTGCGGGTATCGGGATCGGCCTGGTCGTAGACGCGCCAGCGCCCCGTGGGGTCCTCCGGCTGCTGCGGGGCCAGCACGCCGGGGAGCCCCAGGTGTCTGAGCAGAGCGTCGACGCATTTGGCTTGGTCCGCGTTCACTCGTCACCTCATTCCATGATGAACGCGGGCAGCCTAGTCACCTGTGGTGCAGTGTGCGGCGCAGTTGCCCGGCCTGATCGGCCCGCAGCCGCCCGGCACCGGTGTATGCGAACAATTGGCAGCTACGGGCACCAAAGGCTCTGTCGGCGGGGCCCACAGCGCGTTGTCGACGGGGTGGCCTGCCTGTTCGATCAGGGCCATGGTCCGTGTGAGTGCGGTCGGGTCATGACGCGAGGTGTCCGGCCGCTCCGGATAGTGATGTACGAAGCGGCCCAAGGTCTCGCACAGCGACGCGTACGGGTGCGTGTGCAGGATGAGCGCGTGCCACCCCTCGTCAACCACCCGAGACGGCTGAATGGGCACGGTCGGGAATCGAGCGGCGGCCATGACGAACTTCAAGGCTTCGGCCACCACACGCGTAGCCACGGGCTGTCGCATTCCCGGGTTGTTGTCCATGACCGTTGCGACGACGCCCCTGAACGCGGTCGCGGGGAGCAAGGTGCGCAAGTCATGCATGTGCCTACCTCCTGTGTAGGGGAGTCTCACTGGGCCCGGCCTGTCCGGGCGTGCTTTCCTGCGAGGCGGTTGTCGCCTCGTGGTGCGACCCCTCCCTGCGGGTTCGGTGACGCGGTCATTGGCGGCGCTCGCACTTCAGCTCACCCCATACGCGTTTCCCCCACCGCAGTTCGTCGGTGCCCCAGCGCCACGTCAGCGCTTCGACGATCGCCAGCCCCCGTCCGCTTTCGTCCCCCGCCTCGGCCGTACAGGTCTCCGGCGCCCGCTTCGACTTGTCCACGACAGCGATGCGTACGAACTTCTCCGTCGGCCGGGTGACGGTCAGGCGCAGGAACCGGGTGCTGGTGTGGGTGACGGAGTTGGCGACGAGTTCCGAGACGACGTGGATGCCCGCTTCCACCAGGTCGTCCAGGCCCCACGCGGATAAGGCCGTACGGACCAGCGCGCGGGCCGGTGCGGCGCTCTCCGCCGCGCAGGGCAGGGTCTCGGTGTATACAGGGTGTCCGGTGCGACGAGCGGTCGTGGTCACAGTCATCAGGACCTCTTGGTGGTGTGCGTGGTAGATGCGGCCCGCACCGTGGGGGAGCCGCCCGGCCAAGTAGGGAGCCTGGGACAGGATCGAGCCGTTCCAGACGGCTTTCGATAAGTGAACCGGTCGTCACGGTGAGTAGGTACGGTAGAGCGCAGGTCGAGCGGTATACGCGGTTTACAGTTCCGAACCGGAGGTGATCGTGGCAGCGCAGAGAGAAGCCCACTCCCGCATGCGCGAAACCATCGAGGCGATCGGCTGCACGTACGAATCCCTGGCAAAGGACGTCCGACGCGTCGCCGCAGAGAACGGCGAGATCCTTCAGACCAACAAGTCAGCCGTCTCCCACTGGGTAAACGGCGTTCGCCAGCCCACCGGCCGGACTGGTCAGTACCTCGCCGAGGCACTGTCCCGCCGAGCAGGGCGCATCATCACCCAGGCTGAGATCGGCTTACGCGCTCCGGAAGCCAACGGACCGGACGAGCTTGACCCCGTCCACGCTGCCACCGACCTGGGCCGCGCTGATGTCGAGCGCCGCCGATTCCTCGCGATCGCCGCCTTCACCACCGCTGGCGTCGCCATGCCGCTCACCTACGACCACGAGTGCACCGCCCGCATGCTTCGTGCCCGTACCGGCAAGGCCATGGTCGGCTTTGGAGGACGTGGAGGTTGTACGCCACGTCACCGCAGCCTTCTGCGTGGCCGATGAGCGCCTCGGTGGTGGCCATGGCCTGACCACCGTCACTGCATACCTTGCCGACACCGCAGCGCCCATGCTCCGGGGACGATTCCCCTCCGAACTCTTGCGCCAAGCGGCCTTCGGTGCCGTCGCCGAGCTTGCCTATCTCGCGGGGTGGAAACACCACGACCTCGGCCATGAAGGCCTCGCCCAGCGCTACTACCAAGTCGGCTACCAACTCGCCTGCGAGGCGGACCCGCACGGCCACGCCACCTGGATGATGCGCGCCCTGGCTCACCAGGCGCTCAGCCTCAAACAGCCTCGTCACTGTGTCGATCTCGTCGAAGGTGCCCTTGCTCGCGGCCTCGGGCATGTCGACGGCCAGACCGAAGCCCTCCTCCATATCACCCACGCCCGCGCCTACGCCGCCATCGGCGAGAAGTCCGCCGCAGCTCGCGCCCTGCTTGTCGCCGAAGACGCTCTCCTCCGAGACGACGGTCCTCAGCCCAGCTACTCGCGCGTCAGCGGCCCGCCTGCCGGCACCGTCGCCAGCCACACTGCCCGCACTCTGACCGACCTCGCCGACCACGTCGGTACCGAACAGCAGCACCGTGACGCGCTCATTCGCTGGGACCCCGCGAAGTACAAGCGCGTCCATGCACTCACCTACGCGGACCTCGGAGACAGTCTCGCCGCCCAGGCACGCGCTGACGAAGCGGTCGCCACTTGGGGCCAAGCTCTGACACTCATGGAGGGCATGACATCCGACCGAACCCGTAAAGCGGTCGCATCGCTCACGTCAACGCTCGCCGTCTACCGGCGTCGCCGAGTGCCCGGAGCTGCTGAACTGGCCCGCCGCGCACAGGAAGCAATGATCTAGCATGCCCCTCCCCAAGTCTTCGCTACGTGCGAGCGGGGGAGCTGCCAACTTGGCCGACGAAGGGACCACCGTGGCTCAGCCGACCGACGATCAGCCCAAAGCCCTCACACCCGCATCAGAGTCCATGACCCTGCTGGTCGCCGCCGTCATCGTCCACGACAAGGTCACCGACCGCGTCGTCCTCCTCCAGCGCGGCGAAAACGCCAAGTTCGCCCAGGGCATGTGGGATCTGCCCGTTGGTAAGAGCGAACCGGGTGAGCCGATCACCGAGACCGCGGTGCGAGAGCTCTACGAGGAGACGGGCCTCACGGTGAAGCCCGAGTCACTGAAGATCGCCCACATCATCCACGGCGCCTGGGGTGTCGAAGCTCCGAACGGCTTCCTCACAGTCGTTTTCGTGGCTCACGAATGGTCCGGCGAGCCCGAAAACCGCGAACCGCGTAAACACTCCCGCGTCGCATGGGTCCATGCCAACGCCGTCCCCGAGGCGTTCGTGAGGTCCACGGCCAGTGCTCTTCACCGCTACCTCGACGGCGGTTCTCAGGTCTCCCTCGACGGGTGGAGCTGAACGACGCTGAGGCCGATTCGCGGGAAACACACACCGGTTGGCCGCGCGGGACGCGGGCCAGCCGGTCGTCGTTTTCGAAGTCGTCTCACTTGGTGGTTCGCGCTTACCGCCCTGCGGCCTGACCGGCGGCTCTGGAGCCACCCTCGTGAATGACTCCTACAGCCCGTCCGGCACCAGATTCTCGATCACCTCGTGCCGGGAACGACGAATGGTCCCTGTCCAAGAGTTCGCGGCACGCGCCCCACCACACCCTGGCGCGGTCGCCGGTATTCGCGTGCCGAGGCGATCACCACGCGATACGATACGTCTCGCCTCGCTTGATGTCGGACACGTAGGAGGAGCATCATGGAACGCTTCATCAGCGCAGCGCCCGGTGTACGTCTGTGGGCGGAGGACCGTGGTGCGGCCGATGCGTCTCCGCTGCTGCTGATCATGGGTGCGCAAGCGTCCGGCGTGGGCTGGCCGGACGAACTGGTGGACACGCTCGCCTCCCGCCATCACGTGATCCGCTACGACCATCGCGACACCGGCCGCTCCACCTGGTCGTTCGACCAGCAGTCCTACCCCCTCACCGAGCTCGCGGAAGACGCCATCACGGTGTTGGACGGCTTCGGCGTCGACCGCGCCCACATAGTGGGCATGTCACTGGGCGGCATGCTCGCCCAACTTCTCATCGCCGACCATCCCGAACGACTCCTCAGCGCGACCCTGATCGGCACGAGCGCGCTGAGCACCACCCCGTATGTGCACCCGGACGGGAGCCGGACCCCGCCCGAAGAGCTGCCCGGCATCGACCCCCGCCTCATGGAGATGTGGGCCCGCCCTGTGGAGGATCACGGCTTGGAAGCCGAGTTGGAGCGGCGAGTCGAGCACTGGCGGGTCCTGGGCGGTGACCAGCTTTCCTTCGATGCCGAATACGCACGCGCCCTGGAGCGGCAAATCATCGAGCACACCGGGCACTACGCGACCAGCACCGCGCACGCCCGTGCCGACGCCTCCGGCATGGACCGCACCGAACAGCTCGCGCGGACCAGCGTGCCCACCCTCGCCATCTCCGCACCGGCCGAACCAGTCTGCCCGCCACCCCATCCCCACCACCTCGCCCAGGTGATCCGCGGCGCACGCGTCGTCGAAATTCCCGGCATGGGCCACGCACTGCCCCGCGAGGTGCATACTCCGCTGGCCACCGCAATCCTGGACCACACCACCAAACGCTGATGTGGAGCAAGGAGGGTCGCCAGCACCACGGCTCCGCCAACCCAATGGAGACGTTCTCTCAGTCCTAACCCGCGATGCTCACCTGCGGTTCGCCCGACTCCACGCCATCCTTTTCCATCTGTTCGGCGATCTTCATGGCCTCGTCGATCAGGGTCTCCACGATCTTCGACTCCGGCACGGTCTT
>NZ_JBWLKN010000050.1:0-27172 GCF_059026195.1 Streptomyces sp. A01 | reverse complement strand
GAACGCCACAACCCCGCAAGCGAGACCATCACCGCCCACGACAACGGCTGCACCACATCCACCCGCTCCAGCGAACCGTCGACCTCGGCCGCGAAATCCCAGTCGATGAAGGGCGCCAACGCGTCCCCGCACCGGCGCATCGACTCCGCGAACACCGGGGACGACACCAGCAACTCCCGCGCCATCCCCACCCACTGAGCACCCTGACCCGGGAAGACGAACACAGGGCGCTGCGTCTCCTCCGCCGCCTGGCCGTGGATGAGCACGCCGTTGTCGGCGGTGCCGTGCTCCAGTGCCTTGAGGCCGTTCAGGAGGGCGGCGCGCCCGTCGGCGACCACGGCGGCCCGGTGTTCGAGTCCCCACCGGGTGCTGGCCAGCGACCAGCCGATGTCGGCGGGGCTCAGCTCGGGCCGCGTCTCGGCGAGCGCGCGCAGCCGTCCCGCCTGCGCGCGCAGGGCCTCCTCGGTCCTGGCGGACAGCAGCCAGGGCAGCGGGCCGCTGGCGGGCGCCGGGGCCTGGGCGGGGACCGGAGCGGGTTCGGCCTGCTCAAGGATGACGTGGGCGTTGGTGCCGCTGACGCCGAAGGAGGAGACGGCGGCGCGGCGCGGGTGGCCGGTCTCCGGCCAGGGGCGGGCCTCGGTCAGCAGCGCTACGGCACCCGCCGACCAGTCGACGTGCGGCGACGGCTCGTCCACATGCAGCGTCTTGGGCAGCACACCGTCCCGGATGGCCATCACCATCTTGATGACACCACCGACTCCGGCCGCCGCCTGGGAGTGGCCGATGTTGGACTTGAACGAGCCCAGCCACAGCGGCTCGTCGCCCGCGCGCTCCTGCCCGTACGTGGTGAGCAGCGCTTGCGCCTCGATGGGGTCGCCGAGCGTCGTGCCCGTACCGTGCGCCTCCACGGCGTCCACCTCGGAAGCGGGGACTCCGGCGTTGGCCAGCGCCTGCCGGATGACGCGTTCCTGGGAGGGGCCGTTGGGGGCGGTGAGGCCGTTGCTGGCGCCGTCCTGGTTGACGGCGGAGCCCCGCACGACAGCCAGCACCTGATGCCCGTTCTTGCGGGCGTCCGACAGCCGCTCCACGAGGAGCAGTCCGGCGCCTTCGGCCCAGCCGGTGCCGTCTGCGGCGGCGGCGAAGGACTTGCAGCGCCCGTCCGATGCCAGCCCTTGCTGGCGGCTGAACTCGGTGAACACGCTCGGCGTGGACAGCACCGTCACACCACCGGCGAGGGCCATCGTGCACTCGCCCCGGCGCAGGGACTCCACCGCCAGGTGCAGCGCGACCAGCGACGACGAGCACGCGGTGTCCACGGTCACAGCCGGTCCCTCAAGCCCGTACGTGTAGGCGACGCGCCCGGAAACGACGCTGGCGGAGTTGCCGGTGGACAGATAGCCCTCGACGCCCTCGGGGTACTGGCCGCCGAGCCGCGAGGCGTAGTCGTGATACATGACACCGGCGAAGACACCGGTGCGGCTGCCCTTGAGGGTCCCCGGGTCGATGCCGGACCGCTCGAAAACCTCCCACGAGGTCTCCAGCAGCAGCCGCTGCTGCGGGTCCATCGCCAGCGCCTCGCGCGGCGAGATGCCGAAGAAGCCCGCGTCGAAGTCGGCGGCGTCGTAGAGGAATCCGCCCTCACCGACGTACGAGGTACCGGAACGCTTCCCCTCCGGGTCGACCAGGCTCTCCACGTCCCAGCCCCGGTCGGCGGGGAACGCGGAGATCGCGTCGGCGCCGTCGGCGACCAGGCGCCACAGGTCCTCGGGGGAGCGGATGGCACCGGGGTAGCGGCAGGCCATGCCGACGATCGCGATCGGCTCTCCCCCGGCATCCCCGAGGGAGGAGGCCCCCGAGGTCGCCGCCGACGCGGTCGGCCCGGTGCCTCGCGCCGCCTCGCCGACGAGCTTGCCGCGCATGTAGCGGGCGAGTTCGGCCGAGGTGGGGTAGTCGAAGACCACGGTGGCGGGCAGCCGCAGACCGGTGGCGGTGCCGAGGCGGTTGCGCAGTTCGACAGCGGCGAGCGAGTCGAAGCCGTGCTCGCGGAAGGACCGGCCCGCGCTGATCGCCTCGGCCGAGGAGTGGCCGAGGACCGCGCCCGCCGTGCCGCGCACCAGGTCGGTCAGCACCCGCAGCCCCTCCGCCTCGGAGAGGCCGGACAGCCGCTGCGCGAGCGCGGAGGAACCGGCGCCCGCTTCGGCGCGGGTGTCGCGCGCGGCGCGCCGCTGCGGAGCCCTGACCAGGCCGCGCAGCAGCGGCGGCACCCCGTCGCCCCCGGCGGCCGACTGGAGGGCGCGCGGGTCGAGACGGGCCGGTACGAGCACGGCGTGCTCGGAGGTCAGGGCCGCGTCGAAGAGGGCGAGGCCGTCGTCGGAGGAGAGTGCCCCGACGCCGGTACGGGCCAGTCGGCGCACGTCCCCGCCGTCCAGGTGCCCGGTCATGCCACTGGCTTCCGCCCAGAAGCCCCAGGCAAGGGAGACGGCGGCGAGACCGCTGCCCCTGCGGCGCTGGGCGAGCGCGTCCAGGCAGGCGTTGGCGGCCGCGTAGTTGGCCTGCCCAGCCGTGCCGAGCACCCCGGCGACGGACGAGAACAGCACGAAGGCGGCCAGGTCCATGCCCGCGGTCAGCTCGTGCAGGTGCAGCGCGGCGTCAGCCTTGGGCCGCAGGACGCGCTCCACCTGCTCCGTGGTGAGCGCCGAGGCCACTCCGTCGTCGAGGACGCCCGCCGCGTGGATCACAGCCGTCAGCGGGTGGTCGTCGGCGATACCGGCGAGCGCGGCGGCGAGGGAGCCCCGGTCGGCGACGTCACACGCGATGACGGAGGCTTCCGCGCCCAACCGGCCGAGCTCTTCCACGAGCTCCGCCGCGCCGGGGGCCCGCGGGCCACGGCGGCTGGTCAGCACCAGGTGCCGGACGCCGTGGGTGGTGACGAGATGGCGGGCGAAGAGTGCCCCGAGGGTTCCGGTGCCGCCGGTGATGAGCACCGTTCCGTCCGGGTCGAGGCCGCGGACCTGGCCGTGCGCCTGCTGCTCCCCGGCGTCCGCGCCGGAAGCCGCCGCCGGGGAGTGGGAAGCCGCCGGCTGGGGAGAGCCGGGAGTCTGGGTGCCGGAGGCCCCCGGCTGGGGAGTGCCGTGGGTCGCCGACTGGGCGGCGTGCGTCACACGGGCCAGCCGTGATGCCCACACCCGGCCGTCACGCAGGGCCAGTTGCGACTCGCCGGAGGCGAGTGCGACGGCGACGGCGGTGGCCAGTGCGGCGCGCCTGGTGTCGCCTGCGGCGGCGGTACGGTCCGGTCGGCCTGTACCCCCGTCCGCGTCGCGGGGGCCGTCCGGCTTCCCTGCCGCGTACGACTCGCAGGGCTGGGCCGCCCCGTCCGGGCCGTCCGCGCCCTCCAGCTCCTCCGTCTCGACCAGCAGGAAGCGGCCGGGGTTCTCCGTCTGCGCGGAGCGCATCAGGCCCCAGACCGCCGCGTGGGCGATGGACCCGGCGCGCGTCACCAGCGCCAGCCGGGAGTCGGCGAACCGCTCGTCGGCCAGCCAGTCCCGCACGAGGCCCAGCGCCTCGCCCACCGCGCCCCGTACGTCGTCATCGGCGCCACCGACACGCGCCACGACGACACCGGGCACGACACCGGGCACGGCACCCGGGAGGACGGCGGGAGCGGCGCCGGAGGCAGCGCCGGAAGCGACACCGCTACGAGCAGCGCTACGGGCACCAGTACGCGCATCGGTACGGATGTCGGTACTGGCGCCGACCGACGCCAGGTCGGGCACGTCCTCGCCCAGCACAACGAGGTCACCGACCGCCCCGTCACCGCCGTTGTCGTCGCCCGGCAGCGCCACCCACTCGACGCGGAACAGCGCGTCGTGCGCGGCGCCCTTGGGCTGCCCAAGCGCCTCCGGCGCCACCGGGCGCAGCGTCAGGGCCTCGACGCTCGCGACGGGCGCCCCCGCGGTGTCCGCCACGCTGAGGGCGACCGTGTCCGGGCCTGCGGCCGTCATCCGTACCCGTACGGCGGAGGCGCCCGACGCGTGCAGCGTCACACCGCTCCACGAGAACGGCAGCCGCACCGGCTGACCGGTGGCATCCAGCGAATCGAGCAGCGCGGGATGGACGGCGGCGTCGAGCAGCGCCGGGTGCAGCCCGAACTGGTCGGCCGTATCACCGGATTCCAGCTCGACCTCGGCGTACATGGCGTCGCCGGAACGCCAGGCGGTCCGCAGGCCCTGGAACACCGGGCCGTACTCGTAGCCGATGCCGACGAGCCGTCCGTAGAGGTCGTCCAGCGCGACCGGCTCGGCCCCGGCCGGAGGCCAGGCCGACAGGTCGAACGCGGCCGCCTTGCCGACCGGCGCGAGCGCCCCGGTCGCGTGCCGAGTCCACGCCCCGTCCGCCGCCCCGTCCGCCGTGCTGCCCTGCCCATGACGGGTGTCCTGTGCGGGCCTGGCGTAGAGGTGCAGCGCGCGGCGCCCGCCGCCGTCCGCCTCGCCGACGACCACCTGGACCTGTACGCCGCCCCGTTCGGGCAGCGGCAGCGGGGCCTCCAGGGTCAGTTCGTCGAGCTGGCCGCAACCGACCTCGTCGCCCGCACGTACGGCGAGTTCGACGAAGGCCGTGCCCGGCAGCAGCACCGTGCCCGCCACCGCGTGGTCGGCCAGCCAGGGGTGGGTCTGGAGGGATATCCGGCCAGTGAGCAGCACACCGCCGCCGTCCGCCAGGGTCACGGCGGCGCCGAGCAGGGGGTGCCCGGCGGCGCCGAGTCCGATGGCCGCCGCGTCACCGCGCCCTGCCGTCGGCTGGAGCCAGTAGCGCTCCCGCTGGAAGGCGTAGGTGGGCAGCCCGACTGTGCGGGCCCCGTGCAAGAGCGGCGTCCAGTCGACCGGTGCGCCGACCGCGTACGCCTCGGCGAGCGACCGCACGAACCGGTCGAGCCCGCCCTCGTCGCGCCGCAGCGAACCGACGGCGGCCGCCTCGATCCCGGCGTCCTCGGCCGTCTCGCCCACGGCCATCGCCAGGACCGGGTGCGCGCTGCATTCGATGAACAGCCCGTAGCCGTCGTCCAGCAGAACGCGGGTAGTGCGCTCGAACTCGACGGTCTGGCGCAGGTTCCGTACCCAGTACGCGGCGTCGAGACCGGTCGTGTCGATCAGCGCGCCGTCCGCCGTCGAGTAGAACGGCACAGCCGCCGCGCGCGGTGCGATCCCGTCCAGGGCCCGTATCAGCCCACCGCGGATGGACTCCACCTGCGGCGAGTGGGACGCGTAGTCCACGGGGATGCGACGGGCACGGATCTCCTCCGCCTCACACCCGGCGACCAACTCATCCAGCGCACCCGGCTCACCGGCGACGACCGTGGACGAGGTCCCGTTGACGGCCGCTACGGCGATCCGGCCCTCGTACGCGGCAATACGGGCTTGCGCCACGTCCCGGGACAGCCCCAGCGACACCATGCCGCCCTTGCCCGCGAGCCGCTCCCGGATCACCTTCGAACGCAGCGCGACAACCCGCGCCCCATCCTCCACAGAAAGCCCACCAGCCACCACAGCAGCCGCGATCTCACCCTGCGAATGCCCCACCACAGCGGCAGGCTCCACACCGTACGAACGCCACAGCGCCGCCAGCGACACCATCACCGCCCAGGAGACGGGCTGGACAACGTCCACCCGCTCCAGCCCGGGGGCGCCCGCCGCGCCCCATACGACATCCCGCAACGACCAGTCCACGAACGGCGCCAGCGCCTCCCCGCACCGCTCCATCGACTCGGCGAACACCGGCGCCGACGCCATCAACTCCCGCGCCATCCCCACCCACTGAGCACCCTGCCCCGGAAAGACGAACACCGCTTTCCCACCCTGCTGCGCCACCCCCACCGCGACCACAGGCGACGCCTCACCCCGACCCACCGCCCCAAGTCCAGCCAACAACTCACCCCTGGAAGCCGCCACCACCACAGCCCGGTGCTCCAACGCCGCACGCGAACCCACCAACGACCCCGCCAAGTCCCCCACCGACAACCCAGACCGCTCCCCCACCCACGCCCGCAACCGCTCCGCCTGCGCCCGCAACGCACCCACACTCTTCCCCGACACCACCCACGGCACCACACCAGCCACACCCACCACACCAGCACCAGCTGGCCCGTTCACCGACTCCGCAGCCGGTTCCTCCGCCTCCACCGCCCGCTCCAAGATCACATGCGCGTTCGTCCCACTGATCCCGAACGACGACACCCCCGCACGCCACGGCTCACCCCGCTCCGGCCACGACCGCGCCTCCGTCAACAACGACACCGCACCCGCCGACCAGTCGACGTGTGAGGACGGCTCGCCGACATGCAGCGTCTTCGGCAGCACGCCCGCGCGCAGCGCCATCACCATCTTGATGACCCCGGCGATACCGGCGGCGGCCTGCGCGTGCCCGATGTTGGACTTCAGCGAGCCGAGCCACAGCGGGTCGCTGTCCGCCGGGCGTTGCCCGTACGTCGCCATCAGGGCGTGTGTCTCGATGGGGTCGCCCAACGCCGTGCCGGTGCCGTGCGCCTCGACCGCGTCCACGTCGCGCGCGTCGAGCCGGGCGTCGGCGAGCGCCTGCCGGATGACCCGCTCCTGCGCGAGGTCGTTCGGCGCCGTGAGTCCGTTGCTCGCGCCGTCCTGGTTGACGGCGGAGCCCCGCACGACAGCCAGCACCTGATGCCCGTTCTTCCGGGCGTCCGACAGCCGCTCCACCAGCAGGACGCCCACACCCTCGCCGGGGCCGAAGCCGTTGGCGCCCTCGGCGAACGCCTTGCTGCGCCCATCGGGGGCGAGGCCGCGCTGGCGGCTGAGGTCCACGAGCCAGTTGGGGCTGGCCATGACTGTGACGCCACCGGCCAGGGCCATGGAGCACTCGCCGCGCCGCAGCGACTGCACAGCCAGGTGCAGGGCGACCAGCGACGAGGAACACGCCGTGTCCACGGTCACGGCCGGGCCCTCAAGGCCGAGGGTGTAGGCGATGCGGCCGGACATCACGCTCGTGGTGGTGCCGACCATGAGGTAGCCCTCAAGGTCCTCGGCGCCGGGGTCGCCGACCCTGGGGGCGTAGTCCTGCGGGATGGCCCCGACGAACACGCCGGTGTCCGCGCCACGCAAAGCCGCCGGGTTCATTCCGGCGCGCTCGAACACCTCCCAGGAGGTCTCCAGCAGCAGCCGCTGCTGCGGGTCCATCGCCAACGCCTCGCGCGGGGAGATACCGAAGAAACCGGCGTCGAATTCCCCCGCGCCCGGCAGGAATCCGCCTTCGCGCACATAACTGGTGCCGGGGCCGCTCATCTCCGGGTCGTACAGCGCCTCAAGGTCCCAGCCGCGGTCGGTGGGGAGCGGGGAAATGGCGTCTCGGCCCTCGGTGACGAGTTTCCACAGATCCTCGGGTGAGGTCACCTCGCCGGGGAAACGGCAGGCCATTCCGACAATGGCCACCGGCTCATGGCTCTGGGCCTCGATGGTCTGCAGGCGCTGCCGCGTCTGCCGCAAATCGGCGGTGACCAGCTTGAGGTAATCGCGGAGCTTGTCTTCGTTGGCAGTCATGGGGGTAGGGCTCCCGGCGCGAAAGATAAGGGTGGCGTCGATACGGGCTGGTCAGTCGGTACGGCTGGTCAGTCGATGCCGAGTTCCTTGTTGATGAGGTCGAACATCTCGTCGTCCGATGCGGAGGCGAGTTCGTCGTCATCGGTGGGGGCATCCCCGGACGCGCCAGGGGACGTGTCGATTTTCCACAGCAGGCTGCGCAGCCGCTCGGAAACGCGGGTGCGGAGTTCGTCATCGAGGGTGGCGGAACTGATGACGCGTTCCAGCTTCTCCATTGCGTCCCACAGCGGGGATGCGGAGTCCGCTTCGTAGGAGAACAGCTCGGAATGCAGTTGGGCGGCGAGTTCGGCGGGGGTGGGGTGCCGGTAGAGAACGGTGGTCGGGAGCCGCACTCCGGTCGCCGCGCTCAGCCCGTTGCGGAATTCCACCGCTGATACGGAGTCGAATCCGGCCTCGCGGAACGCCCGCTCGGGCTCGATGTCGCGGGCGGTGCCGTGCCCGAGGACGGCCGCCGCGTGCGAGCGGACCAGGTCGAGCAGTTCCCGGCTCCGCTCCTCAGCCGTGGCCGAGGCCAGCCGCCGCAGCAGGGGCGACTCCTCGTCGCCGCTGCCGGTGACGTCCGGAGCCCCGCCCGCGTCCGGCGCGACCGCCACGGAGTCCGCCCCGTGCGCGACCGTGGTGTCCGGGGCGGGCGGGCGCACCCAGAAGGACGTGCGCTGGAAGGCGTAGGTGGGCAGCCCGACGGTGCGGGCACCGGCGAGTACGGGAGACCAGTCGACGTCCACTCCGGCCACGAAGGCGCTGGCGACGGAGGTGAGGAAGCGGTCGGTGCCGCCGTCGTCGCGGCGCAGCGACCCCACGGCGGTGACCTCTCCGGCCCCGGACTCCTCCGCGGTCTCCTCGATGCTCATGGCGAGCACGGGGTGGCTGCTCGACTCGATGAAGACGGCGTGGCCGTCCTTGAAGATCTGCCGGCTGACTTGCTCGAACTCGACGGTCTGGCGCAGGTTGCGCGCCCAGTAGGCGGCGTCGAGCCCGGCCGTGTCGATCAGTTCGCCTTCGACGGTCGAGTAGAACGGGGTTTCGGCTGTCACCGGCCGGACGTCGGCCAGCACGCTCAGCAGTTCGTCCCGTACGGTCTCCACCTGCGGCGAGTGCGAGGCGTAGTCCACCGGGACGCGCTTGGCGCGGATGTCCTCCGCCTCGCATCCGGCGACCAGCTCGTCCAGGGCTTCCGGCTCACCGGCCACGACGGTGGACAGGGGTCCGTTGACCGCGGCCACCCCGATCCGGCCGCCGTAGCCGGAGAGACGGGATTCGGCGGCATCGTGCCCGAGCCCGAGGGAGACCATGGCGCCCTTGCCCGCGAGCCGCTCGCGTATGACCTTCGAACGGAGCGCCACGACCCGCGCCCCGTCCTCCAGCGACAGACCACCGGCCACCACAGCAGCCGCGATCTCCCCCTGCGAATGCCCCACCACAGCTGCGGGCTCCACACCGTACGAACGCCACAGCGCCGCCAGCGACACCATCACCGCCCACGACAGCGGCTGCACCACATCGACCCGCTCCAGCGAACCGTCAAGCTCAGCCGCGAAGTTCCAGTCGATACAGGGCGCCAGGGCCGCCCCGCAGCGGCGCATCGACTCCGCGAACACCGGGGCCGACGCCATCAACTCCCGCGCCATCCCCACCCACTGGGCACCCTGACCCGGGAAGACGAACACAGGGCGCACGGTGCTCCGGGCCACGCCGCGTATCAGGCCGGTCGGCTCGGTTCCGCTCGCGATGTCCGCCAGGCCGCGCAGGAGTTCGACACGGTCACGGCCGACCGCCACAGCACGGTGCTCGAAGACGGTGCGCGTCGTGATCAGCGAATGGGCGACGTCCCGGGGGCTGTGGTCCGGGTGGGCCTCGGCGTGGGCGCTCAGGGCCTCGGCCTGCGCGCGCAGCGCCTGCGGGCTCCTGCCGGACACCACCCACGGGACGACGCCGGAAGCGGCGGCGGGGCCGGCGTCGGCCGAGGCCGTCCGTCCGCTCGCGGTACGGGGCGGCTCGGCGACCACGACATGGCAGTTGGTGCCGCCGACGCCGAAGGAGCTGACTCCGGCGAGCAGGGGATTCTCCGGTCGCGGCCACGGGCCGCGCTCGTGCTGGACGCGGAGGGCCAGGGCGTCGAACGGGATGTCGGGGTTGGGCGTCGTGAAGTTGAGGCTGGGCGGCAGCTCGCGGTGGTGAACGCTCAGCACGGTCTTGAGGAGGCCGACGATCCCGGCCGCGCCTTCGAGGTGTCCGAGGTTGGTCTTGACGGAGCCCACCCGCAGCGCGTCCTCCGCGGGGCGGCCGGCGCCGAGGACGGTGCCGAGGGAGTACGCCTCGACGGGGTCACCGACCTTCGTTCCGGTGCCGTGCAGCTCCACGTACTGGACCTGCGTCGGGTCCGTCCCGGCGCTTCGGTGCGCGAGGCGCAGCACCTCTTCCTGGGCGGCGCGGCGGGGGGTGGTGAGGGTGTCGCCGCCGCCGTCGTTGTTGACGGCGCTGCCCAGGATGACGCTGTGCACCGGGTCGCCGTCGGCGAGGGCCGCGTCCAGCGGCTTGAGGACGAGTACCGCGCCGCCCTCGCCTCTCACGTAGCCGTTGGCCCGGGCGTCGAAGGTGTGGCAGCGGCCGTCCGGGGAGAGGGCGCCCATCTTCTGGGAGGCCCGGGTGGGGCCTGGGGTGACGATGAGGTTGACGCCGCCGACGAGGGCGCTGGTGGACTCGCCGCGCCGCAGGCTCTCGCACGCGAGGTGGACGGCGACCAGCGACGAGGACTGCCCCGTGTCGACGGTCAGGCTCGGCCCGGTGAGGCCGAGGGCGTACGAGACGCGGTTGGCGAGCAGGCTGCGCTGGGCGCCGGTGAACGAGTGGTGGCTGAGCCCTTCGTCGCCCTGCCTGAGCACCAGTTCCGCGTAGTCGCCCCAGATCGCCGAGGCGAACACGCCGGTGCGGGCGCCGCGCAGCGACTGGGGGCGGATGCCGGTGTGTTCGACGGCTTCCCAGGACAGCTCCAGCATCAGCCGGTGCTGGGGGTCCACGGCGGTGGCCTCGCGAGGCGAGATGCCGAAGAACTCCGCGTCGAACGTGTCGACGCGGTCGAGGTATCCAGCCCGGGCCGGGTGTCCGGCCCGGGCGGAACCGGGGTCGTGGGCCAGCCGGTGTTCCGGTGCCTCCCGGACGCCGTCGCGACCCTCGCTGAGGAGTGCCCAGAGCTGCTGCGGCCCGGTCGCTTCGGGGAGACGGCACGCCATCCCCACCACAGCGATGGGCATGGCTGTCTCTTCCATCCTCATGCGAAACCCCCGATGATGAAGTACCTACGTGCCCGGCAGAGCCGTGCCTGCCGGTCCGAGCGTCACCTTCGCGACCAGACGGCGTCTTTGCCCGCCCTTGACCGAGGCATGCGTAGGTTTGACCGGCCCATGCGACGCCTTGACTAGGCCATGGGACGATTCTGCGGTGACGCGGTGGCCGGAAACCCTGGGGCGCGACCCCAGCATCGACCCCAGCATCCTGACCGCGGCATGGACGCCGGGGTCTTAGGCGCTCTCAGCGGGCGAGACGTCCGTGGCGCCCCAGTAGGCGCGCATTTCCTCGATCAGCCCGTCCGCGTCGAACCGGAAGACCGACGTCACGTTGACCGCGAGCCGCCCGCCGGTGGGGTCCTGAGGGTTGCGGATGGTCGCCTTCAGCCCTACGGCGATGTGCTGCTCGTCTTGCGAACCGGTGACCGTACCCGGGGTGTCCTGGGTGCCGAACTCCTCCACCACCCGCTGGAAATAGGTCCGTACGGCCTCCTCGCCGACCACGGGGCCGGTGCCGACCGGGTCTTCGACGCTCGCGCCGGGGGCGAACATCTTGCAGATGGCGTTCACGTCACCGGAGTTGACGTGCTGGAAGTAGTCGAGCACGAGTTGTTTGCGCTGGCTTTCGTCGGGCATGGAGTCCTCCTGATGGGGGTTGTCTGAGAGAGCGCGCCGCTGCGTCGCGCGCCTGCTGGGACCGCTCCGCATGGTGTGTCCGCGCCGCCCGCGCATCGCGCGTCCCCGCGTGGGAGCGGGTCCGTACGAGCGCGTCCGGGCATGTCCCCGGTGGCGCCTGCGTCACCGCCCGGCGTCGAGTACGCCGGTGAGACGCCGTTCTCGTCGCGGGCGTCGGTGCACGCCACATCAGCTCACGCGGTGCGCGGGCACCCGGGAACACCGCTGTGGCGCCCTCGGGCACGGCACGTCGCTCCACGGGCGTCCGCCCGCGTGACGGCGCCCGGCGGCCGCCCCCGGGCGGAGCCCGTACCTGGTCCGGTACGGCGCTGCCTGGGAGAGGGGCGCCCGAGGGGACCTGGCACCGGGACGCGCCGCCAGGACGCGTGTCCCCACGCGTGCGAATGCGGTGTGAGCCCCGCACGCCGCGGGGCCACGCTGCGATTCTGCGGGCCAGGCGGGGCCGAAAACCTCGGGTCGGGCCCCAGCAGCGACCCCAGCCTTTGCCCGTTTCAGACCCTGGCCAGGGCGTCCCGCAGCTCCCCGCGCGAGGCGATGCCGAGTTTCCGGTACGCCTGTCCCAGATGCCACTCGACGGTCTTCACGGTGACGAACAGCATGTGCGCGATCTCCTGGTTGCGTTTGCCCTCGGCGGCGAGCACCGATACCGACCGCTCCCTGGGGGTGAGGCCGGAGACACCGGTACGGGTGGGGACGCGCGCCCGTACGCCCATGGCGGCCAGTTCGAGGCGGACACGCTTGCCGAGGGCGGCCGCCCCCGTGGTGTCGGCGATCTCACCGGCCTTGCGCAGCAGCGGCCTCGCGTGCTCGGTGCGGCCTTCCCTGCGCAGCGCCGCCCCGTACTCGGTGAGCGCGAGGCAGTGCTCCAGCGCGGCCGGGCTGTCCTGCAACAGCCCGACGGCCTCCTCCAGTTGCCGCAGCCCGGCGCCGCCGCCCAGCGTGAGCCCCCCGGCGATGAGCGCCCCGGCGATGGTCCTGGGCGTGCCGAAGCGGCGTGCGGCGCCCAGGCTCTCCTCGGCGAGACGCCGCGCCTCCGCGACGCGGCCGATTCTGGCGAGGGCGGCCGCGGCTTCGGCGGCCGGGCTGAGGGCCGGGCAGTCCGTGCCCCACTCCGTCAGCGCGTCGGCGGCCCGCAGCAGATCGCCGACCCCGGCCTCGGTCTCCCCCTGGGCGATGCGCAGCCGTCCGCGTGCCATGACGAGCGGGAGGTAGGGCGGCTGCCGGGAGATGTCGGCGCCCAGGCCGCAGCGGTCGATGACGCGTACGGCGGTACGGGTCTGGCCCTGGGCGACCAGGGAGTCGATGAGCGCTCCGGCCGCGAACGGCATGCCCATCGGCGGGACTCCGGCCTCCTCCGTGGAGCCCAGTGCCAGCGAACCGTCGGTCTCCGCCTCGGCGAGCATGCCGCGCTGGAACCGCACCCACGCGTGCAGCGCGCGCAGATCCTCGGTGGCCAGGTGCAGGCCCTGCTCCTCAGCGGCGCGCAGCGCGTCCTGGAGAAGCCGGTCAGCTTCCAGCAGCCGGTCGCAGCAGGCGAAGGCCAGCGCGATCAGCCAGGCGGCCTGCGCCCCTCCGTCGGGCGGGCTGATCAACGGGCCGTGCAGCAGCGCCCGCTCACCGATCTCCATGACGTCGTCCGCCGTCTGCCCGGTGATCAGCGCCTCGAAGGCCTGCTGCGCCCCGACCAGGGCGGCGGTGGCGCCGTCTTGGCCGACCGTACGGTCGAGACGGCTCAGCTCCCGCATCGCCAGCGGGCGGGTGTGCGGGGTCAGCTGGGCGACCTTGACGATCTCGGAGTTCAGCCGCAACTCCAGGTCGCGGTGGCGCCCCTCGACTTCGGCGTGGGTGCGCTGGAGCAGCCCCAGCGCGTCCGCGTAGCGCGCGGCGGCGATCAGTGCCGCGCTCATGTCGATGACGATGGCGGCCCGGTCCACCGGCTCGGTCGTCAGCTCAAGGGCCTCACTCAGGTGTGCCAGGGCCTCGGGGTCGCGCATGCGCAGTTCGGCGCCGCCCAGCCGGGCGAGCAGCGCGGGCTGGGCCGCGACGGGGGCGGGTTCGTTCAGGGCTCGGCGCAGCATCGGCACGGCGGCCACCGGGTCACCCGCTTCCAGGGCGTCCCGCCCGGCCTCGGCGATGATCTCCGCTGTCCACGCGTCCCCGGACGGCGGTACGGGCAGCAGGAGTTGGACGACCTGGGTGCCGGGAGCTCCCGCCGCGTGCAGTGCCTTGGCCGCGCGCGCGTGCGCGCGGTGCCGGTAGGGCAGCGGCAGGTGGTCGTAGACGGCGGTGCGCACGATGGGCTGGGCGAAGCGCAGGGGCGCCTGGGGGTGCACGATGCCCAGGTCCATCAGGGTGCTGACGGCGTCGGCCGCCTCGGCGGCGTCGAGCCCCGCGACGTGGGCGACGTGGGCCGCGTGGGTGAGGGCTGGTTCGGCGGCGGAATCCAGGACGGCCAGCGCCCTGGCGAGCTTCGTGGTGTTCTCGGCGAGCGGTTCGGGCAATTGCAGGAGCCTGCGCAGGACAACGCGTGCGATATTACGGGGACCAATGCGGGAAACGGCGTTCGGGTCGGCCCCGGCGCCGTCGGCGGCCTCTGCTAACAACTCGCGGAGAAAGAAGGGGTTCCCGCCGGTCACCGCATAGCAGGCCCGTACGAAGGCGGCGTCGGGATGCGAACCGGGAAGGGAGTTCGTGGCGAAGGCGAGTACGCCTTCCTCGCTGAGCGCGTTGACCGGGATCAGCTGCGCGGAGGACGAGGAGAGAAGGGCCTGGTTGATATCGGCGCGCTGCCCGCTGTCGACCGACTCGGTGGCCGCGCACAAGAGGATGCCATGGCCCTTGAGGCGGCCTTCCATGTAGTTGAGGAATTGCAGCGAGGAGACATCCGCCCAGTGCATGTCGTCGAGCAGCAGGAGCAGCGGCGCGCGGCAGGCGAGATTGACGCACATCCAGTACAGCCCGTGCAGGACGGCCTGCTGTTGTTCGGGTCCCGCGCCGGGCGCGACGCCACCGGTTCCATATTCGAAAAGCGGCGCGGCCAGTCGCGCCGGACCGGCCAGGACGTCATTGCGGGCGTCGTCGCTCGCGCTCGCGAGCCAGGGTTCGAAAAGCTGCCGCACGATGCCGTAGGGAAAGCCGGCCTCGAATTCACTGCCGCGCGCGAAAAGGAGCTCGAAACCTTCACCGAGGGCGCGCTGCTTCGCCTCGTTGAGCAGGGCGGTCTTGCCCAACCCTAAGGCACCCTCGAATATCAGGAGCCGACCTTCCTTGGCGTGACAGCTCTTGATCGCCGCGTCGATAGCCTCGAATTCACCATGCCGCTCAACAAAGGGTCCACCCTCAAGCCGCATTACGGTGCTCCCTCCACCTGTCACAAGAGATGGCCGCTCCGCAGATATAAATATCCCGCCGAATTTGCTTGCCGATGATTCTTGGGAGGAAGTTCAGGGCTTGGCCGCACACCGCTCGCTGCATTTATGTGATGTGACGGATTGGAATTCGTCAGAGCGAATCAGAGTCGGCCACAAGAATAAATGGCAACGCAAAGCACAAACCCGTCAAATCCCCCGTTGTTTCGCGTGTTTACGCACGCCCCAGCAAGGCCGCGGTCACCACACGCATTACTGATCCGACTGCCGCCATCGTAACGCACGCCGAGACCGGAGTGAAATATTAAACCTATCTGACCGAGACATCCGAAGCGTTCATCGATGGCCCTCTATATCACCTTCGCCATGAAATACGCTTCAGTAACTTACGGCTTCCGCCGGACGGCCGCGTAACAGCAAAGCCACCGCTATCAGCAGCCCCTGCGGTATCCGGGGCACCTTCCCCCTGCCACCGCACGCCGGAGAAGCGGGGCAGCGCCCTAAGACCAGCGGTCCAGGCAACATTACTCCCTGACCCGAAGCCCTCACGGGCCGGTGATCCGCGGTCGCCCGAGAGGCCCGTACAGAGATTTCACAAATGTGTGAGAGAAGGGCCCCTGTCCGCCGGCCAGGACACTCCGCGACTCCGTCTTGACGCTTTTCTGTCACGCGTCGGATGTCCGGGTGTCCGGGTGAACAACATGTGGCGAACACGGACCCGCCGCGCTCCTCGCGTCGTGCCGACGCCGTGCGCGGCGCGGACCAAGGGCGGGCCGGAAAGGGAGAGCAAGAAGCACCCAGCCGCCGCAGCCCGCGCGGCTGTCCGTGCGACTGTGTGCGCGGGCTGTTCGTACGGACCAGCAGCGACGCCCCACAAGGCCAGGCGCCGGAACTCGGGGCCGGGTGAGGGCTGTTGACACCACTGGCCGCCGACCCGCGGCAGCGCCGCGTGCCGCCGGAACGGACTGTCGTTCCCGGGCGGCGTCCACCTGGTGGACAACGGGACAGGGCGGGCGGGGTCGCCCCGCCCGCCGCCTTGGAACTGGGGCAGTGCACGCGCTATTCCTGCCGCGGCATCACCTTCCCGCCGACAAGCCACAGCGTCGCGAGCGCGACGACCAGCAGCATGCCGCCGAACCACAGCACGCTGGAGACGGCGATGCCGTCCGCCGCCCGGCCGCCGAGCAGGGCGCCCAGCGAGATGGAGGTGTTGAACACCGAGACGAACAGCGCCGATCCCACCTCGCGCGCTTCCGGCGCCGCGCGGAACATCCATCCCTGTGCGCTGACCGACACTCCCCCGTAGGCCAGCCCCCACACGATGAGCAGCACGGTGGCGCCCAGCGTCGTGGTGCCGAAGACCGGGATCAGCAGCAGAGCCAGGGCCAGCAGCCCGGCCAGCACCATGAGCGCGCCACGCGGGTCACGCTGGGCACGCGACCCGGCCAGGAAGTTGCCGATGATGCCGGCGACGCCGTAGACGAGCAGCAGCGTGCTGATCAGCCCCGGGCCGACCCCGGACACCTCCTCAAGGACGGGCCGGACATAGGTGTACGCGCCGAAGTGACCGGTGACCAGCAAGGCGGTGATGATCAGGCCGATCCGCAGGGTGGGGTTGCGCAGCAGCGCGGGCAGGTCGCTCGGCCGGATGGCCTGGGTGGCGGGCAGCGGCGGCAGGAGTACGGCCATCGCGATCAGCACGCCGAGCGCGAGGGCGGCCATCACCCAGAACGCCGCACGCCAGTCCGCCAGGTCGCCGATCAGCGTGCCCGCGGGCACCCCGAGCACCGAGGCGACCGCGATGCCGCTGAAGATCAGTGAGGTGGCGGTGCCGACGGATTTCGCCGGTACGAGCCGTATGGCGAGCCCGGCGGCGATGGACCACACGCCGCCGATGCTCAGTCCGACCAGGACCCGGGAGATGAGCAGGACAGTGAAGTTGGGGGCGAACGCGGAGACCAGGTTGGCCGCCACGAGCAGTGCCATCAGGGAGCACAGCATGAGCTTGCGGTCGATGCCGCCCGCGGAGACGGCGAGCAGCGGTGCGGCGATGGCGGCGACGATCCCGGGCAGCGTCATCGCCAGCCCGGCCGTTCCGTCGGAGACGTGCAGTGTCGAACCGATCGACGTCAGCAGGCCGACCGGCAGCATCTCGGTGGTGACCACGGTGAAGATGCCGACCGCCACAGCGGCGACGGCGAGCCAGCTCGTCGGCGCCGAGGGGGCGGCGGGGGTCTCGGATGGCATCGGTGGGGTGTCGGTACCGGACACGGAGCCCGCGTCGGAGGCGTCGGACACCGCGGCGGGCTTGCGGTGGGGGTGGGCCACATGCCCGTGCGAGGGCGTGGATGCCCCGGTCGCGGTCGAACGTTTGTTGGTTTCGGACATGGCACCAGCCTTCTGCCAGACCGGCCGCGGGAACAACGCCGAACCTCTCATCCTTGGATGAGTCAGATTCATCGATACGCGCGGCCCTGACGAACTGCTGACGGGGCGCGAAAACGGCCGCCGCATGAACGCGGCACACTCCATGACCGCGGCATGCGCGGGCGGGGGCGTGGCAAAGGAGGTCCTGGTGGGTGCGGTGACCGGTGGTCTGGAGATCAGAGAGCTGGAGTGCTTCCTGACGCTCAGCGAGGAACTGCACTTCGGCCGGGCGGCCACGCGGCTGTACGTGTCGCAGAGCCGGGTCAGCCAGTTGCTCAGCGCGCTGGAGCGCCGCATCGGCGCCCGGTTGCTGGAGCGCACCAGCCGCCGCGTGTGGCTGACCCCGTCCGGCGAGCGTTTCCTGGCCGAACTGCGCCCGGCGTACGACGCGCTGCGTACCGCGGTCGAGGGCGCGCGCACGGCGGCCCAGGGTCTCGACGGCACGCTGCGGGTCGGATTCCTGGGGGCGGCCGATGAGCGGATCATGGAGGCGATCGGCACCTTCAGGGAACGGCATCCCGGGTGCGAGATCGCTCCCGTCGAGATACCGCTGGCCGACCCGTTCGGTGCCGTGCGGCGCGGCGACGTGGACGCGGCGCTCGTCTGCCTGCCCGTGGAGGAGCCCGACCTCGTCGTCGGTACGGTCTTCTCCAAGGAGCCGCAGCTGCTCGCGGTCTCCACCCGGCATCCGTTCGCCGGCCGCGCGTCGGTCACCGCCGAGGAGCTGGCCGAGTGCCGCCTCATCGGTCTGGGCGGCCCGGCCCCCCGCTACTGGCGCGAGTTCATGGCTCCGCCCACCACCCCGGGCGGCCGTCCGATCCCCGCCGGGCCCTTGATCAGCACACTCCAGGAGGGCCTGTCCGCCGTCGCCGCGCTCCGGGGCGCCATGCTCTTCTGCGCGCCGACCGCCACCCACCAGGGCCGCGGCGACGTCAGATTCGTTCCGGTCATCGGCCTGCCCGATTCGACCCTGGGCCTGATCTGGCCGCAGGCCAGGGAGACCGCCCGGCACAGGGCCCTCAGCCAGGCCATCGCCGACCAGCCGACGGCCTGAGGGACGGCAGGGCACCTCCATCCGGCGTGTCCTCACGGGGGCCGGGGCCCAAGAGCACGAACGCCCCATACGCGCCGGAGGCGACGGCGAGCAGCCCGAGAACCAGCGTCCGCCACACCCACCGCAGCCTCAGCAGTGCGACGGCTGCCGGGATCAGCAGGGGGAAGGCGGGCATCATCAGGCGCGGCCGGGAGGTGAAGTAGCCGGAACCGATCAGGGAGACCGCGACCACGCAGAAGCAGTAGAGCAGCACGGGCAACGGCAACCGCAGCCGTACGCAGAGCAGCAGCAGCCGGCCCAGCAGCGCGAACACGGCACACAGCCCGAGCCCGCCGAGGATGTTCCCCGCGGCGAAGAGCCCTGCCACGTAGCCCGCGAGGGCCGCGCCGCCATCGACGCTGTTGCCCCACTCCGCCTGCACCTCGAAGTAGGCCAGCGGGCTGTCTCTCCGTACGGCGACGAACGCCACATACGCCAGCCAGCCCATCGGCGCGAGGACGGCGCCCGCGAGCAATCTCCAGTGTCCACGGGCGAGTTCGCCCCATGCCGCTCCGTGCCGCGACGCGCGAACCATGACGGCAGCCGCCGGGATCACCAGGGCCGCGATCAGCGCGACGGCCGAGGGGCGGGTCAGCCCGCTGAGCGCGCACAGCGCCCCCGCGCACACCCAGCGTCCGGTCAGCACGGCGTAGAGCGCCCAGGCGGCCAGTGCGGTGAACAGCGTCTCGGTGTACGCCATCGACTGGACGTACGCGGTCGGATAAACGCCCCACAGCACCGCGAGCACCATGCCGGTCCGCCGACCCTGAAGATGGGCACCTACGGCGAAGATCCCCCAGGCGGCGAACAGCGAGGCAATCCAGCTGACCGCGAGACCGGCGCCGGCCGCACTCACCGGCGTGATCCACGACAACCCCCGTTCCAGAGCCGGGAGGAGCGGGAAGAATGCCAGATTGGAATGGACGCCTCCGTCGGCGAGGAGAATGTCGACGCCATAACCGGACTCCGCCACCCGCAGATACCACAGCGAGTCCCAGCGGCCGTTGAGCAGTTTGATGACGCTTTTGTCAGCAGGCGAAGCCGCAGCCCACAGGGCCAGAATCCCCACCAGCCGGACGGCGACGTATCCGCAGAGAGCGGGCATGGCCCAGCGCAGCGCCGCCGCGCCACGGCTCGGCGAGGGAATGCGCACAGGCGCCGGCTGCCCGGCCTTATGGTCGGCGTAGCGAGACAAGGCCATGCGGGCGATCATGTCCGCGCATTGCCGCTGTTCAGCACGCAGATCTCGCACCGAGGGAATTATTTCAGGTCACATAATTCACATCGGAACATCATGGGGCCCGTACGCGAATGGGCGTCGCCCGCGGCCTTATGGTTTACCGTCAGCGGAAATCGTTATACGGAAGGATCAATGCCGAGTGGCGGCCGTGCTTCCACAAGGCGAAAGGTTGGCGAAAAGGCGCGGGCACGCCGCCCGCAGCGGGCCGCGCGTGCGCGCGCCGGTCCGGCGACGGACGACACCGGCCCCGCCCGGCACCCAGGGCCCCCAGGGCGGCCGGGAAGACGTGCGCCGTCGGGGCGCGCACGCACTCCCCCGCCGCGAACACGTGCGCCCCGCAGCCGGGCACACACACCCGCGGCGGGGCGGGTACGGAAGTCCTCAGGCGCCAGTAACCTGCCGCACAACACCGGCACCTTCGTCAAGTCCCGCCAGTCCGCAGGCGGTTGGCCTGATCACAGTGCCGATGTGGCTGGTTCCCGAGGGTAGCGACAGGGGGTTTGAGATGCCCGGACTCGACTGGTTGGCCGGTCAGGAGAGCATTCTCGCTGTGGAACAACTTGCACCAGAGGACGTTGAGGTGCACACTGTTCCGAAGATTCGGAGCAACCTGCACCAGACTTCTCGCCCATGAGGAGGCAGCTCTTGAGCGCCATAGCCGGGACCCGCAGCCAGAGTCGGGCCGATCTGACGATGACGTACGCGGTGCACAACGCCTTCCGCCGCGACGTGGCCCTGCTGATGTCCGCCTCGTGCAGCGAGGACGCCCGGGACGGCGCCTCCATCAGGGCGGGTTGGCAGACGCTCAAGCGGTATCTGGCGATCCAGCGCACCGCGAAGGACTGCGTGCTCTGGCCCGCCATGCGGGCGAAGCTGGCCGGTCAGCATCGGGAGTTGGAGGTCCTGGAGTCCATGGAGGCCGAGCACGCCGACATGGACCCCATGATCAGGAAGATCGACGCCGCGCTCGCCCACGACCGGCGTTTCCGGCTCCGCGAGTACGCCGAGGACTTCTCCACCTCGCTGCTCTCCCACCTCGACCACGAGGAAGCCGAGGCGCTTCCGCTGGTGCAGAGCTTGATAAGCCAGCGGGAATGGGACGCTTTCTGCGACGAACAGCGTCGCCAGGTGGGCCTGAAGGGCGTGGCGTCATTCTTCCCGTGGCTGCTCGACGGCGCCCCCGACCGCACCCGGAACCAGATTCTTGAGCTGCTCTCGCCCCCTCTGCGCTTCCTGTGCCGGAGCGTATGGCAACCACGGTATGAGCGGACGCCGCGCTGGGAGCTGGCCGGCCTCGCCTGATTCAGCCACTCGCGCTCCTTCAGCGCGCCCGCACAACTGCATTGACCAGCAAGGCCGTTGACGCCCCGCCCGTTCACCTTTTGTAAGCAACCGCGACCCCCGCCACCTCAACAGGTGACGGGGGTTCACGCGTGTCACAAGTTTCACATGTCTTCACACGTGACGGACGTCAACGGGGTACCCTCGGCAACTCGGCGCCTGGCATGGACCAAGGCTGCCGAATGCTGGTCGCGCTGGAGAAATAGGCGCTCCGATGGCCGTCCGTCCTAGAGCCGCAAGAGCCATAGGTACACAGCTCAAAGCGGGTTACCATCTGGATCGTTCGAAGCCCGAACACGCTCCATCATGCGGAACTAGCGACTCACTGGTGAACTGTTGAACGACCGACTTGAGGTGACATAGACTGCCTGCTGGCTCCAGATTTGCTCGACTTTCAGCCACGGGGGGATGAACAGGCGACGCGATAAGGGCACATGGAGACAGGTGCGGCGGAACAGTGGTGGACGCCCGTCCCCCAGCGGAGCGATCGAAGCGGGACCATTCGCGTAGTGACTCCCGCGCTGCGACGACGCCTTGCCTGCGTGCCCTGCCTATGCGTCCCTACTCATCGAGCCTCTCGTCACACTCTTCTGGAAGGTGAACGAGAACGTCATGGAATTTGCCATATTGGGCCCGCTTCGCATGTACGAGCAGGGGCGCTCCTACACCCCGACCGCACCAAAACAACGGCAGCTTTTGGCCCTGCTGCTGCTCAACGCCAATCAGGTCGTTTCCACCAGCACATGCATCGATGAACTCTGGGAGACATCGCCGCCCAACACGGCGCTCTCCACTTTGCAGTCCTACATCCTCCAGCTGAGGCGCACTTTGCGCAGAGTTCCGCGCATCGGCAGTTTACAAGCTGCGCGCCGTGTTCTGGAGACCCGGGACGGCGGTTATTTGCTGGCCGTGCGCAATGACGAACTCGACGCCAACATCTTCACCGCACTCGTGCGTGAGGGCCGCTCCGAACTGCACCGGGACGACTTCGCCGCGTCCTCGCTGCTGACCCGCGCGCTGACGATGTGGCAGGGCTCCGCGCTGTCCGATGTGCAGGCGGGCCCGGTGCTGCGAGCCCACCTCGTGGGGCTCGAAGAGGACCGGATCAGCGTGCACGAGCAGCGCATCGACGCCGATCTGCGCCTCGGCCGCCACCATGAACTTCTCGGCGAGCTCAGCGCCCTGGTCACCAAGTACCCGACTCACGAAAACCTGCACGCGCAGCTCATGCTCGCGTTGTACCGCTCGGGCCGCCGCGCCCAGGCGCTGGAAGTCGTCAAGCGGCTGCGGCAGGTGCTGCACGACGACCTCGGTCTTGAGCCCTCGCCCCGGATGCGCAACCTCCACCAGGCCGTCCTGGCCTGCGACCCGGTCATCGACAGCCCGGCGGGTACCGAGTCCGTGCTGGCTCTCGATCTCGCGCGCTACGCGTCCGTGCCCTCCGTTCCCGCCCAGCCTTCCACCTCGCCCCCCGTCCACGCACGGGGCGAGCAGGTCCGGGGCTGACGAGAACGGCGGCCCCTTCCCTTCCGGACTGGTCGAGTCCTGCCCGAGTTACGCGCGTTACCTTCGGTATGCGTCCTCGCCGAGGGCCGCGCTCGGCATAGCTCACGCTCACCCCACGAGCCGTACGCGGGCGTAACGTTCAGCGCCGCGCACACAGCGCGGCAGCGGACACCGCGGTACGGCCCACGGCGCGGCAGGACCACGCGAGGGCCAGCGCGACAACCGAAGAGAGGCGCGCCCCGGCGGGGGGCGGAACACCCGCCGGGCACTCAGCGCTGCCGGCTCCCGGACGCGGCTGCGACCCCCTTGCGTGCGGCGGCACGCGGTGGCCCGTGACTGGTGCCGGTGGTCAGCCGGTGGTGCCCGTGCTCAGAGCGACTCGATGTCCTCCGAGACAGGCAGCCGGTGCCTGCAGTCGAATACGTACCGCGCCGACGAGGCGATGGCGTCGTAGTCGAAGGCGTCGTGGTCGGTGACGATGAGCACGGCGTGAGCCCGGGAGATCTCCTCCGGGGTGAGTTCGACCTGGAGGAGGCCGGCGATGTCGGGGCTCTCGGTCACGTGCGGGTCGGCGACCCGGACCGTCGCGCCCGCCTCGATGAGCATCCTGGCGATCGGCAGCGCCGGGGATTCCCTTACGTCGCCGGTGTTCGGCTTGTACGCGAGGCCGAGCATCAGGATGCGCGAGCCGGTGACGGTCTGGTGCCGCCGGTCGAGGCCGCGGGTCAGTTTGCGTACCACGTACTCCGGCATCTGGTTGTTCAGCTCGTCCGCCAGCTCCACCAGCCGGAAGCGCTTGCTGGAGTTCCGCTCGACCTTCCACGACAGATACAGCGGGTCGACCGGCAGGCAGTGGCCACCGACCCCCGGGCCCGGCGTGAACCGCATGAAGCCGAACGGCTTGGTGGAGGCGACGTCCAGGGCGTCCCAGACATCGACGCCTATTCCCTCGGCGTGCGTGGCGAGTTCGTTGACGAGCGCGATGTTCACGTGCCTGAAGGTGTTCTCCATGACCTTCGCGAGTTCGGCGACGCGCGTCGACTTCGCGACCACGACCTCCCGGACGATGGAGGCGTAGAACGTCTCGATCCTCGCCAGCGACGCCGCGTCGATACCGGATACCACCTTGGGCGTGGTCTCGAACGTCCAGTTGGCGTTTCCCGGGTCGATGCGCTCGGGGCTGTAACCCAGGTGGAAGTCGGCCCCCGGCTCCAGTCCCGAGCCCTTGCGCAGGAGCGGCGCGAGGACTTCCTCGGTGGTGCCCGGATAGCTGGTGGATTCCAGGACCACCGTGGCACCGGGGCGCAGCCGTACGGCGAGCGCGTGGCCCGCGGCCTCGATGTGCGAGAGGTCGGGGACGCCCTCGTGCAGCGGGGTGGGAACCGTGATGACGGCCATGTCGAAGCCCGCCAGGTCGTCGGTGTCGATACTCGGCTGGTAGGTGCCCCGGTCGAGTACGGCGCCGAGCCGTTCCACGGTGACGTCGCCGACGAAGGAGTCCCCTACGGCCAGCTTCTTCACCCGGGATTCATCGATGTCGTACCCCACGACCTGGTAGCCGTGTTCCGCGGCCGCCACGGCGAGCGGCAGGCCGACGTATCCCTGCCCCACTACGACCAGCTTGGTGGTCATGGAAAGCTCCTTAGTCGAAGAATTCACAGACCGAGTCAGCGATGTACTCCACCTGGCTGTCGGTGAGATGGGGCCAGATGGGGATGGCCAGGTTGTGGTCGCTGGCGCGCTGGGCGCCGGGCCAGTGCCCGCCTTCGGGGGCGAACCCTGCGAAGGCGGGCTGGCGCGGCAGCGGGACCGGGTAGTAGACGTGTGTGCCGATCTCCTTCTCCGTCAGCCAGGTCCGCAGGTCGGCACGCTGCTCGACGAGGAGGGAGTACACGTAGTAGCAGCGGCCGTTGCGGCCCGCGGGCGGGGCGAGGACGCCCCGCCCCGCCAGGGGCGCGAAGCGCTCCGTGTAGTAGTCGGCGATCTTGGCGCGGCGCTCAAGCCGGTCGTCGAAGCCCGCGCGCCGGTGCAGCTGGAACGCCGCGATGATCTCGTCGAACCGGCTGTTCTGGCCGATGCGGTGGTGCAGGAAGCGGGTGATGCCATCCTGGCCGTGGTTGCGCAGCATCCGGACGACCTTGCCCAGCTCGGGGTCGTCGGTGAGCACCGCGCCGCCCTCGCCCACCGTGCCGAACGCCTTGACCTGGAAGAAGGAGAAGACTCCGACGTCGCCCCAGCGCCCGGAGGGCACGCCGTCGAGCACGGCGCCCTGGGCGACGGCCGCGTCCTCGATGACCTTCAGGCCCCGGTCGCGCCCGAGCTTGTTGAAGCGGGGCATATCGGCCATGATCGAGAAGACGTGGGCGGGCATGAGCGCACGCGTCCGGTCGGTGATGAGGCGCTCCGCCGCTTCCGGGTCCATGACCATGGTGTGCGGGTTGACGTCGGCGAAGACGGGGGTCGCGCCCACGCTGGTCACCGAGCTGGCGACGGGCTGGCAGCAGAACGCGGGCACGATGACCTCGTCGCCGGGCCCGATGCCGAGGGCCTGCACAGCGAGGTTGAGGCCACCCGTGCCGCTGGAGCACGCGATGACGTGCTCGGCCCCCGTGGTGCGCCGCAGCTCCTCCTCGAACTCCGCGGTGCGCCGCCCGAGGATGAACTTCTGCTCCTCGTCCGTGCCGACCTCGAAGAGCAGGTCCTTGAACGCCTGCCGGTCCTCCTCGAAGAGGTCCGGGGGGAAGAACGGGATGGTGGCCATGTCATCGCCTTCCGGCGTAGAAGTCGAAGATGGCGGCGCAGACCGTCTCCAACCGTGCCTCGGTCAGGTCCGGGTAGAGCGGCAGTGCCAGCGTACGTTCACAGGCGGCCTCCGCATGGGGGAGGCTTCCGGCCTGGTAGCCCGCGTCCGCGTAGCAGGGCTGGGTGTGCAGCGGCCGGGGGTAGTACGTCTCGGTGCCGATGCCACGAGCCGTCAGATGGGCCACCAGCTCATCCCTGGCCTCCATCTCGACCTGGTAGACGTAGAAGACCGGCTCGGAGTCGGCGGAGCGGGGCACCAGGCGGGGCACGGCCAGGACGCCGTCGGCGCCGTGGAGGCGCTCCGTGTAGGCGTCGGCGAGTTCCCGGCGGCGTGCGATGTCCCGGTCGAGGCGGGTCATCTTGGCCATCAGGACGGCCGCCTGGATGTCGTCCATCTTGCTGTTGGTGCCCGGCACCCGGGAGAGGTTGGAGATCCCGGCGATGTGGTCGATGGTCTTGCCCATCCGGCCGTGGTGCCGCAGGACGGCCGCCTGGTCGGCGAGTTCGTCGTCGTCGGTGAGGACCATGCCCGCGTCACCCAGCGCGCCGAGTGTCTTGGTGGGGAAGAACGACAGCACTCCGCCCGCGCCGAGGAGCCCGGCGTGCGTGCCGTCCCAGCGCATGCCGATCGCCTCGGCGCTGTCCTCGATGAGCATCAGGTCCCGGCGGCGGGCCAGCTCTGACAGCGCTGTCATGTCAGCCAGCTGGCTGAACAGGTGGACGGGCATGATGGCGCGGGTGCGCTCGGTGACGGCCTCCTCCACGGAGGCGGCGTCCAGGCCGTAGTCGCCGTCGGTGGTGATGTCGGCGAAGACAGGCGTGGCTCCGGCCAGGGAGACGGCGGAGGCGGAGGCGAAGAACGAGAAGGCGGGGACGATGACCTCGTCACCCGGTTCGATCCCGGCGGCGCGCAGCAGGATCACCAGCGCGTCGGTGCCGCTGTTGACGGCGATCGCGTGCCGGGCGCCGGTGTATTCGGCGATGGCTCGCTCGAACTCCGCCACCTTACGTCCGTGGGAGAACTTGCCTCGGTCGAACACATCGTCCGTATGTCGGGTGATGAGAGGCCAAAGCTCCTTGAAGGACTCCGCCTGCGTGAAGAACGGGACCGGCGCGGGCGGGGCATCGGTAAGCGAGGACACCATGAGAGTGACGCTATGAAGTGGCTCTGTGACGTCGCTACGGACAAGAACTTGCCGGTAGGGAACGTTCCAGGCCAGGAAGGCGGAATGGGCGAACCGCCGGGTAAACCTGCCATGCGGCACGAGAGCGGAACGTGGACCGGGCAAGATCTTGCTATACGCGGGGGCGGGTATGGCAATTCCCGGTGGACATGCGGAGCGGCGCGGACGGATCGTGCGCGGACGGCTCCGCACCGTTCGGGTCGGGCCCTTGTGGCGGCCCGCCGACCCCCTATACCGGCCGTACGGCCCCTGACCCTCGTGAAGTTCCCTCCGGCGTCCGCTGGTGTGTGCCCGGGCGCGTGGCCGGACGTCCGGCGGGTGGCACCCGGACGGTCACGAGGCGCCGCTGAGCAACAGCGGGTCAACGGAGGCGAAAACGTCATCGACGGCCTCGGCGATCGTGGCCGCCGTCAGCCCGGACTCCGCCAGGACGTCGGCCCTGCTGGCGTGCTCGTAGAACTTCTGGAGCAGGCCGAAGTCCCGTACGGGCGTGTCCACCCCAGCGTCGCGCAGGGCCTGCCTGAGCGCCATGCCGACGCCGCCGACGCGGCCGTTGTCCTCGACGGTGGCGACGAGTTGGTGTTCGGCGGCGAGGCCGACGAGGGCGGA
>NZ_JBWLKN010000049.1:0-27831 GCF_059026195.1 Streptomyces sp. A01 | reverse complement strand
CCCCGCGGAGGGGGTCCCCAGCGCTGCGCGCTGGGGAGTGAAAGCGCCCCGCGTTGCGGGGCGCAACCGATCCGCGGTGCGGATCGGGGCGCGGCAAGCCGCGCCGGCTGTCTCCGCTTCGCTCCAACAGCCAAAAGTATGGCCGCGTTGCGGGCCATACCGAAGTGCCGCTGGCAAGCCGGCGGAGTGATCCGCGTTGCGGATCACGGGGCAGGTCCGCTTCGCTCCCCCGCCTTGGGGCTCTCCGGCTTCGTCTTTCGAGCCCGGGCCCGCTGTCGCGGGCCTGGCTGGCAGGGTGTCAGCATGCTTGACCAGTGGTCTCGTTGGGCATAGTGATCTTCATGACCGATGTGCCCCGGTATCAGATCCGTTTAAGGTTTGCCGACTTCATACTCGACCCCAAAGATCCGGACGTCATGCGCAGAGTCATCGATCTGGAAACGGACGTGCTGACATTCGAGGAAGGTTCAGTCACGTTCTGGCTGCACGGCGTTGAGGTGGGTGTTTTCCCCTTGGTTTCACTGAGCGCAGTGGAACTGTCCTCGGGCACTCCCTCGTCGTCGTCTCGGGCCTACTCGGTAGACGAGGTCAGGAAGCAGCACGGCAACGCATACCAACGGTGGTCGGGCGAGGACGAGCAGCTGCTCCTGGAGCTTCATGCCGCTGGTCATGGTGTCGACGCGCTGGCCCAGCGGTTCGCACGGCAGTCGAACGCTATCCGTTCCCGGTAGGTGAAATTGGGAGTGGAGGAGATCCGTGAACCCGGTCAACAGGGCGCTGATCCACCATTCTGACGGCCCGTCGGTCCGGTCGCTCGGAGGGTAGGGAGTATCTCACGGATGTCCCTACCGCAGGTTGATGTGTCTAGTTCCGTTCAGGGCTTCCTCGGTGCATGCGATAGTGACGGAGCGTGTCCGATGCTGAGTGGGGTGGGGCCTGGCAGGAGCGCCTGTGTATCAAAGTGACTGCGGCTAGAATCCATTCTAGGGGCCTACTGCCCCCGCTACGGGCAGCGAGAAAGGCGGGGAGATCGCGTGTCGGGTCAGCAGCAGCGGCTTCGCCCTCATCAGGTCGAGGCAGTGGATGCGGTAGTCCGCGCTCTGGGGCAGCCGACAGGTTCGGTACAGCCGGCGGGAGGGCTGCGGGTCCAGGTCATTGCGGCTACGGGGTCCGGCAAGAGCCTGATCGCAGTGCACTCGGCGCAGGAGCTGCGTGCCGGGCGGGTGTTGGTGCTGGTGCCCACCTTGGATCTGTTGGGGCAGATGGTGGGTGCCTGGCGGGCGGGTGGTCGTGGCGGGCGGATGTTCGGAGTGTGTGCGCAGCGCGAGGGCGGGGCGCTGGATGTGCCGTGTTCGACGGATGCGGCGGAGCTGGCCGGGTGGCTGCACGGGGTGGAGCGGTGCACGGTGTTCGCCACGTATGCGGCGGTGGGGCTCGGGGTGTTGGAGCGGGCGCATACGGCGGGGCTGGATCCATGGGATCTGGTGGTGGTGGACGAGGCGCACCGGACCTCTGGGGCGCTGGGGAAGCCGTGGGCCGCGGTGCACGACAACGGCCGGGTGCCGGCGGTGCGGCGCCTGTACATGACAGCCACTCCGCGGTTGTGGGAGGTCGCTGCTGAGGAGGGCGCCGGTGGTGGGGGCGGCCGTGGGCCTGCACGGTTGGTGGCGTCGATGGACGACGAAGGGGTCTTCGGGCCGGTGGTGTACCGGCTGCCCATGTCGCGGGCGATCGAGCGGGAGTTGATCGCGCAGTACCAGGTGGTCTGCGTGGACATCGCCGACCCTCAGGTCCAGGCCGTCCAGCTGGTCGGCGGTGAGGGACGGACGGATGCGGTGCGCGGGATGCGGCTCGCGGCGCTGCAGACGGCGGTGCTGAAGACGGCGGCGGAACACCGGCTGCGCAGGATCTTGACCTTTCACCATCGCACCAGTGAGGCGGAGGCGTTCTCAAGCGGGCTGGGGCAGGTGGCGAAGGCGCTGTGGGAGAGCGATCAGGCGGCATATCCGGGGCCGGAGCTGGTGTGGGCGGACTGGTTGTGTGGGGAGCACAAGACAGCACACCGGCGCAGGGTGTTGGAGGATTTCTCGACGGGGATCACGGACGAGGCGGTGATGGAGCGGAGCGTGCTGTCATCGGCGCGCGTTCTCGGCGAGGGTGTCGATACGAAGAACTGCGACGCGGTCGTCTTCGCAGATGTCCGCGGCTCCGCCCCTGATGTGGTTCAGGCCGTGGGGCGGGCACTTCGGATGCAGCCCGGGGAAGGCAAGACTGCCTCCTTGGTGGTGCCCGTGTTCCTCGGGCCGGGCGAGCAGCCCGACGAGATGCTCGTCTCCAAGGCGTACACGGACCTGGCCAAGGTGCTGACCGCGCTGCGCGCGCACGACACCGAAGCTGTCGAGCAGCTCGCCGTCCTCCAGACTGCTGGCCGTCCCTCGTCGGGTGGAGGCCAGGTGTCGGCTGAAGGAGGGGTGAGTGGGCCAGCGCAGGGGCTGCTGTCCTTCTCCACCCCGCGGGACCCGGTGAAGCTGGCGGCGTTCATCACCGCGCGGGTCCTCAAGCCCGAGGGCGAGTACTGGCGGCGGGGACTGCAGGCCGCCCTCGCCTACCACACAGACCACGGCCATCTGCGTGTCCCTTATGGGTACACGACCCCCGACGGGTTCCCGTTGGGCGTGTGGATCTCTGTCCAGCGACGTACGCACCGGCAGGGTGATCTTGTCGAAGACCGGGTGCGGCAGCTGGAGGAGACCGGGATGATCTGGTCCCGGTACTCGGTGGCCTTCGAGGAAGGTCTGGCCGCCGCACGTGGCTGGGCCGCTGAACACGGTCATCTCCTCGCCCCGCACGAGGCCACCTGGCAGGGCTACCCGGTCGGCGTCTGGCTGAAGAACCAGCGCACCGCCGCACGACGTGCCGACACGGCCGAGGAAGCAGAGCCCGCGGACGGTGCTGCGGGTGTCCTGAGTCCTGAGCGGCGGCAGGAGCTGGACGACATAGACCCGGCCTGGTGCCCTGCATGGCCAGTGGCCTGGCAGCGCTGCTTCCACCTGGCCCGTACCCACCTCGCCGGCGGCGGCACCCTGCCCGACGACGCCCGCCTGCTCATCATCCAGGGCGAGGACATCGGTCACTGGGCCCAAGTCCAGCGCACCGAGTGGGACGCGCTGGCCCCCGCACAGCAGTGGCTGCTTGCCGAGACCCTCGGGCTCGAGCCGCTCGAGGAGACAGAGAGGGCTGCTGCCCGGGCAGCTGTCCCACGGCGTAGCCGGGCGCAGATGTGGGCCGCGAATCTCGCAGCCGCCCGTCAGTACGCACACCGCGAAGGGCACCTGAACGTCCCCCGATCGCATATCGAAACCGTCGGCGATGCCGAGCAGGCTCTCGGCGTATTCATCGCCAACTCCCGGGCCCGCAGGGCGGGCCTCGCACCCGAGCGGATCGACGAATTGACCGCGATCGGCATGAAATGGAGCTGAGCGACATGACGGACTCGCCGGAAGGCTTCAGCAGTGTGTGGGAGGTGCTGGTAGCGGCGCGAGCGTCGTACCTGTCCGACGTCTCGCCGTACTACGACGAAGTGTTCCAGGAGGTCGCACGGCGGGCGAGGGAAGCTGGCTGCCTCGGCAAGGCGGACATCGGGGCGCTGGTGATGTGGAAACGACTGTCCGCTCAGACTCCGTGGGCTTCGAAGCTCATGTCCCTGCCCGACACTGAGGTACGCGCTGTCACCGCGCGCGCCGTTCAGGCGGTCCGCGACACGGATGCGCCACGCGCCGAAGCGGCCCGGGCAGGGCGCAGCACCGTCTGGGAGGCATCGGCGATCCTTACCGCAGCGGCGCCGGAGCGGATGGCGGTCTACGACCGCCGCGTGCAGCAGGCCCTGGATTTGCTGGGCCTCGCTCTCAGCGGGCCCTCGATGCCGCAGCCCACGGCACGCGAGGAGGCCAGCAGGTGCATGTCGCCGCGGTGCAGGCCGAGCGCCTCGCCGATCCGCAGCCCCGTACACGCCAGCAGGGCGATCAGGAAACGGTCCCGGGCCCTGGGCGCGAAGGCGATCATCCGGCGGATCTGCTCATCGCTGAGGTCTTCATAGCCGGGTTCAGTGATCTGGAAGCGGAATGCGGCCGCCCGTACCTGGCGCCGCCGGCCCGACTCGCCGCTGTCGTAGCCGGGCGGGGTGAAGCGCAGCAGCTTCGGCTCCGACCGGAGACCGGCCGTGTCGGCCAGCACCCAGCCGTGCACACCGCCGAACCGCAGGAACTCCCCCACCACCGTCATCACCGCGTTCGCCGTCCCCCGACCGGTACCGGACAAGCCCAGGCCGCATCCGGCCAGCACGGGGCGGAACAGGAGTCTCGATCAGCCACTGCTGCAGCCCGGCCAGCCCCAGAAACCCGAGACTACTCCAGTCCAGCCGCCGCATCCGGCAGTAGTTCAGATACAGAGCGACCCGCCCGGCGTAAGCGCGCTCGGTGTTCGGCGAACAGCCCCTCGCCCGCAGCGAGACGAGGTAGGCACCGCCTCCGGCTGCAGATCAAACGAACGGGCATCGACCACTACCCACCGCACCAAACCGGTCACCGGAGAAACAGCACGCTCCGCCGCAAGTCGGGGTCCACACACCAAACACAACCACCACCCACAGCCCCGCGTACGGCACTCCGGCCAGCACCATCAGCGCAGGTGGCAACAGGAACAAACGTCCCCCACACCGCCACCACCGGCAGATAAAACGATCCCCGGACTCCGACTCAGGTTGGTCCGTGAGAAGGAATCCAGAGGCGCCACTTTGCTGATCCTCTGCCGCGATGCCAGGGCCTGCGAGGCTGGCGACTGAAGTATCAGCGGCCCGCTCATCGGCCGAGAGGAGTTCAAGCAGCATGCGCGCCAGCGAGCAGGAACAAACCGGCAGCGCCGGCGTGTCCCGGGTAATGGCGGATTTCGCGGACCTCGGCTGGGGTCCGCAAGAGAACCATCGTCATGACTTGGGCATCGACGTCTTCCTGCAGGTGCGTGATGAGCGTCTGTTCGACCGGGCGGTCGTCGTGATCGCGCAAGTAAAAACCGGTGACACCTACTTCCAGACTGTCGAGAAGGACCAGCACGATCGCGTCGTCGGATGGTGGTACAAGGAAGCCGGTCCCAAGCACTTCGAGAACTGGGTGCAACATGCCCATCCCCACTTGCTTGTGCTGCATGACCCCAAGGAGCGGGTGTCGTACTGGGTACATGTCACCAAGGAGGTCGTAGAAAGCACCGGAACGGGCTACAAGGTCCTCGTTCCGGCCGACCAGCGAGTCGATGAAGCCAGCCTGGGCGCCCTCATGGCGGTAGCTTCCTCGGCGAAGAGCCCGCCGGCCTTGCAGGGAACGTCTTTCGCTGCGAGCGCGAAGGCAGTGGCTCCCGGTCAGGCACTGCGCCACGCCCTGCTGGCGCCAAGGCTCATTGCCCCACATCCCAACACTGGCTACAAACGCACCCTTGAGCCCGAGGAAGCCATCGCCCTGATCGTCCAGGAGCGCATGAACGCCTTGCATCAGGTATGTCAAGGGCGGCAGCAATCCGAATCTGGCCGAAGCATCGGCTCAGTCTGGCGACTGGCGATGGCGATTCTTCGCCGTCCTCCGTGAGTTCGTCACCTCCGGGGAATCGGGGCCCCTGCTCGACCTCGTGTCTGCGACCAGCCGTTCTCAAAACCCCAAGCCGCAGAAGCGGGATACGCAGCCGGGATATCGCATCGCCGCCTGCGCCGTGACCGCAGCCGTCGCACTGAGCCATGCGGAACGCTGGGACGAGGCCGAAGCGGCGCTGACCGCCGCCGGTACTGACCTGTCCCCTATCGACCACGCCTGGGTACTCATGCACCGCGCCATCACCCTTGCTGAGCGCGGAGCTATCGACGAGGCGCGCACGCTGGCAGCAAGCGCTCAGCGGACCCTGATTCTCGACGTCGACGACGTCACGGCTGGAGCCATCAGCGCATCCGCGGCCAGATTCATCTTCGAGACCTCAACGTGGGACACCACAGGAGAACAAGTCGAGGCGACACTGACTGCTGGAGACACGGCCACCTCGTGGTGGCGGTCTCAGTCGATCAGCTGGGCTCTGGCTGGCCACGATAAGTCGGCGTTCAAGGCATGGGGAAACTGCGACGACATCGACCTCCAACTCTTGGCGGATGCCCAAGGCCTCCTGCACGGTGCGTGGCTGTCTGCGGCGCTCGCCGGTGCCCGCGGCAGCGCAGCAGCAGCCCTCGCCCAACGTTCGCGTCACGAAATCATGCACCATGAAGTGGCCTGGCGAAGTGCCAGCACAGAACAGCTGAACGGGCCACAGCAGACAGACGAGTTGAGCTCGCAAGCGACAGCGTCGTCGGGCCAACTCGCGCTTCAGGGGCTGGAGAAGGCCTTGGATGAGCTGCGGCGTTACGGCTGTCGTGAAGATCTGGAGATCGCGGTTCAACGACTGTGGGCAGCCGGGCCGGCCATTTCCGTGCGTGGCGCGTTGCAGCGTTCGGCAGTCGCGCCTTGGACACACACCAACGCCCGTTCCAAACTCATGCTCCTGCAGCATGCTGGTGACCTGCTGGATCAGTCTGCGGCGGACGAAGCCGCAGAACACTGCCTGAGCCTGCTCAGGGAACCTGCTCCATTCGCCGAGCGGGTACGTCCAAGCTTCAGGGTCGACCACTTCGCCAACCGCGCACTGTGCGGAGTATTGGCCGCCGCCAGCGACACCTCGCACGAGCAAGCCGTCACGTTCTTGCTGGATGACCTCTCTCGCGACAAGAGCAGCAGGGTCGAAGACGACCTGACACGACTCGTTACCTGCCTTCGGCCTTCGGCATTCGCCACCCGAGCCGATCAGATCCGCGCCGCCGCGCTCGACCAGGAACGGTCACTTCTGTCCGCAACCATGCTGGGTGCGCTTATGCAGTGCGGTGACACCGAGGCGGAAGCCGAGCTGACGCGACGCGCCGAAGAAGCTGACATGGAAGCGGCAGGAGAGTTGGCATCGGCCACGACACTGAACACTACGGCCGCTCAGGTCATCATCGACATCGCCGTCTCCAGATGCTGCCAACTCGTGGAAGAGGCTCGCCGCAGCGTGTGGCAGCACAGCGGAGCCGACTACGCACGCACCCTGGCCGCCTGCAACCTCACCTACCCGGAGCTTGCGCAGTGGGATCCGATCATGGACGTCGTCGCCGAACCCGGCGTAGCCCAGGACGACAAGATCAGCACCGTACGCATCCTTGGCCAACGTGCGAGCGAACTCCCCGACCCGGTGGCGTCCCAACTGCGGGACGCCCTAGCCAGCGGTCCCGCAGCGGTTCAGGGACACGTCATCTGGCCTGACCGCACAGCAGAGCTCGCCGAGGCGGTGTTCGCCCTCACGCTCGCCCTCGGGATCACAGACACTACGGCTGCGGTACACCGGATTCTGGCCTGGCTGCGCGGCTCAGCCTCCCAGCGTCGAGCCGCAGCCGGACTGGTATCGGCACTCGGCCACCGGGCGCAGGACCCGCGGGTCCAAGGGTTCCTGGTCATGCTCACCGGCGATTTCCAGGTTCAAGTCCGTGCACAGACAGCAGTTTCACTCATCCGCGGGCAGCAGGGTGCGGTGAGCAGCGACGTTGCAGAGGCCATCAGCGCTGCTGCGCGAGAGCCCGGATGCCGTGTACCACTCGCCGTCGCCAAAGCCCTGCACGACGCACCCGAAACATGGCTCGGAGGAGAGGCACCTCAAGCCGAACTCTCCAACCACATCTCAGCACGAGTCCGAGCAGCTGCGTCAGGGCACTGGAATCCCTAGCGCTGAAGATCCTTTGCAAGCAAACCAAGCGTCCCTAACCCTGCGAACACCCCTAATACGTAGTTAGCGGAGCCCAATCAGCGTGGCGGTCCGGTGGGCTCCGGGTGCGACTCCAACGACCCTACGGCCCGTGAGGCCTTTATCTAGAGCGGAGCCCCCGGTGCCCTCCAGGCCGCCACGCGACCCCTACGTTCGTCGCGTGAGCCCGCCGCACGGTGACCTCCCCCTATACCCCGCGAGCCATCGAGCTCTGGTCTAGACAGAGGCCCGTTCGGTGCGCTGGCGTCGCGAACGGCTTGTGAGATGGCGGACCTTCGAGTCCTTGTATTAGGTCGCCGCGCGGCCCGCATGTGCTTGCTACCAGCACAGATAGCACTACGGAGGGGATAGCGTGACCGTGTTCTGCGGTATCGACTGGGCGGAGAAGCACCACGACCCTGATCAACGAGGCCGGAGACCTGCTGGCCAAGGACCGCATCACCGATGATGCGGCCGACTACTCCAAGCTCCAAGAGCTCCTGGCCGAACACGGCGACTCCGCGGAGAAGCCGATACCCGTCTCGATCGAGACCAGCCGCGGCCTGCTGGTCGCCGTCCTCCGTGCCGGCGGCCGACCCGTCTACGCAATCAACCCGCTCGCCGCCTCCCGGTACCGCGACCGGCACGGCGTCTCCGGCAAGAAGTCCGACGCCGGCGACGCCCTGGTCCTCGCGCACATCCTGCGCACCGACCTGGCCATGCACCGCCCTCTGCCCGAGGACAGCGAACTCGCCCGATCCATCGCGGTCCTGGCCCGCGCCCAGCAGGACGCGGTCTGGAGCCGCGTCCAGGTCTCCAACCAGCTTCGATCCCTGCTGCGCGAGTACTACCCCGCAGCCCTGGCCGCGTTCGTGACCGGCCGGGAAGGCGGCCTCGCGCACCGCGAGGCCCGCACGGTCCTCGCCCTCGCCCCTACCTCGACTGCGGCGGCCAAGCTCTCGAAACCGCAGATCCGTGCTGCCCTCAAACGGGCGGGCCGCAAACGGGCCGTCGACAACGAGACGGCACGGCTTCAGGCGATCTTCCGAGCCGAGTACGCCCACCAGCCGACGCTCATCGAAGAAGCGATGGGCCGTCAGATGCTCGCCTTCCTGCGCCAGCTCGACGCCGTCTGCGAAGGCGCCGACGACCTCGCCTCGGCCACCGAAGAAGCCTTCCGTCAGCACGCGGACGCCGAGATCATCCTCAGCTTCCCGGGCCTGGGCCCCCAGCTCGGCGCCCGGGTGCTGGCGGAGATCGGCGACGACAAGACGCGCTTCGCCGATTCCCGCTCGCTGAAGGCATACGCCGGTTCAGCACCGATCACCCGCGCCTCCGGCAAGAAACGGTACGTCGGGCGCCGGCACGGCAAAAACGATCGCCTCGTCCACGCCGGCTACCTCTGGGCCTTCGCCTCCCTGCGAGCCTCCACGGGCGCACACGCCCACTACGGGCGCCGACGAGAGAAGGGCGACTGGCACGCCTCCGCCCTGAGGAACCTCTTCAACCGGATGCTCGGCCAGCTGCACCACTGCCTCCGACACCGCGTTCACTTCGACGAGGAACAGGCCTTCGCCCCCGCCGTCGGCCTCGCGGCTTGACGTCATAACCCGGTGAGATGTCTAGATAATCGACACGAAACACTGCGGCTCCGTGTACTGGGCCGACGTCCGCGGCTCGATGCTCGACCTGGTCCAAGTCGTAGGCCGGGCGCTGCGGATGCAGCCGGGCGAGGGCAAGATGGCGTCGCTCGTGGTGCCGGTGCTGCTCGGGCCGGATGAGACGGCGGACAACATGCTGACCAACAGGGCGTTCGGCGGTCTCGCCAAGCTGCTGGAGGCGCTGAGGGCGCACGATGCGCGGATCGTGGAGACCCTCGCGAAGCAGCAGGCACCGAGCCGCTACAAGCCCGTCAGCAAGGACGAGAGCGGGAAGAGCACGAGCGGGAGCGTCAGCGCCCCCGCCAAGGCCCTGCTGAAGTTCTCCACACCCCGCGAGCCGGCGCAGTTGGCCGCGTTCATCAACCTGCGCGTCCTCAACCCCGAGCACGAGCACACTCGAACCACCGACCACAACACGCTGAACAGCAGAAACCCGATACCTACAGCACTGACATCACCACGCCGAACCACCACCAACAAAAACCCGCAGATCATCACAAGGCGCGCAGGCACCTTGGAAGGCGTTCGGGCGGCGGGGATCGGTGAGAATCAACTGCGCTGAGATGGCGGAGGATTCGGCAGAGAAGAGACCGTGAAATGGATATTCAGGATGCAGTGGACAACTTCGCTAGGGCGATGACCCACTGCGACAACCTGATCGCGGTTCACCAGGCCGCGGGCAGCGGTGGACCTGGGCGGCGGAAGGTCGAGACCTCGGTGAACAGAGGCACGATCGTCCTTGCCGTCGCATCCTGGCAGGCGTTCATCCAGGACGCAGCCAAGGCCTTGCGGGATTCGGCACTGGCTGAACTGCGGACTGCCCCCGCGGGAACACGCCTGCTGCACGCAGCCATGCACAGATGGACAACCGACTTCAACGCTGCGCTGGAGAAGTTCTCCACCCCGGGGCCGAGCCAGTCCCAGTCGCTCCTCAGGCGAGTCGGCTATGACCCCAGACCGACATGGACTTGGACTCAGCGCGGCGGCCGGGGAAACCAAGACGTCCTGGTCGAACCCAAGCACGTCGCTGAGGTGATCACTCAATGGCTGCGTGTCCGACACGACGTCGCCCACGGCCACAACACGATCCACTCGCTCCCGATTCTGGGGGCTGTCCGCGATCCCAAGTCTTCAGCGAAGGCAAAGGCAGCTCCGACACTCCGACTGGACGACGCTGAAGACTGCATCAGGGTCTTCCGATCTGTGGTTCGCCTCACCGCAGAGGGGGCGGCACAGCACCTCGGTGCACCATCGCCAAAGTGGGAGAAGCTGCCGAGCCTGGCCCTAGGCCTCCACATCTCACATCTCTGACGCACGTTCGCGCGCGTCACGGAGTCTCAGGTTGGTGATCACTGATGTGATGCGGGCCGAACCTGGCCGCTCAGAACTGGCCGCGCGGGACTCCCCGCCCTGGCCGCTGGCTGTCCGTCGCCAGACTTCGGTTGAGGTACTAACGCTTCCGCTTTTGCTTCTGCTTCGGTCTCGGAGTGCTCCTCGTGTCGCGCGGCGGCCGTTTGGCGTTCGGATGGAGCGCGCGCTGAAGATCCGCGGCGGGCCGCAAGGACCTCAGGGTGGCCGTCAGCGTGGTGTCGAGCGGCCCGATGTGTCCGTCGTAGAAGGCGCCGACGAGAGCGCGGGTCGGTTCGTCGTACAGGAAGACGACGCCTCGCGGGAGGCCGAGCTGGTGCTTCTTCGCACGCAGGTAGTCACGCTTGTTCTTTTCTGCGTCAGCGGAGTCCTCTCCGACCGGGCGAGTGGCCCAGACGAACAGCCATCCTTCGGCCGGGTCGACGCTGGCCGTGATAGGCAGGGTGAGACTGCGGCCTGGGCCATTCGGAAACGGCTTGTCAAGGAGTTCGTCACCGTGGCGCGCGAACTTGTGCTGGACGCTCGTCGCCCCTGACAGCAGTGTCGCGCCGATACTGAGCCATCCGGTGACGTTCCATGACTGCAGTTCATCGACGAGAGGCGCGACCGGAGACGGCACCATCGCCGGCTTCGGCGCGGATTCGGGACCTGCGCCAGCGCATTCCTTGGTGTGAAACCACTTGTCGAGGGCGTCCGTACGACTGCTTAGGAAGACCGGCTTCTGTGAGCGGTAGCGGCGCAGCTCAGCTGTGGTCGGCTCAGGTATGAACGGGAACGCGGCACGTACCTGTGCCGGGTCGGGTTCGACCCAAAGGCCCGCCTCGAAGAAGTACAGGAACAGGTCCAGTTCGTCCGACGCATTGAACATGACGGTGACGTCAGGGTTGCGACGCCGGCGAAGGTAGAGAAGGAACTCAGCTGGGCGCGCGACGAGTTCGGCGATCAGCTCGAGGTCGTGTAGCGACACAGTCCAGGGGATGTTGTCGAGCCTGAGCACGCCAGCTCTCACCAGCGCTGCGGTGGCAGTCAGGACGGTCGAGAGGTCGTCGAGGCTGACTGCGATGGTGTGGATCTCGCGGATGTGGCTGAGGTCGACCCAGCCTTCACCTTCGATGCGCAGGCCTCCGTCCCGCTCGATTCCGTCCCGCATCCGACCAGCCTGCTCGGCCGCCTTCGTGATGATGCCGGTCAGATCAGTACGGATCCGTGTCGTCTTCCCTCCGCGGGAGAGGGCGCTCAACGCGACAGCCTTGTCCTCCACGATGATCGCGACGTCGTCGAGGAGGACAAGGTGGTCGCCCTCGACGCGCTTGGTGTACTTCGCCGGATCGGCGGTCGTCCCTTCCGCGGCGTTCGCGGGCACGTAGTACTCGAATGCGTCCCGGTAGTGGGCGCCAGGGAGTACGCGGCCCAGCGCGGCGCGAGTGCGGTCCTCGAGAAGGTCGCCGCGGTGCTTCGCGTACCTGCTCCACACGGCCGACGTCTTGAGGTGCTCTTCGAGGTTCTCCCGGACGGCGAACACGTTCAGCGCAGGGTGCGGCAGCATGATGCGTCCGTTGTTGCCGACGATGAGCGGTCGGACACGCATCGGATTCTTGCCGGTTGTGAACGCGTCGACGACCTCCGCGGGAGTGGCTGTCCCGAGGTCGAGGCGGAACCGTTCGACGACGGCTCTGACACGTTCCTCGGCAATGCCCGTGTGCGCGACGACATCCTCGATCGCGACCGTGGCCCCGTTGGCATCGGGCTCGAACATCGACACGAGACTGGACCGGGCGAGTTCCATCAGCCCATCGTCGACCTGGCCGGCCTGCATGGACGCCCTCGCGTCCAATGTCGCTCTGCGCATCGCATCTATGCGGTCGTTCATGCTGACCTGTTGCAGGTCGTGGCATGCATCCAGAACCGCCAGGGCGTCGGTCGCGTCGAAGCCGAGCTCGACGTTCAGCGCCGCGCGGACGTTCGGGTCGCCGTCAAGGAGCGCAAGATTGGTCGCCTCGACCATCTCCGGGTAGGACGAGTTGCGCATCCACACCTCGGCGCCCTGGATGAGCAAGGACACCAAGGCAAGCTCGTCGGTCGGGTCCACGGCGGCAAAGGACCGCATCTGTGCAAGACCGAGAAGCGCGTCGAGCTCCTCCTTCGCCTCGGCGACAAAGTGGCTCATTTCCTGATCCTCGACCGCGTCGGGGTCGGGGGTACCGACCGCCGCCGTGTCCTGCTGGGCGGCGAGAGCAACCAGTGCCAGCAGTTCGACCTGCGCGGCGCCGGCCTCCGTGGTGACCGGCATCTCGCCCGGTGCCATCGGCAGGAACGCCAGACGAGCTACCTCGATGAGCCGGATCGCGTCGAATCGCCGCAGCTTCGTGACGAACTCGGCGACGGCGTCGTCGAACGCTGTGCCGACCGCCGCCTCAGGGTCGTCGGCCGCAGCGAACTTGGCCATGAGCCCCACCAACGACGCCCAGGAGTCAACAATCACCTGCGCATGCGGGTCGAACGCCGGCGATGCTTGACCAGCACGGCGTTGCCTCTTCTTTCGCGCTTCGTGACGCTTCGAACGAGAACCCACCAGCCAACCTCACCACACATCGGGGCCGACCAGCCAACGGTTTCGCACCCTCGTTGAGCTACCCCGAGTTTCGTGGAGTCCGGTGATGTTGCTTCCGGCGGACTACGAGGTGGCTTCCTGCTCGTCTCATGCACCCCGAGATCACCATCGTCTGGGCCGAAAGCCCGGACCGTCTGGACCGGGCCTTCGGCACTCAGGGCGTCGCTGGCGCGCTACGTAAGGTCTTCCAGCCGGGCGAGCAGGCCCGCGGCGGTGGCCACGGCCGCGACGGCGTCGGCGCGGGCCCAGGTGAAGTTCTCCGTGGTGCCGGTGTCGTCGTGCGGGGCACCGCTGAAGAGGTTGAAGGCGCTCTGGATGAGCACCGCCCAGCGCTCCTCCTGGTCCCGCTCCGCCGGCTTCTTCGCCAGCGCCTGCATGTTCACCTTCTGGGTGTCGCAGGGCTCGCGTACGGCATCGAGGGCCGCGCGGGCGAGCGTCACGGCGTGCTCGTAGCGCTGGTCGCGGATCGCGGTCTTCGCCTCGCGGATCCGGCGTGCGGCGGTGTCACGGGCCTCCACGGTGGTGATCGGGATGAGGACGTCGACGAAGGCGTCGACGTCGAGCTGGGTCAGGGCGTTGCTCCACGTCGCGTGCGGGATGCGGATGATTTCCTGATCGGTGGCTGCGGGCCAGTGCTTTGTTTCTGCCAGCCCGGTCAGGGTGAGGTCGGCGCGCAGGGTCAGGTCGGCGCCCGCCCGGGTCTTCTCCCGGCCACGCAGCAACTGGTCCGTCACGGTCGTCTCGAGCGTGAGCATCGTCCCGAACGACTTCAGCCCGATCGGCCCAGGGGCGTGCAGGACGCTGATCCAGCTCGCGGGGCCGGGCATCTCGTGCGTCCAGAGGTTGCCGGGGACGAGGAACGGTGCGTCGACGATGTAGTTGTCGTGCGCGGTCACCTCAAAGGTCAGAGCGAGGCGGTGTACGTCCCAGCCCGGGAAGAAGTTGACGTGCTGCTGCGCCCGGATGTTAACGGTGTAGTCGTTCGATCCGAATCGGAAGTTGGCCATCGTGCCTCGCCTGGTTCAAGTCCTGCCTGATGGTGGCAGGCCAAACGGCCCCAGCGGCACCGGGTTTCCCGCTCTGGCCGACGCTTGGCGCATGTCCTGTCAGCGGCGGGTGGTCCAAAGTTGCAGGATGTCCCCCATGGGCTCTTCGGTACCGTCCGGGTTCCTCTGGATGCCGGGGGCTATGTGGAACCGCAGCGTGGGCCCTCGCTGGCTCAGCTCGACTTTGTGGAGTGCCGCATGCCGGTCCGGGTGCCCGACGACGACCCGTTCGCAGCTGTCGGCAAGGTCCTGATTGCAGCGGGCCACACGGCTGAGCTTGACCTCTTCCGAAGTCGTACCGCTGCCGACGGTCAGCACGAGCTGGGCTGTGGGGCTGACAGGGAACCTGATCTCCTGGGCGCCTTCGAGGCCGAAGCCCCTGTAGGCGTCGCTGGCCGTATGCGGTTTCCAGAGCAGGAGAGGGGCGTCGGAGGTGAGGAAGTTCGGCTTGCGGCTTGTCTCCAGGCGCCAGTGACGGCGCGGAAGTGCGGGATGCACACCTCAACCGACCGGAGCGTCACCATGACGGCGTCGTTGTGCGTGGGGTCGTCGCCGGTCTCCAAGCGTGCCCCATGGTAGAACGCCCCGGCAGCCTCGGCTTCCCCGGCGCTTGGCGGGGACCCGAGGTGCCGGTGCGTGAGGTACTCGGCAATGAGGGCCTGGTCGACTTCCCGGCCGTCGGCGTAGGCAGTGACGTTGCGCGGGAAGAGCGCTGTGGTCCGCTTGGGATGAGGCGCCGGGCAGCTGAATGAAGCTCCCGAGGCTGAAGTCACGGCGTTGCAGGACGACGCTCCGCAGGGAATCGGATGATCTGGCGGTCGCAAGTGGACTACCTTCCGGCGGAAGGCTCTACGGTCGGCCTAGGTTTGATCGCCTTGGCCAGTGGCGGGTGAAGCTCTCCTGTCATGGCACGCTGCCCGTCGCGGGCTCGGCACGGTCGCCGCTGCCGGCCTTTCGGACCACGCTGAAGCCACGATCACCACCACAGCATCGGCGGCAGGCCCGGCGGTTCCGCTGTGGCCGCGGGCTCCTCACAGGTGGCAGTGGCCACCATTGGCGAGTCCGCCGGTGCCAGCCCCACTTCCCGGGCCTGACGTAGCAAGGCTGAGCCTGTGTCACTGGAGTTTGAGTGGTGGCGGAGAACCGGCCCACACGGGAGAAGTTCCACTGCGTCTCATGCGGCCACAGCGCGCGGACACAGTGCTTGGTCCCCGGCGGGTGCAGGACGATGGCGGGATGGAAGAACAAGGCGCGGTGGCGCCGGTGCAGATCCCTGACCGTGCCCATGCGGTGGGGCCAGGCTGGCAGGACCTCCTGGCCCGCCTTGCACCAGCAGTTGTGCAAGCTTGCCCCCGGCTACGTGCTCACCAGCCTCAAGGAGAAGCTCGGCGCGCTGCGGGTTCAGGTGGAGACTGAGGGGGCCGGCCGTTCCGCGCTGCGTGCCGTGGTGGCTGCGGCAGAGGCGGAGTCGATGCGTACCTGCGAGTTCTGCGGCGCACCCGACGGCGTCCGTACCCGCAATGACGAGCCGGGAGGCTGGCGCAAGACCGTGTGCAACACCTGCCACAGCGGATGGTCCGCCCACCGGCTCATGATCGTCCACAGTGTGGTGCAGGAGCGGCAGAGATGAGGCGAGGCCTCGTCCCGGGCTCGCGTCACCGGCACCGGCCCTCCGGTCAGTGCGTTCAGGCCAGTTGACTGCGGCCGCCCGCCGCTGTCAGTGCCCGCGGCTAGGCTTCAAAGCCGGTCAAGGGGGAGGTTTGCATGATCTACGGTCCGCTGACACCGGATGTGCCGCTCGGCCCGTTCGAGGGCTCGCCCATCACCGTCTGGTCCACCCAGAGCAAGCAGGCCAAACTGCACGCCACTTCCTCATGTTCCTACCTGCGCTCCGCCCGCACCACCGGCTGGGAGGTGCAGCTGGATGCCTCGGTGGTCGCCCGGATGTGCCCGCGGTGCGGGGCATACGGGTCCTGGGCGCGGCCCGGGACGGGTCTGGCCGTCTTCCTGGACACGCTGACCGGGCTGGGCTTGCTGTACGAGCTGGACAGCTTCCGTGACGCGGACGAGGACGCCTTCAGTGACGAAGAGGTCCGGCAGGGGGCCACCCTGCTCCACCGGCCTGCTCCCGGTGCCCCGGCGGACACCGCTGCACAGGAGGCGGAGGAGGACGAAGACAACGAGGACGCCGCGTGGGAGGAGTTGCAAGAGGCTCGGCGTGTGCGCGAGGCGGTGTTTCGTGAATGGCGCGGCGCGCTGGCGAGCATGCACCGTGCGCACCAGCAGCTGGGGCTGTTCCCGTGGTTGAGGTCCTGGGCCGAAGCTGCGCTGCAGCTGAAGGCCGAACGGCTGCGCGCCGTGCAGGTCCAGGCCCGGCTGCTGGTCACGGAGGATGCGCTGCTGGGGGCGGCCGCGGCAGCCGCCATGCCGGAGCCGGATGTCCCCGCCAACGACGCGGCGTTCGCCCCGCTGGGCGCTCCTGCCGAGGTGAAGAAGCATCTGTTGTCGCTGTGGCGGCGGTGGCAAAGGACGGTCGAGGACAGCTGGGATCCTCCGCGGGAACAGGGCTATCTCGTCCACCATCTGGCAGACGGGATGGGCAGCCGCCGCAAGGGGCGCGATCTGATGCTCGAGCGCGCGCGGGCCGTACTGGCCGAATGGGAAACTCGTGCCCAGTCGGCGGCCGGCGGACAGTACGGCGAACGGGTCCTGTTCGCGCGTCTTCCGCACGACGCGGCGACGGAACGCGACTCCCGCAGGTCGCTCCTTGACCGGCTGGATGAGTGGGAGCTGGGTGTCCTCGCCGTGTACATGGTCGACACCGCCTGGCAGCCGCAGTCCGTCATCACCGTGCGGGTACCAGAACTGGTGGCCGCGCGCCTGCTGACGCAGCATCACGGGCTCTCCTACAGCGAGAAGGAGGCTGCCGGGACCGAACCGACGCCCGAGACAGCTGCAAAGCCCTCTCCTGTGGCTGAACTGCCTTTTGGGCCGGGGGTGTTCGACGACACTCCGGTCCGCGGCAGGCGCCCGGTCACCCGCACCCACCTGCGTGCGCTGCGCGCCGCGATGCGGGACGCGGAGCAGCTGTACGTCGTCTTCTCCGTCGACGCCGGCCTCGAGGTCGTGGCACTGAGCGTCCTGGAACAGCGCTGCGCCGCGGGATGGCAGGGCGTCATCATCGCGGGCGCCAGTGACCTGCCCGACGCCCTCTTCGACACCCGGCCCACCATTCCCGGCCAGGACGCGCCGGAAGACGGGGAGATCTGGCCCGAGCGCATCTACGATCCGCATCACGAGGCGTTCGGTGCCAGTCTGGGTGTGGCGCAAGGCGAAAGGCTGCTGGTGCGGCTGTGCGCGGGACGCCAAGACGTGGGCCACGCACTGCGGTCGCTGGCCCTGGCGCGCGGCATGGCCGACCTGCGCGAGTTGGAGACTGCCGGGTACGACGACCGGGGGCTTGCGCGCCGCCCCTTCGCCTCTGCGATCTGGCACGGTCTGCTGGCCATGGAACAGCTGGACCTGCACCCCTTCGAACCCGACACCGACACCGGATGGCCGCGCGGGACAGGCCTGCCGCTGGGTGTGCTCGCCCAGGTGCAGGTGTACACCTCCGACGCGGCTGGCCAGTATCAGGGCCGGGCTCACTCCCCGGGCTGCGCCCACCGGCGCCCGGAGCACGGCGTGGGCCGCGACGACGACCTGGTGACCCTCGAGGAACTGATGGGCAGCAAGGACTTCGACCCGTGCAGCAAGTGCGGCGGGTATGCGATACGTCGCTTGAACCAGGAGCAGGTCGCCTACTACCGCGCCGCGCACCGACTGCACCATCTTGCGCAGCAGGTGCATGCCGTGGCCCGCAAGGGTGTCGCCGACGGCTCGGATCTGGCGGCCGGGCTGGAGGAATTCACCAGCCTGGACCGTGCCAGGGCAGAGGCGTGGTTCCCGTCCTGGGAACAGGCCCGCCAGTGGCGAGAGATCGTGGACCGTCTGCGTCGTGCGCTGCCCATGCCCGGTTCGGCATAGCGCAGACCCCGTCGCGGGCAGCGGCTGCCGACTCGCCGCCCGGTGACGCCACCAACCCGCACACACAGGGCAGCAACCGCCGCACGCCTCCCCCACCAAAGGCTCCTCCTTCGGCAGGTGACCCCCCAGCCCAGCTGTCACCGGACAGGACTGGGTGCCGGCGTGCCTCACGCAGAGCTCAGCAGTACCTCTTCCAGGTCCTGCCAGCGCGGTGGCGGCGCAGCGGCAGATCGCACGACGGTGAGCAGCCGCCCGTCGAGGCAGGCATCGAAGCGGCCTTCGGCCCGCGCCAGGCGTTCCCGCACACCGACCTGGCGTGGGGGCTGCTCGCCCAGGACGGCCAGCAACACCTCGTGCCGGGCGGACCCCAGCGCGTCGGCGGGCACCCAGGTGCCGCGGACGGGAATACCCGCCAGTTCCGCATCGGCTTCGGGGGCAGTGTCGTACAGCCGCTGCGCCATGTGTGCGGCCTGCTCCTGCGGGTCGGGCGCAGGCTGCGCGCGGGACACCGCCTGAAGCGGGCCCGTGGTGGGCAGTGTGTGCATGCCGGGCAGGCTGTCGAGCAGCGGCCCCGTGTCACCGTCTGGTTCCTGCCTGGGGGGACGCGCTGGTGGTCTGCGCTGCTGCTCCCGCACGGGGAAGTGCCACTGACGCCCTTCGCTATGTCTCTGCCAGCGGGGGTCCAGCGCGCTGTCCCAGCGTCCGTCCTGGGGAAGGAAGATGTCCACGGCGACGCCGGAGCGGCCGATCCAGACCCAGCTCATGAAATAGGCGTGGTCGTGGTGGGAGGCGGACCACAGGGCAAGTTCCTGCAGCCGGCTCTTCTGCTCGGAGAGCGGCTCCTTCGGCAGGAGTGCCTTAGGGCGGCGGTGCCGGCCCCGGGCCTCCCCCGCAATGCGGCCGCCGGGCAGATGAAACAGCAAGTCCGGGCGGATGCCGACGGCCCGGTAGTCCGTCAGCATGCGGCCGGGCAGGGCATCGAAACTGTGCAGCGCATGCGCTGTGCTGTCCCAGGCGAACAGCGCCTCACTCGCCGCTGTCAGCATGCCCAGGCCTGAGCTCTCGGTGACGAAGCCTCGGATGTGCCGCGAACTCGCCACGAACGCCCGGTGGTCGACCTGGAGCGGACCGCCCGTCCCGGGAGCATCGAGATAACTGGCAAGGAGGCGGACCTCGAGCTGCTTGGTCCGGTAGTCGAGGACGCGGTTCAGGTCGCAGGCGAGCGCGTTGATGTGGATGAGCCGAGCCAGTCCCACCGGCAGAACGCCCTGCCCGACCTCCGTGACGGCCACCATCGGCCCCTGCACCCGGAACTGCCACACCCGGACCCGTACGGTATTCACCTTCGTGTTCCTCTCCGCGTTTCCGTCACGCCGCGCAGTGCAGCCCTCGCATAGCGCTCGGCTCTCCTTGGTGTGCAACTCCGCGTGCTGCCAGGGCATTCACATCATCCCGGTGACATCGTGGACAGCGGTCGCCTCCGCCGCCCGTCATTGGGGACACGCGCGCGGGGGCAGTGGCCGACGTGTCGCTCCAGCAGAGAGTAAACCGTTGAGGGGCTGCGCCTCGGTGCCGGACGACGGTGGTGCCGGGCCGGACCGCGCCGGGGGCTTTCAGCAGCAGGTCAGTGCGGCGGTACAGGCCGGCAAAGACTGCGGCCGGGCGGCTGCCCGTCGTGCTGCGGACACGCAAGCCGGTCGCCCCAGTGAAGGCGCCGCTGAGCCCGTGGCCATCCCGCTCAGGCTGCCAACGCACAGGGGCGGTTCGGCCCCCGATCGGCCCGTTGGCGCCGACCCCTCCTCGCAGCGGGGCCGATCTCCGTAGATTCACGCACGTCATTGACCAGGGGGGCCGGGGCTCGGGGGCGGGGCTGGCGGACGGCGGATCGGTCAGGTCCATCGCATGTCGAGGGCTTGCAGAGCGTCCAGTTGTTCGCGGGTGAGCTGGGCGGGGGCGTGGCGCCGTTCTCTGATCCAGCGGCCCAGGTCGAGGGGGTAGCCGTCGACGGTGCACGAGTAGTTACGGGGGACGTTGAGGTGCTGGTGGTAGCGCCAGAAGGTGCGGGCGGCGCGGAGACCGCGGGCGAAGGCCCAGGCGGATACGCCTCGAGGCCGGCGCAGTAGGAGGGCCAGGGGGTGGTCGAAGGGGAGGGCGCCGAGCAGGTTGTGCTGGGTTTCGGTGAGGGTGCCCAGACGGTCGATCTGGTCGTCGAGCCAGCGGGTGAGGGGGCTGTCGTCGCTGTCGGGGCTGAGGTCGGGAAAGGTGAGGTCGCCGCGTCTGGCGTCCTTGAGGGCCTTCGCGTAGGTGCGTTTCCACTCTTCTTTCCATCTGGCGGCCCACCAGGGGTAAATGTCGTTGAGAGCCCGGTGGTAGCAGTACGGGAGAGCGCGTTGGTGGGCTTCTCGGCGCCGGTCGGCGACCCACCGGCCCAGGGGAATGCCTGCGTGGTGTTCGTTGGTGCGGGGCGCGAGGTGGCCGTGCTGGGCGGTGTAGTCGCGGGCGATGTCGAGTTTGTATTCGATGCTGCGGGGCGGGTGCTGCCAGGTCATGCCGAGTGCGGTCAGGCGTTTGATGCGGTCGGGCAGGAGCATGCGGTTGGCGCGTAGGGAGCGCTGCTGGCCGATCCACCAGCCCAGGTAGAAGCGGTCCGAGGTCACGTGTCGGCTGGCGACGTCGAGGTTGCCGTGTTCGGTGTGGTAGCGCTGGGCCTGTTCGAAGCCCATCTCCCAGACCTGGTTGGGGGCATCGACGTGGTTGAGGCCCAGGACGGCGAGGATCTCGTCGACGCGGATGGGGTGGGCTGCGAGTTCGGGCCCGGTGGGTTCGCCGTCCCCGTTCAGGTATTCGACGCGCTGGAAGACGTGCTCGTCATAGACGCTGAGTTCGATGAGGACTTGATAGATCAGGTGGAATCGGGAGCGTCGGGTGGCGTGCCCGATGTCCTCTCCCGGTGCGGTGTAGACGGGGATGATGATGGTGGAGATCTTGCCGTCGCCGGGGGTCTGGCGCAGAGTGCGGCCGACGGCCTGGACGATGTCGATGGTGCTGGTCTTGGGGTGGGCGAACAGCAGGGAGTCGATGGCGGGGATGTCGATGCCTTCGGCGCAGCAGCGGCAGTTGGTCAGGACGGCCCGGCGCGGCTGGGTGTCGGCTGGGTGGGTGGAGAGCGGGGCGGTGCGAAAGGCGGCGTAGTTCTGGTAGCGGACGAAGGAGTTCTGTTTGGAGTTGACGGTGTTGACCTGGAGCCGCGACGGGTCATGGTCGGGCATGCGGGCGGCGGTCTGCGGCAGTGTTTCGGCGCAGGCTTCGGCGGCCGCGATGCAGGGGTGGAAGGTGAGGGTGCGCCTGAGGTCATAGCGCTGCTGGGCCACCAGGAGAGCGATCTGGGCGGCGGCGGCCCGCAGTGCTTCGGCGGTGTAGCTGTTGACGCCGCCGCACAGGCTGCGGCGTAGCTCTTTGTCGGTGATCGTGATGACGGCGATGCGGTAGTCGGCAAGCAGGCCTTGCTGGATGGCTTCGGCCATGGAGAGGTGGTAGACGACGGGCCCGTACAGGCTCTGGTCGTCCATGGAGGCGATTTCGACATCGCACCCGCCGTTCGGAGCCCTTTGGCGGTCGAACTTGCGGAATGTGGCGGTCATGTAGAGGCGATGGCGGGCGGGCAGCGCGTCGTTGTCGTGGACGGCGCCCCAGGCTTTGTCGATGCGGCCTGCGGTGTGGTGAGCCTCGTCGGCGACGACGACGTCCCAGTCCGGCAGGTGGTAATCGGCGTGTGCCTGGACGACTTTGTACAGCGACTGGTAGGTACAGAACACGTTGAGAGGGCCGTCGACGTCTGCGGCGACCTCGGCGAGGCTCTCGGGCGTGTTGAGCACCGTCATCGTCTTGGCCAGGGAACGGCTGAGGGCCTCGTCGGGCGAGCAGACTCCCAGGTAGCGGCCGGGGCGTCCCTCCCTGTGCCAGAGCGCCGCGGTCTGTTCCAGCAGAGCCTGCGAGGGGTCCAGGACGAGAGCCCGTCCATGGGGCGCGGTCTCCTGTACGGCGTGGAGACCCACGTGGGTCTTGCCGGTTCCGGTGGCCATGGTGCTGGTGACGCGGGTGGCGCCTTCGGCGAAGCTGGTGACGATGGCGTCCACGGCCACGTCCTGGTGACCGCGCAGCGGTGTCTTGAGTCCGTTGAGGGTCAGGGTTGCCACGCGTTGTCCTCCCCCGGGTGTCATGGCAGTCCTCGCCCCGAGGGTGAGGAGGTTTTCGAGGTGCCGGGGGCCGGGGGCCGGGCAGGTTCACTCGAAGGTGTTGCCGGGTCTTGACGGCCTTCGTGAAGCGGGCCGAGTGTCCTGGTGGGGCGTGCTGTGGCGGGGAGGAAGTCCCATGGACTTGACGGGGTTGCTGGGGCCGAGCCGTCCGCTGCCGGTGCAGGTGCGGCCGGTGGGCGGGGAGTCGACCGGATCGTTCGTGCGGCGGCTGGGGCGGGCCAACGGTCTGAACCTGGCCTCGTTCCTCGACCGTGTCGGGCAGGGTGAGGCGTCCCAGGACCCGGAGCAGGTGGAGAAGTATCCGCAGTACACCGAGATGAAGGTGAACGCGGAGGGCCGGAACTATCTGTCGGTGCTGTCGGGCCTGGATGTGGGGCTGCTTCAGTGGGCGTTGCCGTCACTGGCGGATGACCTGCTGCTGCCCGGTACGGGGCCGGCGGTGTGGCAGTGGCCGTGGGAAGCGGAGGGCGGGCATCTGGTGCCGTGGTGCGCGTCGTGCGGGTACCGGCGGCAGGTCAGTGAGCGGGTGTGGTTGATGTCGGCGGACAGCTGGCAGGTGTGCGGCCGGCATCTGCGGTGGACGGATGACTCGCGCAGCACCGATCCGGAGGCCGTGTCTGTGGCCTCGCTTGCGGAGTGCGTTGCAGCGCACCGGGACAGGCTGCGTCTGCAGGGCAAGTTCAAGTCGGCCGGCGAGGAGTTGTTCGCCGATGCCTGTCAGGTCATGTACCAGTGGTGGACGTATGCGCCCGACACGCTGGTGTGGGTGCAGCGTGCCTGGACGGCAGGGCTGGAGGCCCGTTCGGCGCGTGCTGTACCACTGGTCGTCTTCCCCGAGGCGGTCAAGCTGGCCTGGCTGATGCTGCGATTCGAGCAGGCCGGGCTGCGCACGCCGCAGGACAGGGGCAGGTGGCTGGTTCGGGTGCAGTGTCAAGCGGACGTGTGGGATGTCGACTTCGCCGCGGGAAAGAACGCGCTGTTGCAGTGGCTGGAGCGCCACAGCCGTCCTGCCGCGACGGGTGCGGAAGCCGCCACGGCAGGGCGGCGGCAACTCGCGCTGGCGGAGCGGCACAACCGGATCGCGGCTCGTGTGGGCTCCCTGCAACAGCGCTCGTGCATGCCTGGCGCATGAGTCCTCAAGGGGATGCCCGCGAAGGGCAGTGCGGCCGGGGGCGTCGCGGCATCAGACAGGACTCTCCCCCGCCGTCGTGCGCACAGACCGTCGCGCAGGCAGCATTCGATCGGAGCAAGCCTGGTGGCCGAGTTCAGCAGTCCCCTACTCGACGCACGCTGCCAGATGGAACCGTCCCGCGCAGTTGACTGGCCGGCTGCTGGACGGCATGCGCTCTGCGGGGTGGACGGCTTTTCTCCCCGCCCGCCGGGCATCGCCCGTCGGCAGAAACCCGCTCCTGGGATACGGCACCATCGTCGCGGATCTGTCAAGAGCATGCCCTCGAACGGAGGAACTCTCGCTGCTGGCCCGCTGTGCGCTGTCGGGCAGCGGTCACCCTGGGATGAGCGGGGAGGGTTGCTATGCGTGAAGTGCGGGTGTGCTATCTGGATGAGTGTGAGCAGTTGGTGTCGGCGGCACCCGCTGCTCTGGTGGGGGTAGCGCTGGAGGAGCGGCGTCCGCCGAGCGAGCCGGTGGCCTTTCACGGTCGTCCCGGGAAGCTGTCCGACTGGTGGTGCGCCACGACCGGTGGGCATGTGGTGTGCGGTTCGCTGCGGCGCCGTCGGGTGGCGCTGGAGCTGGACTTCGATCCGGAGATCGCCTGGATTGGCGGGGAGCCGGTGGAGCTGCACTGGCAGGGCGCGCGGGGCAAGCGGCGCTGGCGCCCGGATTTCGTGGTGCGCACGGTCACCGGGGCGCGTGAGGTCGTGCTTGTGGAGCCTGAGAAGGACGGCCCCCAGTGGCGGGAGGATCTGGAGGTTGCGCATCAGGTCGCGGCGGCGGCCGGCTGGCAGGTGTCGGTGCGGCGGGTGCCGGAGGGGGTACGCCTGGCCAATCTGGAGTGGGCGGCCGACTACCGCCAGCCGGTGCCGGTGGCGGCCGCGGAGCGGGAGGCGGTCGAGGAGGCCTTTCGCCGGGAATGCCCCATCGGTGAGGGGGCGCGGGCCAGTGGCGTGCCGTATGCGGCGGCGCTTGATCTGGTGTACCGGTTGGTGTGGAAGCGCCGTCTGGACATCCACTGGGAGCGTCCCCTGATGCCCCGTGCGACGGCGTGGCTTGCCGGTGGAGCGGCATGAGCGGGCCGGGCGTGTTCACACCGGGGCAGGTGCGCCTGGGCGACCGAGTGATGTGGCAGGGCGTGGCCCACCAGGTGGTGGCGTTCCACGGTCCGGCTGCTGTGCTCCTGGCCGAGGAGACGTCCACGCCGGTGGAGGTGCTGTACGCGGCGATGGTCTCCGCGCCGGGCTTCGCTGTGCTGGATGGTGACAACTCCCCCGTTGCGCCGGCTCCGATGCCCGCAGTGGATGATCCGCCGTCCAAAGCCCAGCGCAAGCAGGCCGCGCGGTGGCATCGGCATATGAAGGAGCTCGACACCGGCGTGTTGCCGGGCAGCAGCGAGGCCCGGCCGGGGTACGAGCCGGGAGTGACGACGCTGGCTGAGCGTTATGCGTGCAAGTCACGGGAGTTGGCGGCTGCGGGGATTGAGATCAGTGCGAAAACGCTGGAGTCGATGCGGCTGAAGTGGAAACGGGCGGGCGAGAATCCGTTGGTTCTGATCGAGCGGCGCTCCCGCGAGAGCGGGCATCGCACGGGCCCGCGGGTCATCGAGATCATGCGGGACGTGGTGATGGCCCACAGCCGCGGGTCAGGGGTGGACATCCAGACCATCTGGGAGGAGGTGCTGGATGTCGTCCAGGAACGCTTCAAGGCGGAGTTGGAGGATCCGCAGGAGGCGCAGCGGTTGCTGCTGAAGCGGGCCACGTTCTACCGGCGGATGGAGGACACCGGGCTGGCTGAGTATCTGGCCGCCCCCACGCGGCGGCGTGCGCAGCGGGCGAGCAAACCGCTTCCTCCCTACCGGCCTTCCCATGCGCTGCGGCCGGGTGAGGTGGTGCAGATCGACACCTCTCCGCTGAAGGTGAAGGCGCTCGGGGACGACGCCCAGGTCGTCTCGGCCGAGTTGACCTCGGCGATCGATGTCGCGTCGCGCTCCAACTGCGCTGTCATGGTCGTGCCGGTGGTCACCGGGGAGGGCTCGCCGGGCAAGCGGATCGGCGGCCGGGCGACCCGGGCATTCGACCTGGTGCTGCTGCTGGCGCAGTGCTTTGCCCCGCTTGCCTGGCGTCCGCACTGGGATCCGCTGGCGCTGGCCGCCAACTCCGCGCTGCCGTTTGAGGACCTTCGGGAGGCGGATGAGCGGTTCGCGCGCGCGGTTGCGGCGCGTCCGGTCATTCATCCACGCACGGTGATCATCGACCAGGGCAGCCCCTACTTGAGTGATCATTTCAAGTATGTGTGCGACATGCTCGGCATCACCATCCAGTACGCGCGCAAGAACACCCCGACCGACAAGCCGCTCAAAGAGCGGTTCTTCCGCACCCTGGGCAGCCGGTTCAGCCAGCACGTGGCGGGCTGGACCGGCACCGGCTTCGCCCACCGGGGGCTGGGGATCGACAAGGGGCCCCTGTATCCCATCAACACGCTGCAGGACCTGGCCGAGCAGTGGATCGCCCTCGACTACCAGCAGACGCCGCACAAGGGACTGCGCAGCCCGTTCACCCCGGGCCTGATTCTGTCGCCGAACGAGATGTACGCGCAGCTGATGCCCATGACGGGCTACCGGCCGCGGCCGATCACCGCCGAGGAAGCACGCAAGCTGCTGGTCCCCGCCTGGGTGGAGATCAGCGACAAGGGCGTCACCATCGAGAACCGCACCTACCAGGGTGCGGACTGGCGGATGCGGCTGCTGATCGAACAGCGTTCCGGGATCACCGAGCACAACGACCGGTTCGAAGCCCGCTACAACCCCTACCACCCCGAAGTGGCCTACCTCTTCGACCACGTGTACTCGCAGGAATGGGTTGAGGTGGAGTTCATCCACCGGGGTCTGCTCGACGACCGGTGGACGCAGGATCTGTGGGAGCGGGCCACCGCGATGGTCGTGGACGACGGGGGCCGCAAGGACGACCAGCTGGCGATCGTCAAGGCGTTGCGGGCTCTACGCCGCTCACTGCGCCAAGGCCCCGGAAAGGCGCAGAAGTCCGCTCCCAAAATCCCGTTCCAGGGGCTGGAGGTGGCCGCAGAGCCCGAGCCGGTGGTGAACCCGTATGCGGGAGTGTCCATCGACATCGAGGCGGTCGCCGCCTATCCGTCTCTGCCCGTCGGCGGGCGGGAGAGCGACCGGCCACCGGCAGCAGACAGCACCTATTCCCCCTGAGCAGACACCGCCCACCGACCCACCGGCCGTGCCCGGTGGGCACCACTGCCCCGCCCCGTCCCCGAGGAGGACACTGTGGCAACCTCCACCGCCGCACGCGCCCAGCAGGAACGACAGATCCTGGACCAGGCGCGGGCCGCACCGATGGCGCCGCGCTGGATCTTCACCCTTCAGGGATGGGACGCCTACGTCCACGAGATGATCCGGCGCCCCGACCTCGCGGACTCCGCCCCGCCCGGCACGCCTGTCACCTCCGACGATCCCCGCCTGCGCTACCACGGACATCTGCGGCTGGTTCCCAATCCCGCACTCGATGCGGCGCTGTTGAAGGCGCACCGGCTGCTGCTGGTCAACCGCAACCAGCGCGAGGGGCTGATGGACCGGGTGATCGACGGGCCACCCGGCACAGGCAAGACCTTCCTGCTGCGGGCCATCGGCCGGGCATTCCAGAAGTCCGTCGAGGAAGTGCACCACGACCGGATCCCCGTCGTGCACATCACGGCTCCGCAGGATGCGGACAACCTCGTGAACTGGGTGTGGGAGATCGCCGAGTTCCTGGGCCGGACTGTTTCTGAGATCTCTCGGGTGCGGTTCTTGAGATCCCGTCCGGTCGAGTTGATCGGGCGGGATCTTGCAGTT
>NZ_JBWLKN010000048.1:0-34883 GCF_059026195.1 Streptomyces sp. A01 | reverse complement strand
AGCACGGAGCACGGAGCACGGAGCACGGAGCACGGAGCACGGAGCACGGAGCACGGAGCACGGAGCACGGAGCACGGCTGTGTTCCGCGCCCTTCGCGTGACGGTTCGCCTGCGGGCGGACGGCCGGTGCCGCCGTGGCGGTCGTGGAGCGTTGGGGCGGTGGGCTCGTGCGGGCGATCGGGCCGCAGGCGAGTGGCCGTGGACTAGTGACCGACCAGCGCACGAGCAAGGCACATCAGCGCGTGAGTGGCATGGTCGCGAGTTCAGCGACCAGCCAGGCGAGGACCGCCAGGACAGCCAGGAGGGCTACTCCCCGCAGCACTGCCGCGCCCCGTAGCCAAGCGCGCGGCGCTCCCAGCTGGAGGAGAGCCTGTGTGGAGTCCTCGCGTGCGTGCTTGGCCTCCAGAACCGCTGTGAGTGCGGTAGCGGTGGCGCAGCCCATGATGAGGGCCGCACCAAGCCCTGTGAGAGGCCCGAACGGTCGTCCGCCCGTGAGTTCGGGCACCGCGTCGTACGACTTGACGGCGATGTACGCGCTGGAGGCGACAGCGCACAGCACCCCGAGCGGCCGGCCGAGCCTCCCCGAATCCTCCTGGAGAACACGACCGGCCAAGAGCCGGACGGCACCCGGACGCCCGGTTGCCAGCAGCCTGCCGCAGGCGCGGGTGAGACCTGGCCCCATCAGGATGAGGCCCACGGTGGCCAGTGCCCACGCGGTCAGTACTCCGGCTGCGGCACCGCCGAGTCGGCCCGGCACGGGAAGCAGGGCCTCAGTGGTGGCCGCGTCATGGCTGATGTAGGCCTCAAGCGCCAGCCCCGTAGCGATCAGAGCGACGCCCCAGGGCAGACCGGACGTTTCGGCGGGCGTGGGTGCGTTGGCGGCGGAGAGCGGGCTCCCAGAGCCTGCGGCGCTGGGAGTGGCCGAGAAGCTCGGCGACATGGCTTGAGACGCGGACGGAGCCGTCGCAAGGGACGCATGGGCGGGTGACGCTCCGGAGACTTCCAGTCCCGGCATACGAGCGGCATCGTGGAGGACGGTATCGCCACCGTCAGTCGTGCTCGTTCCTGAATGAGTGGAGCCGATCTCGGCGGCGTCCGCGGGCCGGGACGTCAACGGAGCCGAGGACGCGATCAAGGCCGAACCTGGGAGAAGGGAAGACGACGGTGACGGGTTCCCCTCGCCTACCGTGCTCCGCGCTCGGCCACTCGGCGCGAAGGCGGGACGCACCGTGAGCCCGGTGGTGACGGCAGCTGCGACCGGCAGCACGGTGAGAAGCGTGAGGGTCGCGCCGACTGGCAGGCGGTGCCCGACAGCCAAGGCGTCAATCGTCGCCCCGTCCAGGGGTGAGTCGAGGATACTGCCGCGTAGATACAGGAAGACGAACAGGGCCAGCATGCTGCCGACCACGCACGTCAGTGCGGCTGAGGTTGCGGCGAGCAGGGTTAGCCGCACGGGCCCGCACCCGGCGGCGGCCAGTCCTGGAGCGGGGCGGATACTCCGGTCGGCGCGCGTCACGGCCACCGCGAGATGAACGGTTGCCGCGATGGGGACGGCACACCACAGCAACCGGGTGAAGGAACCGGTTGTTTCGTGCGGGTGGTGCAGCGCGTATCCGAGCGCGCACAGCAACAGAAAACCAGCCCCTGCGGACGCCGCAACGACCAGTGACCGCCGTACCTGGGCCAGCGGACCGGCGCCAAGGACTAGACGGAGACTGAGCACGCCGTGCTGCCCTCCGTGTCGTGGGCAGGGACGGAGCCGACACGGCGGCCGTCGAGAAGTGCGATGGTGCGATCAGCAAGGGATGCCACTTCCGGCTCGTGGCCGGCCAGAACCACGGTCATACCGTGCGAGCGGGCCGCAGCCGTGATGGTGCGCAGAACCTGGGCGCTGTCGGTGTGGTGCAGCGGCACCGTGGGTTCGTCGGCGAAGAGCACGGTCGGCTCTGCGGCGAGTGCGCTGGCGACCGCCACACGCTGCCGCTGCGACTGGAGGAGAGCGGCCGGACGGCTGCGGGCGCAGTCGCCGACGTCAAGGCGGTCAAGCCATTCCTGGGCGGCGATCTTCGCCGCTTTGCGTCCCGTTCCCCGCAGCATCAGGGGAAGCGCGGCGTTCTCCCAGGCGTTCAGCTCGGGGACGAGGCACGGCTCCGACGCGATCCATGCGAAGCGGTCACGCCGCAGCTGTTCCCGCCCGAGGGCCGTCAGAGTGTGCACGGGGGCGCTGTTGAACCACACTTCACCGCTGTCCGGCACGAGCTGACCGGACAGGCACTTGAGCAGGGTGGTCTTTCCGGAACCACGAGGTCCGGTGACGGCGAGGATCTCGCCTTCTCCCACGCCCAGGGAAACGCCCGTCAGCGCGGGGGAGCCCTTGTACGCGTAGGTCAGTGCGCGCGCCCAGAGGACGTCGTTGTCCGGCGGAGCCACCATGGAAGCACCTCGGTTACTGACGAATGTCCGCGTTCCCCTGGCTGGGTGAACGAAGACGGGGAAGATCGGTCACTGGCACGGTAAGGACCCGGACGCCCCAGCGGCCTCCAGGCGCGGCGCGCACACGGCGCCGTTCCTCCGATTAGCCCCTCGTAGGACCCGCCAATCAGCGCTCACCGACGTGTGCGGGAGCGGAGTGCGCGACACGGCGGGCAGCACCACGCCACGGAGCGAGGCCGGCCAGGTCCGCGACAAGACCCGCTGGGGCCGCTCCGGAGGCGTCCACAGCGGGAGCTGAAACCGGCGATCTCGCGATGCGCTGCCGCTGGGCCAGTGCGGCGGCCGAACCCGCCCTCGGTACGCGTCAGTCACGTACACCCCAGCAGTCTTACCACCGTCGTCTTCACTGATCGGTCATGTGGACGGGCAGGCCGTGCCGCCGGGCGGCCGAACGCCCCGTGCCCCGTGCCCCGTCCGGGGCACGGGGCACGGCCGCTGACGGAGCACGGGGCGGGCGGTCGCTGGTGCGGCCCCGTGCTCCGTTATCGGGGTCAGATCTTGGTCCAGGCCTCCGTGAGGACGCCGCGAATGATCTGCTCGATCTCGTCGAACGTCGACTGGTCGGCGATCAGTGGAGGCGAGAGCTGGATGACCGGGTCGCCGCGGTCGTCGGCGCGGCAGTAGAGACCGTTCTCGTACAGCTTCTTCGAGACGAAGCCGTAGAGCAGCCGCTCGGACTCCTCGTCGTTGAAGGTCTCCTTGGTGGCCTTGTCCTTCACCAGCTCGATGCCGTAGAAGAAGCCGTTGCCGCGCACGTCGCCGACGATCGGAAGGTCGTGCAGCTTCGAGAGGGTGGAGTGGAAGGCGCCCTCGTTGTCGAGCACGTGCTGGTTCAGGCCCTCGCGCTCGAAGATGTCGAGGTTGGCGAGCGCGACGGCGGCCGAGACGGGGTGGCCGCCGAAGGTGTAGCCGTGCAGGAAGGTGTTGTCGCCCTTGAAGAAGGGCTCGGCTATCCGGTCGGAGATGATGGCCGCCCCGATGGGGGAGTAGCCGGAGGTCATGCCCTTGGCACAGGTGATGATGTCCGGCACGTAACCGAACTTGTCGCACGCGAAGTACGTGCCGAGGCGGCCGAAGGCGCAGATGACCTCATCCGAGACGAGCAGCACGTTGTACTGGTCGCAGATCTCGCGGACTCGCTGGAAGTAGCCGGGCGGCGGCGGGAAGCAGCCGCCGGCGTTCTGTACCGGCTCCAGGAAGACGGCGGCGACGGTTTCCGGGCCCTCGAAGAGGATCTGCTGCTCGATCTGGTCGGCTGCCCACCGCCCGTAGGCCTCCGGGTCGTCGCCGTGGATGGGCGCCCGGTAGATGTTCGTGTTCGGCACCTTGTGCGCGCCGGGGACCAGCGGCTCGAACGGGGCCTTGAGGGCGGGCAGGCCCGTGATGGACAGGGCGCCATGCGGCGTGCCGTGGTAGGCGACGGCGCGGGAGATCACCTTGTACTTGGTGTGGTTGCCGGTGAGCTTGAAGTACTGCTTCGCGAGCTTCCACGCCGTCTCGACGGCCTCGCCGCCGCCGGTGGTGAAGAAGACCTTGTTGAGGTCACCGGGCGCGTAGTGGGCCAGCCGCTCGGCCAGTTCGATCGCCTTGGGGTGCGCGTAGCTCCACACCGGGAAGAAGGCGAGCTCCTGTGCCTGCTTGTACGCGGCCTCGGCGAGTTCCACGCGGCCGTGGCCGGCCTGCACGACGAACAGCCCCGCCAGGCCGTCGAGGTAGCGCTTGCCCTGGTCGTCGTAGATGTAGGTGCCCTCGCCGCGAACGATGGTCGGCACGGGGGCGTTCTCGTACGACGACATGCGGGTGAAGTGCATCCACAGGTGGTCGTACGCCGTCTTGGAGTTACTTGTGGTGGAGGCGGCGTCGGCGCTCATGGCTATCTCGTTCCCCAGGTGTAGGTCTGCTTCCGGAGCTTGAGGTAGACGAAGCTCTCGGTGGAGCGCACGCCGGGCAGCGTGCGAATCCGCTTGTTGATCATTTCGAGGAGGTGGTCGTCGTCCTCGCAGACGATCTCGATCAGGAGATCGAACGAGCCGGCGGTGACGACCACGTACTCGACCTCTTCCATGGCCGTCAGCGCGTCGGCCACCGGATCGAGGTCGCCTTCGACGTTGATGCCGACCATCGCCTGGCGCCGGAACCCCACGGTGAGAGGGTCGGTGACCGCGACGATCTGCATCACGTTCTGGTCGAGCAGCTTCTGTACGCGCTGCCGGACGGCCGCCTCGGACAGGCCCACGGCCTTGCCGATCGCGGCGTACGGGCGGCGCCCGTCCTCCTGGAGCTGCTCGATGATCGCCAGCGAGACGGAGTCGATCGAGGGCGAGCTGTTCTTGTCAGGTGTGACCACGTGCCTCACTGTGCACGAGGACTCGGCCGTGTCGCAACCCCAAACAGATGAAATTCGTTGTTCAGGAGCGTTCGGGTGACTGATTCCGTTGTTTCTGGAGAGTGGGTATGTCGAAAGCGTTGCCAGGGCGGTTAGGGTGGGTGTCTCACCCATCGGACATGTGACTAGGAGGGGTGGCTGTGACCACCGAGCTGCGTCGTTTGCGCAACTACATCGACGGGGAATTCCGGGACGCCGCGGACGGGCGGACCACGGACGTGGTCAATCCGGTCACCGGAGAGCCGTACGCCACCGCGCCGCTGTCCGCCGAGGCGGACGTGAACGCCGCTATGGCGGCCGCTGAGGCCGCGTTCCCGGCCTGGCGTGACCTGATCCCGGCCGACCGCCAGAAGGTGCTCCTGAAGATCGCTGACGCCTTCGAGGAGCGGGCGGAGGAGTTGATCGCCGCGGAGTCCGAGAACACCGGCAAGCCGCTCGGGCTGACGCGGTCCGAGGAGATCCCGCCGATGGTCGACCAGATCCGCTTCTTCGCGGGCGCGGCGCGGATGCTGGAAGGGCGCTCTGCCGGTGAGTACATGGCGGGGCTGACCTCGATCATCCGGCGGGAGCCGATCGGGGTGTGCGCGCAGGTCGCGCCCTGGAACTACCCGATGATGATGGCCGTATGGAAGTTCGCCCCGGCGCTCGCCGCGGGCAACACGGTCGTGCTCAAGCCGTCCGACACCACTCCGGCGTCGACTGTCCTGATGGCGGAGATCATCGGCGGCGTGCTCGCTGAGCTCGGTCACCCCAAGGGCGTCTTCAACGTCGTGTGCGGCGACCGTGACACCGGCCGCCTGATGGTGGAGCACCCGGTGCCCGCCATGGCGTCCATCACCGGCTCCGTACGGGCCGGGATGCAGGTCGCCGAGAGCGCCTCGAAGGACCTCAAGCGGGTCCACCTGGAGCTCGGTGGCAAGGCCCCGGTCGTGGTCTTCGAGGACACCGACATCGCCAAGGCCGTCGAGGACATCTCGGTCGCGGGCTTCTTCAACGCGGGCCAGGACTGTACGGCCGCCACGCGCGTGCTCGTGCACGAGGCGATCCACGACGAGTTCGTGACCGCGCTGGCCAAGGCCGCCGCCGACACGAAGACCGGCGCCCCGGACGACGACGTCCTCTACGGTCCGCTGAACAACGCCAACCAGCTCGCGCAGGTGGTCGGCTTCATCGACCGGCTGCCCGCGCACGCGAAGGTCGAGGCCGGCGGTCAGCGGGTCGGAGACAAGGGCTACTTCTACGCCGCGACCGTCGTCTCCGGCGTGAAGCAGGACGACGAGATCATCCAGAAGGAGGTCTTCGGCCCCGTCATCACCGTCCAGTCCTTCACGGACGAGGAGCAGGCGATCTCCTACGCCAACGGTGTGGAGTACGCCCTCGCGTCGTCGGTGTGGACCAAGGACCACGCGCGCGCGATGCGCATGTCCAAGGCTCTGGACTTCGGCTGTGTGTGGATCAACACGCACATCCCGCTGGTCGCCGAAATGCCGCACGGTGGTTTCAAGAAGTCCGGGTACGGCAAGGACCTGTCGTCGTACGGCTTCGAGGACTACACGCGCGTCAAGCACGTGATGACGTCGCTGGACGCCTGACACGCACCGGTTTCCCCGAGGCTCTGGGGCGGGGGCGCGCCTGGCTCGCGGCGCGCCCCCGCCTGGGGGACGGAGCTTGTATGGGGGCGCTCGGGGCTTGGTGAAGCCTCGGCACGACAGGTCAGCGGTTGATGAGCCCGCACAGTGTGCCGATGCGGTTCGTGGTGATCGCGTCGACACCGGCGCGGAGCAGCCGCCTCATCGTTCGCCGGGTGTCCGCTGTCCAGGCGGACACCAGCATGCCGTCCGCGTGCGCCCGTTCGACCAGTTCGCGCGAGACGATGCCGAACCGGTAGTTGAGCCAACGGGGACGCAGCTCCGCCATCAACTCGGGGTGCGGTGGTACGAGCGTCGTCCAGGTGAAGGCGATCTCCGCTTTCGGGTCCGCCAGGCGAACCGCGCGGAGCGCGCCAAGATTGCCGCAGTAGTAGACGCGTTCCGCGGCGTCCGCCTCCTCGACCGCGGCCATGGTGGCCGGCACCGCCGACGCCGAAGGCAGGTCGATCATCGTGCGCGCGGTGTGGGTGCCCTGCGTCATCTCGGCGAGGGCGTCGCGCAGGGTCGGTACCCCGTCGCCGGTGACCGTCCGCACGTCCTCGGTGGTGAGGTCGGCGAGAGCGCGGTCGTGCCCCCATAGCCGTTTGAGGGTCGTGTCGTGCAGGAGTACGGGCACGCCGTCGCGGGTGACCCGTACGTCGATTTCCACGGCGTCCGCTCCGGTACGCACCGCGGAGCGGATCGACGGCAGGGTGTTCTCGCGGTGCGCGTACGGGTCGCCGCGATGCGCGACAGCGGTGAACGTGGTGACGCGTGGTGCGGTCCTGGTGAACATGCGGCCATTGTCGCCTTGGCCCGTGGTGCGCGGGCGACGACGGCACGTGCCGGCTGCGCGCGGAACGGCACCGTAACGTTCACGAGCGCGCGTACGCGAACCACGCTTCCCAGGGCACCGCGCCGAACGGAGCAGCACGGTGCCCTGGGCTCCGCCTAGAGCCGCGCCGCCGCCGTGTACGCGTCGATCTCCGCGGCCAGCTTCGCCTTCCCCGGCGCATCGAGGAACGACGCCTCCACGGCGTTCTTCGCCAGCGCCGCGGCTCCAGCCGCGTCGAGGTCCAGCAGCCGGGCCGCCACCGCGTACTCCGTGTTGAGGTCGGTGCCGAACATCGGCGGGTCGTCACTGTTGATGGTGACCAGCACGCCGGCTGTGACCATCTCCTTGATCGGGTGCTCGTCCAGCGTGGCCACCGCGCGCGTCGCGATGTTGGACGTCGGGCACACCTCAAGCGGGATGCGGTGGTCGGCCAGGAACCGCAGGAGCTCGGGGTCCTGGGTGCTTGTGGTGCCGTGGCCGATGCGTTCGGCGCGCAGCTCGGTGAGGGCGTCCCAGATGGTCTGCGGCCCCGTGGTCTCCCCGGCGTGCGGCACGCTGTGGAGACCGGCGGCGATGGCACGGTCGAAGTACGGCTTGAACTGCGGGCGCGGCACACCGATCTCCGGTCCGCCCAGGCCGAAGCTGATCAGTCCTTCGGGCTGGAGGTCCAGCGCGATGCGCGTGGTCTCCTCGGCCGATTCCAGGCCCGCCTCGCCCGGGATGTCGAAGCACCAGCGCAGGGTGACGCCCAGGTCCGTCTCGGCGCCCTTGCGCGCGTCCTCGATGGCCTCCACGAACGCGACATCGGGGATACCGCGCCGGACAGAGCTGAAGGGGGTGACGGTCAGTTCGGCGTAGCGGATGTTCTGCCGCGCCATGTCCCTGGAGATCTCGTACGTCAGCAGGCGTACGTCCTCGGCGTCGCGGATGAGATCCACAACGGAGAGGTAGACCTGGACGAAGTGCGCGAAGTCCCGGAAGGTGAAGAAGTCGACCAGTTCCGCCGGGTCCTTGGGAACCTTGGAGTCCGGGTGCCGCGCGGCGAGTTCGGCAACGATGCGCGGCGATGCGGAGCCGACATGGTGGACGTGCAGTTCGGCCTTCGGCAGTCCGGCGATGAAGGCGGTGAGATCGGTCAACTGAATCTCCTGGGGAATGGCCGGCAAGGACGGGCTCGGGTCATCGTAGGACTGGGCCACCGGCCTCGTAACAGCAGGCCGTAACATGACCGAACGTCTGATGGGGGAAAGATGCCTGACCAGTCCCACGAGGCCGACCAGTCTCCTGAGGTCGACCAGGCCGACCGGCCCGACGAGACCCGTGAGTCCGCCCCGTCCGGGCAGCCGAACGGGCACGAAGCACGCGCAGCGATGCCCCGGACGCAGCCGAGGGTCCGCGACCCCTGGGCCCCGCCGGAACAGAGTCCCGCGGCACTCGGTAAGGGGCCGCAAGCTCCCGTGGCTGAGCAGCCGACGATGACGTCCATGTCCATGCCGAACGCCGGCTGGACGTCCCCTGGCGCGCCCGTCGTCGGCTCCGCTTCCGCTGCTTGGCTGCCGGGCGGCGGAGCGGGCTCCGGCACGGTGCCACCGCCGCCCAACGCGCCGACCGGTCCTGGCACGCCGAGCGCCTATCCTGCGTATCCGGCCGCCCCGTATGGCCACTCGGGGCAGGGGCAGAGTGTGTACGGGGCTGGCCCTTACGGATACGCCCCGTACGGCAGCGGGCATCCGGGAGTGGCGCCTGGTTACCAGGCCATGCCGTACGGCCAGCCATGGGCTTCCACGGCGCACTGGCCCAACAACGCACACGGAACAGCCGCTCTCGTCCTCGGCATCGTTGGCCTCGTGCTGTTCTTCAGCATCATCCTCGGCGTCATTCTCGGCGTGCTCGCGATCGTCTTCGGTGTGCTCGGGCGAGCCAAGGCGGAACGGGGCGAGGCGAACAACGGGAGCTCGGCGCTGGCCGGCATCATCCTCGGCGTGGTCGCCTGCGTGGCGAGCGTGGTGATGATCTTCGTCTACGTCTCAATGGAAGACGAGGAGCCGTACGACGACCGCCGTCGGAACGATCCGTACTACGACAGCGTGAGCGTGCTCGCGCTCCCATCGGTCCCGTCGGCACCGGCGCTGGGCGAATAACGCAGCAGAGGCTCAGAGACCGCGGCTCGGGTTCCGCCGACCGGTGGCAGGTCGCTGGGGCGAGACGAACTGGTCCGCCCCGTGCCCCGTGCCCCCTGCCCCGTCACCCCCGCTGTCCTGCGCGGCGTGTCGCGTCACGACAGCAGTCGGCGTGCCTCCATCAGCGCGAAGCCGAGCAGATTGAGTCCGCGCCACTGGGTGGGTGCTGCGGCGCGGGCGTCGTCGGCGGTCAGGCCGATGCCCCAGATCCGGTCCACAGGGCTCGCTTCCACCAGTACGCGATCCTGTGCCCAGCAGATAGTCGCGGAGCCCGGCATGGTGCCCGAATTTGTGCACGCTGCCCTCGACGACCAGATCGGAGCGCCGAGCCGCCCACGTCGCCTCGTCGAAGCCGCGCACTGAACGGCCCACGTTCTTCACCTGCTGGGGGTGGGCGGCCGCGAGTGCCCGCTGTTCCGCTTCCGCGTCACCGAAGAGCCGGGCCTTGCCCGCCATCATCCAGTGCTCCGCGGTCGCGTATGTCAGGCCCTCGACGGTGAACGGTGCCGGCCACCACTGGCTGAAGCACTCGGCGCCGACGGTCCCGTCACGGCGCGGCTGGTGCCCCCAGAAGTACGCGTACTCGAAGCGCTCGCCGCGGTTCGCACGGTCGATGAGCTCCGCCACGCTCAGCGGCCCGCGGCCCGCGGCCCGCGGTCAGCGCGGTCAGCGCGGTCTCTGCCTGTCCCATGCGGGGCATTCTGGCACCGACACTGCGGGATCTCTCTCCCTTAACTGATTCCGTCGTGAAACCAAAAAGCAACAACGGAATCCCTTGTTGATGCGGGTCTCCTCTGTCAGGATCGGCCATCAATTCCGGATGGGGCTACGTCGCGTCCGGCTGGCTCAGCCAAGGGCGGAGCGGCAGCGGAGGAGAGCAGCAGGGATGGAACGGCGGTTCGAAGCGATGGAACAGTTCGACGTGACGGAGCAGTTCTCGGCTGGGGCGCAGTACATAGCGGGGCGCCTCCAGGCGGGGACCTCGGGCCAGAAGCACGCTGTGGTCAATCCGGCTACCGGCGAGCGGGTGTACGCGTACGAGCTGGCGGGAGCGGCCGATGTCGACGCTGCCGTATCGGCCGCGCAAGAGGCCTTTCCGGCCTGGGCGGGTGCCACCCCCGGAGAGCGTTCGGAAGCGCTGTACCGCTTCGCGGCGGAGCTCACGGAGCGGTCGCGGGAACTCGCGTACGCGGAGTCGTACCAGTGCGGCAAGCCGATCAAGCTCACGACCGAGTTCGACGTACCGGGCTCCATCGACAACACCGCTTTCTTCGCGGGCGCCGCCCGTCACCTTGAGGGCCGGGCCGCCGCCGAGTACAGCGGCGATCACACCTCGTATGTCCGCCGTGAGCCCATCGGCGTCGTCGGCTCCATCGCCCCGTGGAACTATCCGCTGCAGATGGCGGCGTGGAAGGTCCTCCCTGCCATCGCCGCGGGCAACACCATCGTCCTCAAGCCTGCCGAACTCACCCCTCTGACCTCTTTGATGTTCGCCGAAGCGGCGACCCAGGCGGGCATTCCCGGCGGGGTGATCAACATCGTGTCCGGCGCGGGCCGTGAGGCGGGGGAGCGTCTGGTCAGCCATCCGGCTGTCGCGATGACCTCGTTCACGGGGTCGACGGCGGTCGGTCAGCGCGTAGCGGAGCTCGCGACCCGCTCCGTCAAGCGTCTGCACCTCGAACTCGGGGGCAAAGCACCGTTCGTCGTCTTCGACGACGCCGACCTCGAAGCGGCCGTGCACGGGGCGGTGGCAGGCGCACTCATCAATACCGGGCAGGACTGCACCGCCGCGACGCGCGCGTACGTCCAGCGGCCGTTGTACGACGCGTTCATCGCCGCCGTGGCGGACCTGATGCGCACCGTGCGGCTGGGTGAGCCCCTCGACCCGGCAACCGACCTCGGCCCACTCATCTCCCATGCCCAACGCGACCGCGTAGCGGGCTTCGTCGAGCGTGCGCGCGCGTACGCGACGGTGGTCACCGGTGGCGCGGTGCCAGGCGGTGATCTGGCACGGGGCGCCTACTACCTGCCCACTCTCATCGCCGGTGCCCCGCAGGACAGTGAGGTCGTGCAGGAAGAGATCTTCGGGCCGGTTCTCACCGTCGTGCCGTTCGACAGCGATGACGACGGCCTGGCGCTGGCCAACGACACCCCGTACGGCCTGGCCGCCTCTGCCTGGAGCAAGGACGTCTACCGGACCGGTCGGGCGACCCGAGAGCTCAGGGCCGGATGCGTCTGGGTCAACGACCACATCCCGATCATCAGCGAGATGCCGCACGGCGGCTACCGGGCATCGGGCTACGGAAAGGACATGTCGGCTTACTCGTTCGAGGAGTACACACAGGTCAAGCACGTCATGTACGACAACACGGCGGCGCCCCGGAAGGATTGGCACCGCACGGTCTTCGGAGACCGGTAACCGGCCGGCATCCCACCGCCGTACAACCGGACGCCGAACGCCTGGCGCCGGATGGCGGGCGCCCCGTCCGCACCGTCCCCCGTACGGCTGCCGCGATCCCGGACAGCCGGCGGCCGTATCCGCGCAGACCGATGCCACGGCGGCCCGCGCCCACGCGTCCCACGTACGTGCCGCGCTGTCACCCCCCGCACAACACCCCAGTCGTCCAGCCGAACCAGCCGCCCGGCCGCGCCGCCCCCACGGCGCGCCGTCGACCGATACGCCAGATACCCCGGAAGGGCTCGCCCATGGAGCAGCAGCCTCAGTACGAATCCCTGTCCCCGCCACAACTCGCCGAGATACGCCGCAGCCTGACCAGCGGCCGCATGGCGATGACCCGCCGTTCACTGATGCGCGCCAGCGCGGTGGGGGCGTTGGCGGCGGCCGGGCTCGGGACCCTCAGCGCCTGCGGCATCCCACCGGCGGGCCGTAAGAACGCCGCGACGTCTGAGGACCATTCAGCCGAGGAGAAACGCCTCAGCTTCTCCAACTGGATGCAGTACATGGACGTCAGCGACGACAAGAAGAGCCGGCCGACGCTGGACGCGTTCCAGCGCCGTACCGGCATCAGGGTCAAGTACACCGAGGACATCAACGACAACGACGAGTTCTTCGGCAAGGTGAGCCCTCAACTCGCCGCCGGCCAGGACACCGGTCGCGACCTGATCTGCGTCACCGACTGGATGGCCGGGCGCATGATCCGGCTGGGCTGGATGCAGCCGCTCGACCAGGCCAATCTGCCGCACGCGTACGCCGGTCTCGCGCAGCAGTTCCGTGCCCCCGACTGGGACCCGGGGCGGGCCCACTCCTATCCCTGGACCGGCATTCCCGCCGTCATCGCGTACAACGAGAAGGCGACTGACGGCCGGAAGGTCGACTCCGTCAGCCAGCTGCTTGAGGACCCCAAGCTGAAGGGGCGCGTTGGTTTTCTTCAGGAGATGCGGGACAGCGTCGGGCTGACCCTCCTCGACATGGGCAAGGCGCCGGAGAAGTGTGGTGCCGACGACTTCGACGCGGCCATCGCCCGGCTCCAGAAGGGCGTCGACCGCGGGCAGATCCGGCGCTTCACCGGCAACGACTACACGAATGATCTCGACAAGGGCGATATCGCGGCCTGCGTCGCCTGGGCCGGCGATGTGGTGCAGATGCAGGCCGACAACCCGGCCATCAAGTTCGCCATTCCGGACGCCGGATACATGACGTCCACCGACAACCTGCTGGTGCCGAACGAGGCGCGCCACAAGAAGAACGCGGAGCGGCTCATCGACTACTACTACGAGCCCAAGGTCGCCGCCGAACTCGCCGCCTGGATCAACTATGTCTGCCCCGTCGACGGAGCACGCGAGGAACTGGCGAAGGTCGACAAGGAGCTCGCCGGCAACCCGTTGATCTTCCCGGACGAGAAGATGGCCGAGAGGTCACATGCCTTCCGCTCACTGTCGAGCACGGAGGACAAGGAGTTCGCGGGCAAGTTCGCCAAGCTCATCGGCGCCTGAGTGCCCACGTCGTGCCGCGGCCCGCACGCACCCACCCGTACGCGCCCCGTACCCATGCCGTCCGTACGGCCTGTATGGCCCGTCACGTACGACGCACCCTTACGACGCATCTCGTACGCACGCCGCCCCTGTTCACGCCATCGTTCCGTGCCCCGTGCCCCGTGCCCCGTGCCCCGTGCCCCGTGCCCCGTGCCCCGTGCCCCGTGGCTCCGTGCACCCTGCCCCGTACGCCCGCTCCGGGCGCGCCGCGCGGCCGTCCTCACCGGCCACTGCGCGCCCCGCTCCCCCCCGTCGCCCACAGCCCCGGCGCTCCGCCCCGCCCCAACAAGCGCTCCGCTTCGACCCACGACACGACACCTGGGACCGATACACATGACAGACAGCAGCGGCGGCGACGTCCGCCTCTCCCAGATCAGCAAGCGGTTCGGCTCGTTCACCGCCGTCCACCCGCTCGACCTGACCGTGCCCGCGGGCTCCTTCTTCGCGCTGCTCGGGGCGTCCGGCTGCGGTAAGACCACCACGCTGCGCATGGTCGCCGGGCTGGAGGAGCCCACCTCGGGCTCCGTAGAGCTGTCCGGCGAGGACATCACCGCTCTCCCGCCGTACAAACGCCCCGTCAACACGGTGTTCCAGAACTACGCGCTCTTTCCCCACCTGGACATCTACGAGAATGTCGCTTTCGGGTTGCGCCGCCGGCGGGTCAAGGGCGTCAAGCAGCGCGTCGGCGACATGCTCGACCTCGTCCAGCTCGGCGACTTCGCCCGCCGCAAGCCCCATCAGCTTTCGGGCGGACAACAGCAGCGGGTCGCCGTCGCCCGAGCTCTGGTCAACCACCCCAAGGTGCTCCTTCTCGACGAGCCCCTCGGGGCGCTGGACCTGAAGCTGCGGCGTCAGATGCAGCTCGAACTCAAGCGCATCCAGATGGACGTCGGCATCACCTTCATCCACGTGACTCACGACCAGGAGGAGGCCATGACGATGGCCGACACGGTCGCGGTGATGAACGGCGGCCGGGTGGAACAACTGGGCGCCCCAGCCGAACTGTACGAGAACCCCCGCACGACCTTCGTCGCCAACTTCCTCGGCACCTCCAACCTCATCGAGGCCGAGGTGACAGGCTCGGCGAGTGGCGTGCTGACCGTTAAAGCCGGGGCGACACGGCTCGCGCTGCCCGACGAGCGATGTACCGCCGTCTCCGCGCGCACCGGGAGGAAGGTGCTGCTGGGGGTGAGGCCAGAGAAGATATCGCTCACGCACATGGATGACGCGGCGAGCGTCCCCGCGGGACGTAACCGGGTTCCCGGCCGCATCGTGGATTCCAGCTTCATCGGGGTATCCACCCAGTACGTCGTGGCCAGCCCTGGCTGCCCGGACATGGCCGTCTACGAGCAGAACATCGAGCGCGACGCCCGGCTGGTGCCCGGCGCGGAGGTGGTCCTGCACTGGAACCCGGCGCACTGCTTCGGCCTGGACGCGGATCAGTACATCGACGCCGGAACCGCGAGCCTGGACGGCACGGAGGCCTCGGAGCCGACACGGAGCGCGGGGAGCCGGGAAACGGCCCGGGGCGCGGATGCTGTCGTGGGAGCCGGGGATGTGGAAGAGGCCCGGCAGTCCGGGGGACGTGGGCGCGCGGCGGACGAGGCACGGAGCACGGAGCCAACGAAGGCGAAGGAGGGCATGGAGCCCCAGCGCGCCGCACGGGGCACGGAGCCCCAGGACGGGGCACGGGGCCCCGAGGCGCTGGACGCGGCACGGAGCACGGGGCACGGAGCACAGGCACCCGGCAGCCCGGACGGCTTCGACGAACACGGCCCCGTAGCCACGCGCGGCCCCGTAGGCGCCGTCAGCCCAGCGTCGGCGGAGGAGGACGCGTGACGGCCACCGACGCACCCGCTGCCCCGCCCGGCACCCCCTCGCCCTCCGTAGCGGTGCGGCGCGCGGCGACCCGTAAGCGACTGGTCCCCCTGTGGCTGCTGCTGCCTGGTTTGCTGTGGCTCCTGGTCTTCTTCGCCGCGCCGCTCGTCTACCAGGCGTCCACGTCTGTGCAGACCGGTTCGCTGGAGGAGGGCTTCGAGGTCACATGGCATTTCCAGACGTACTGGGACGCGCTGGCCGACTACCACCCGCAGTTTCTGCGCTCCGTGCTGTACGCCGTCACGGCTACCGCCCTGTGTCTGCTGCTGGGCTACCCGCTGGCGTATCTCATCGCCTTCAAGGCGGGCCGCTGGCGAAACCTGCTGATGGTTCTGGTCATCGCGCCGTTCTTCACCAGCTTCCTGATCCGCACGCTCGCCTGGAAGACGATCCTCTCCGACGGCGGCCCTGTCGTCGGCGCGCTGAACGCGGTCCACTTCCTCGACGTGACGAGCTGGCTGGGGTTCACCGAGGGGGGACGGGTGCTGGCCACACCGCTCGCGGTCGTCTGTGGTCTCACGTACAACTTCCTCCCCTTCATGATCCTGCCGCTCTACGCCTCCCTGGAGCGCATCGACATCAGGCTTCATGAGGCGGCCGGGGACCTCTACGCACGGCCGTTCACCGCCTTCCGCAAGGTGACGTTCCCGTTGTCCATGCCGGGTGTCGTCGCGGGCACCATGCTCACGTTCATCCCGGCCAGCGGTGACTACATCAACGCGGAACTCCTTGGCTCGACCGACGAGAAGATGGTCGGCAACGTCATTCAGTCGCAGTTCCTGCGCGTTCTGGACTACCCGACGGCCGCCGCCCTGTCCTTCATCCTCATGGCGGCGATCCTCGCGCTGGTGACCGTCTACATCCGCAAGTCAGGGACGGAGGACCTGGTCTGATGCATGACGCCCCCTCGCCTCGCTCCGCGCCACCAGCGTGCGATGCCGCTCCCGCGCGCTCCTCATCCACTCCGCACGCCGACCGCCCGCCCCGTGGGCTTTTGGGCACGCGCCCGGTTCGCTGGTTGCGCCGCCATGTGGTGACCATCGCGGGCTTGTCGACGCTCGCCTACCTGATCCTGCCCAACGTCGTCGTCATGGTCTTCTCGTTCAACAAGCCCCATGGCCGCTTCAACTACGCCTGGCAGCGCTTCTCCACCGATGCCTGGACCGACCCCTGCGGTGTGGCGGACCTGTGCGGCTCGCTCTCGCTCAGCCTGAAGATCGCCGGCTGGGCCACAGTCGCGGCGACCGTGCTCGGCACGATGATCGCTTTCGCGCTCGCCCGCTACCGTTTTCGGGCACGGGGCGCCGTGAACACTTTGATCTTCCTGCCGATGGCGATGCCCGAAGTGGTGATGGCCGCCTCGCTGGCCACGCTCTTCCTCAACATGGGCATCCAGTTCGGCTTCTGGACGGTGCTCATCGCGCACATCATGTTCTGCCTGAGCTTCGTCGTCACGGCGGTCAAGGCGCGCGTGATGAGCATGGACCCCCGGCTCGAACAGGCGGCGCAGGACCTCTACGCCTCCCCGGCCCAGACCTTCCTGCGGGTCACCTTGCCGATCGCCGCGCCCGGTATCGCCGCCGGTGCGCTGCTCTCCTTCGCGCTGTCCTTCGACGACTTCATCATCACCAACTTCAACGCCGGGTCGACCGTGACGTTCCCCATGTTCGTTTGGGGATCGGCGCAGCGCGGCACACCCGTTCAAATCAATGTCATCGGCACGGCCATGTTCGCCATCGCCGTGCTGTGCGTACTCGTCGGCCAGCTGGCCACCACTCGCCGCAAGAGGAGCTGAGAACCATGGCCCCCAGTGCCATGAACCCTGCCCAATCCCTGGCAGACGCCGAACCGAAGTCCTACTGGCTCGACGACCCGGCCCGGCCTCCTGCCCGCCCCGCGCTCGTCGGCGACGAGCGCTGCGACCTGCTCGTCGTCGGCGGGGGGTACAGCGGACTGTGGACCGCGCTGCTCGCCAAGGAACGCGACCCCTCACGCGATGTCGTGCTCGTCGAGGGCCAGCGGATCGGCTGGGCGGCGTCCGGCCGCAACGGCGGTTTCTGCGCTGCCTCCCTCACCCATGGCCTCGGTAACGGGCTGGCCCGCTGGCCGGCGGAGCTGCCCAGGCTGGAGGAACTGGGGGACAGCAACCTCGACGCGATCCAGGCCGCTGTGCGCCACTACGGCATCGACTGCGACTTCGAGCGCACCGGTGAGATCGATGTGGCGACCGCCCCGCACCAGGTCACCGAACTGCGCGAGGCCGCCGAGGAAGCCGCAGCGCTCGGCCTGACGGAGCGGACGTTCCTCGACCGCGACGCGGTGCGCGCCGAGGTCGACTCGCCCACCTTCCTCGCCGGGCTCTGGGACCGTGAAGGCGTCGCGATGGTGCACCCCGCCCGCCTTGCCTGGGGCCTGGCCCGGGCCTGCCAGGAACTCGGCGTGCGCATCTACGAGCACACCCCTGGCACAGCGCTGGCGTCCGGCCCGGCAGCCGTGACGGTGCGCACGCCGTACGGACGAGTACGCGCCCGCCAGGTCGCCCTCGGCACCAACGCCTTCCCCTCACTGGTGCGACGCGTCCGCCCTTACATCGTCCCCGTCTACGACTACGCGCTGATGACGGAGCCGCTGACCGCCGAGCAACTCGCCACCATCGGATGGCGCGGACGGCAAGGCCTCAGTGACACCGCCAACCACTTCCACTACTTCAGGCTCACTGCTGACAACCGCGTGCTGTGGGGCGGATACGACATCGTCTACCGGTACGGCGGCGGCGTGCGGGCCGAATACGACCACCACCCGGCGACGTACCAGAAGCTCGCCGCCCACTTCTTCCGTTGCTTCCCCCAGCTCGAAGGCGTCCGGTTCTCGCATACCTGGGGCGGCGCCATCGATACCTGCTCCCGGTTCTCGCCGTTCTTCGGTACGGCGCACGGAGGGCGGGTCGCGTACGCGCTGGGCTACACGGGTCTGGGCGTCGGCGCCACGCGCTTCGGCGCGGACGTCATGCTCGATCTCCTCAGCGGCGAGCGGACGGAGCGGACCGAGCTGGAAATGGTGCGCACCAAACCGCTCCCCTTCCCGCCGGAGCCCGTGCGGTGGGCCGGCGTCGGCATCACCCAGTGGTCGATGGCGCGCGCCGACGAACGGGGCGGCAACCGCAACCTGTGGCTGCGGACGATGGACAAGGTCGGCCTCGGCTTCGACAGCTGAGCGAGGGCAGGACCCGTACGACGGGGCGGGGCAGGGCCGGGCGGCCGTTCCCCGCCCCGCCCCGCACACCCGACTCTCGCCGGCCCCGGCCCGGCCTCGTCGCCGCTCCCGCTTCAGCGCGCTGATGCCCGGCGGTGCGAGCAGCCCCGCCACTGATTGGCAGCTGCAACGCGAGTAAGGATTGGCAGACTCCCCCTTCTCCTTCTGTGAGACGCATGAACAGGCGGAAACGGAAAGGGCGAGAAGGCATGAGCGACACGGGAGCGAAGGGCGCGGTCCAGTGGCTGGCATCAGCGGCACCCGATCCCGACGCCTGCAGGTGGCAGTGGGAACGCAACCCCTTAGGAGTGACGCTGCTGCCCGCCGGACGGCTCTGGGACGTACTGATCATGCCGGGGGAGCTGGGCCGCCCGACCTACGACGTGCTGAGCCGCCGTGTCGAGCGGCCCGGCCCCGTGCTGGCCGACTTCAGCGACGCGAAGGTCGGCTTCTTCGTCCCCCCGGGAACCACGTCCCGGTGGGTCGCGACGGGGGTACGGGGCGCGGGGCACGGAGCCTGGGTCGTGGTGCCCTACCCGGGCCGCGCCACAGGCGGGGTGCGCTGGCTCGTCACGCCCGACGGCTCCGGCACGCTCACTGATCCGGCTCTGCTGGAGCTGGCGATGCATGAGGCGGCGGCGCCAGGTCGCGAGGAGGGCGGCTGACCTTCAGGGTCCGGCGTACGGACCAGGCCACGGGAGCCAGCAGCAGAACGGACAGGCACCAGCTTCCCAGGACATCCAGCGGCCAGTGGTAGCCGCGCCGTACCAGTGCCATGCCGACGGCCAGATTCAGGAACGACACCACGCTGAGCCCCCACCACCATGCCGCGTGCCCGCCCCGTACGGAGCGGGAGTCGCAGATCGGCGCCGATGTCGCACCCGGGCTCGCAGGAGGGACGCGCGCCTCCACGGCGGCGCCGGTGGCGTGCGGCGTGGGCGGCGGCCGTCGGCGCGCGCTGGCCCAGGCGAAGAACATCAGCAGGAACGCCGCGCCGTAACCAACGGCGGCAGTGGCGGCGTGGCCGGAGGGGTAGTAGCCGTTGCCGTCCGCCAGTGGCGCACCGTCCGGGCCGGGGCGCGCGAGCAGCGCCTTCAACGGCGCGACGACCGCGGGTACCGCCGCCATCGCGAGCACAGCGGTCAGCGGCGGCAGCCACCAGCGGGCCGCCTGGGCACGGCGCCCGCGCCATACCGTGTAACCGAGCGCCGCCACCAGCACGGGCACGACGATGGCCATGCCGCCAAGGTCGGCGCAGAACTCAGCGGCGGCCTCCGTCACGGACGAGGCGGAGAAACCAGCGGGGACGGCGCCCGGCTGTGCCACGGAGCGCCCCCATAGCTCGTCAAGGCCGCGCAGCGGACCGTCATCAGCTACCTGCCAGGTGAGCAGCGCGAGGCACAACGCGACGGCAAGAAGGAAGGAGAGGAAGACCGTGGAGGAGAGGAGGGGCAGCCCCGGAACAGGGGGGGTGGTTCCGGGGCTGCCGTAATGATCGGGGCGCCGCGCGCCCCGGGGGGTGTGGGGCGGGCGGCCATCCGATCGGTGAGGAGATCCAGAGCCAGAGACTCCAGTGGTGTGCGCCAAGGCGCGTCCGGAACGGGGCTGGGGATGCACCGGGCCGGCGTCGCTCGCAGTCCCCTGCGAGCGAGGTGTTTCTCTCATCTGCGGGAACCGTACGTCAGGCGGGCCATGTCGGACAGGTGGATCACCTGTCCGACATGGCCCCCGCACATCTTCTTCACGAGGCCCTCGTCTCTACGGTCTCCACACGCCCCCGCCGCCCTCCGCGCCCCGCTGCCCTCCATGCTGCCGCGCCTCGTTCGCGTAGCGAGGCGCGGGCCGCCGGGCAGGACGACGTCGGCACACGTGGGCGTCGGTACGAGTGACGAGTGTCGACGCGTGCGCGTGCGCGTGTCCGTTACGACACGCCGACGACGGCGTCCTGTGACGGCGTCGTGCGACGGCGCCACGGCTTGCTGACCGCTGGCGAGCCCCAGGGAGCGGGGCTCGCCAGGGCGCTCCGGCATGGCGCGGCTCCGCAGCCCTCGGCGGTCAGAGCTGGGAGAGGGACTCTTCGAGAATGTCGAGGCCCTCGTTCAGCAGGTCCTCGCCGATCACCAGTGGCGGCAGGAAGCGCAGGACGTTGCCGTACGTACCGCAGGTGAGAACGACGAGTCCGGCGGCGTGGCACGCCTTGGCGAGCGCCCCGGTGGCCTCCGGGTTCGGGTCCTTGGAGCCCGAGCGCACCAGCTCCATCGCGATCATCGCGCCCCGGCCACGGATCTCGCCGATGATGTCGTACTTCTCCTGCATGGCGCCGAGGCGGCCCTTCATGACCTCCTCGATGCGCTTGGCCTTCGCGTTGAGGTCCAGCTCGCGCATGGTCTCGATGGAGCCGAGCGCCGCGGCGCAGGCCACCGGGTTGCCGCCGTAGGTGCCGCCGAGGCCGCCGCTGTGCGGCGCGTCCATGATCTCGGCGCGGCCGGTGACGGCGGCGAGCGGGAGACCGCCGGCGATGCCCTTGGCGGTCGTGATCAGGTCGGGGACGATGCCCTCGTCCTCGCACGCGAACCACTGGCCGGTGCGGCAGAAGCCGGACTGGATCTCGTCCGCGACGAAGACGATGCCGTTGTTGTTCGCGAACTCGACGATCTTCGGCAGGAACCCCTTGGCGGGCTCGATGAAGCCGCCCTCGCCCAGCACCGGCTCGATGATGATCGCGGCGACGTTCTCCGCGCCGACCTGCTTGCTGATCATGTCGATGACCTGAGCGGCGGCCTCTTCCGCGCAGTTCTCCGCGCCCGTCAGCCAGCGGTAGGGATACGCGACAGGAACACGGTAGACCTCGGGCGCGAACGGGCCGAAGGAGTGCTTGTACGGCATGTTCTTGGCGGTGAGCGCCATGGTGAGGTTCGTGCGGCCGTGGTAGCCGTGGTCGAAGACGACGACGGCCTGGCGCTTGGTGTACGCGCGGGCGATCTTCACCGCGTTCTCCACGGCCTCGGCGCCCGAGTTGAACAGGGCCGACTTCTTCGCGTGGTCACCCGGCGTGAGCTTGGCCAGTTCCTCACAAACAGCCACGTAACCCTCGTACGGCGTCACCATGAAACACGTGTGGGTGAGGTCGGCGAGCTGCGCGGAGGCGCGGCGTACGACAGCCTCCGCGCTCGAACCCACCGACGTCACGGCGATGCCGGAGCCGAAGTCGATCAGGGAGTTGCCATCGACGTCTTCGATGACGCCGCCGCCCGCGCGGGCGGCGAAGACCGGCATCACCGTACCGACACCACCAGCGACCGCCGCGCTCTTACGAGCCAGCAGCTCCTGGGACTTCGGGCCGGGGATCGCGGTGACGATGCGGCGCTCCTGCGGGAGGGACGGGCCTCCGGACAGTTCGGTCATGAGGTGCTCCAGGGGTTACGCAGGGAATTACGGGGGCTTTACCTCGCAGGCTAGGGGCGGGGCCGGTAGCGGGGCATGTTCCGTTCGGGAGAAGTGCGGGTGTCGCGTTGTCCGCGGCGGACATAGCGTCGGGTCGGACATAGCGACGCGAAGGGCGCGGCTGCGGGCGGGGTCACGGACGTGTCGCCGTGGGGACACTAGATTGAGCAGCGGCAGACCGCACGGCGCAGGCAAGAGGTTGGCTCGGCGTGGGGCTGGCGGCTGCGTGTGTGGGCTCGCAGCTCGTATGGGTCGCAGCACGGGGCGCTACGGAGCACGGAGCACGGAGCACGGAGCACGGAGCCTGAGTGTTGGGCTTGGGCTTGGGCCAGGCGCCGGCGTGCTTCTGCTGAGGGCACTGGCGCGGCGGTGCCGGTGGGGTGCGAGCAGGGTTGTGGCTTGGTGGTGTGGCCCAGGTGCTGGGCCTGGGCGGTGGGCATGGGCAACGGGCAAGGCTGGTCAGGGGGCAAGGGGCGGCGGATGGATACCGAGGGCACGTACGACTCACGGGGCACGCGTCGGGACTCAGTGCCCCGCCCTGCCGATCCTGAGTGGCCCCCTGCACCCCGCGCGACCCCTCCGCAGCCTTCAGCGGCAACGGGCAGCCCGATGGCGCCTACGCGCCCCGTCACGCGGCCGCAGGTGCCGGAGACTCCCACCACCGCCCCGTATCCGTCGCACTACTCGGGCCTGGAGCCGACGCCTCCGGGCGAGGCGAGGCCGCCGCGACGCCCTGACCACACGCCCCCACCTCCGACGGTGCCGCCCATCGCCCCGCTCGGCGGCGCACCAGCGGCGCCTCCCGTCCCGCCTCGCCCTGCAGTCCCCGGTGCCCCGCCGCAGCAGCCGCCGTTCCTGCAGTGGCTCCGTACCCCTCGCCGACCGGCTGAGCCGGGCATCTGGACGTACGGTCACCGCCCCAAGCCCGCGGAGGAGCCGGACCGGATTCCGACGCGGAGGTTGGTGAGCGGGGCGCTCATCTCGTTGCTGTGCGGATGGTTGTTGTGGTCGTTGCTGTGGTACGGCTACATCGGCAAGTACTTCTTCTGGCCGTTGCTCTTGCTGACACCGGATTCCTGGTACCTCAGCAACGGCAACAAGCTGGCGCGTGAGTGGGCTCAGGGCATCTACATCGCCATCATCGCCGGTGCGTTCATCGCCCTCTTTGGTCGGGTGGGCCACTGGCCGGAACTCGCACATCGCATGTTGGGGCCGGTGCTGAACCGTATGTGGGACGACACCTCCGCCCACCCGTGCCACCCGACCGCTGACCCCGAAACCGACCCCGCCGAGTGGCCCGAGTTGCGGCGGTCCGGGGCGCGGGACGCTGCTGAGCGGTTGGCCTTCGAGGCGCGGTCGGGCCTGATGAACGACGTCGACCATGCCCGCATCGACCGGGCCTGGCAGTTTGTGCGGTCCCAGCCCAGCCGTCTGGCCGCCTTCACCGACACCGTGCTGCGCCATGGAGCCGGGGCCTGTGCGCACCCGTCGGGGGCGCGAGACCTGCCGGTACGTATCGCGCGCCACGACCTCATCGCCCGGCAGGTGCGTCTGGGTACCGCCGTCGACGACTTGCGTAATCCGTACCAGCACCGTGGCGTCGGGCTCGCTCTCGACCCGGAAGTGCTGGGGACCTCGCTGCTGGCGGTGGGTCCGCCCGGGTCGGGCAAGACGGGGCGGCTTGTGGGCCCCGTTGTGGAGGCACTGTGCCTGCAGGCGCTCGCCGGCCAGGTGGCGGTCGTCGCCGTAGGGGCGGCGGGTGCCGGGCTCGGACCCGACGAGGCTTTTGACGTCGTCGTGAAGATCGGCCGCCCCGACTCAGCGTATGACCTCGACCTCTATGGCGGTACGAACGATCCCGACGAGGCGGGCGGCATTCTGGCGGAGGCGCTTCTCGGCGACCTGGCCCTTTCGCTTCCCGGTGGCGACAGTCGTCGCGCCGCGACGGCTATCGCTCAGCTGCTCGGCCCCTTCCGCGCCGTCCACGACCGCTTTCCCTCCGTGCCCGAGCTGCGGGAACTCCTTGACGGCTCCGTTCCGGCCCTCCTTGCCCTCCGTAAGGCGCTGGAAGCGTCGGGACAGCTCGCCCAGGCGCGTGAACTCGACGCCCGGGAGCGCCAGGCCGCCCGGGCGGGGGACTTGGGCACGCTCCTCGCGGAGCGGCTGGCGGTGCTGGACCGGCCCGCCTTCGCCGGGTTCTTCAACACGTCGGGGGAAAGCCGCCCGTTCTCGCTCCGCGCCCTGGAACACCCGCTCCGTGTCCGTATCGACCTGCCCGAACGGGGCCACGCGGAGGCTTCCCGGATGCTGGCCCGGCTCGTCCTCGCGCAGTTCACCGAGTGCGCGGTGAGCCGTGTCGACCGGTCACTGTTCGCCTGCCTGGTCCTCGACGACGCCTCACACACCGTTACTCCCGAAGCGCTACGTGGCATACAGCGCCTCCGCTCCGCCAACGCGGGCACCGTACTCACCTTGCGCACGCTCGACGACGTCCCCGAGGCACTGCGCAGCGCGCTGCTCGGTGCGGTCGGCTGCCGGATGGCTTGCGCCGGGCTGACGACCTGGGACGGTGCGCGCTTCGCCGAGGTATGGGGCAAGGAGTGGGTCGAGACGCGTGACATCACGGACCGGCAGATCATCTCGGATGAGCCGCTGACGAAGGTGCTGCACTTCATCCGGAGCGTGGCGACGGGCAAGGCCGCGACCGCACAGTCCGTGACCGTACGCAAGGTCGAGCGAGAGCGCTGGTCGGCGTCCGAACTGGCGCACTCGGTGCCCGCTGGGCACGCGGTGCTGTCGCTTACGTCTGTACGGGGCCAAAGCGCTCCGCCGGTCCTTGTCGAGCTGAGCGGCTGAGGGGGAACGACACGGCATGGGGCGGTGTGTGTCCTCGGGGCAGCACCGCCTCCTACCTCATCTGGGTTTCCTGGGCATTCCTCCATTGAGGCAGAATCGGAAAGAGCCGTTCGTACGGGACGGCGCACTCCCCGCATCGAAGCTGAAGCGAAGCCGCTCCGAAGCCGCAACGAAGGTGCCATGCCTCCCACGCTCGCCTCACTCGTTCACCACTCCACCCTCAAGCTGACCGTGCTCGCGGGTGCAGACCGGCTGGACACCCCTGTGCGCTGGGCGCATGTCAGCGAGCTGCCTGACCCCGTGCCGTATATGGACGGCGGCGAGCTGCTGCTGATCACCGCGATGAAACTGGACGCCGAAGACGCCGAGGCGATGCGCCGGTACGTACGGCGGCTGGTCGCCGCCGGTGTGGTCGGCCTTGGGTTCGCGGTCGGGGTCAACTACGAGCAGGTGCCGGCGGCACTCGTGCAAGCGGCCACGGAAGCAGACCTTCCGCTGCTGGGAGTGCCGCGCCGTACGCCGTTCATCGCCATCAGCAAGGCAGTCTCAGCGGCTATCGCGGCCGACCAGTACCGGGCGGTCTCCTCAGGCTTCGAAGCCCAGCGTGAGCTGACGCGCGCCGCCATCGGGGCCGAAGGCCCCACCGCTCTGCTGGCCAGGCTGGCCGCCCACCTCAACGGCTGGGCCGCGCTTTACGACGCCTCCGGCGCGTTGGTCGCCTCCGCTCCTGACTGGGCTGCCCGCCGGGCCGCGCGGCTCACGGCCGACGTGGAGCGGCTACGGGCCCGCCCCGCCCCCGCGAGCGCCGTCGTCGGTGACGGAGCGGAGGGCGACGACGACGCCACGGCCGACCGCGTGGAGTTGCAGACGCTGGGCATCGGCCGCCGCACACGTGGCGTACTCGCCGTGGGCACGGGGGCACCACTCGGAACCGCCGAACGCTACGCCGTGCACTCCGCCGTGGCCCTGTTGACGCTCATCACCGAACGCTCTCGGGCGCTCCGGGAAGCCGAGCAACGGCTCGGGGCGGCGGTGCTGCGGATGCTCCTCGCGGGCGAACCCGATCACGCACGGGCGGTAGCCGGTCAGCTCTACGGCGGGTTGCTCGACGCCCCGTTCCGGATGCTTGTCGCGGAGGTGGCACCGGGAGCGCAGCAGCCCCAGCAGACCGCTCCGTCCCCGCCCCGTTCGCCCACCGCGAATGACGTGTCAGTGGCCGCGCCGTCCCATGCGTCCGCAGCGGAGGCGGGGGCCGCCTCGCCACAGCCAGACGCGTCGCCCACGCCGCTCACTTCCTCCACGTCGTCCATGCCGTCCGTGCCGTCGGCGTCGTCCGGGCCGACAGCCGGTCTCAGCGAGCCTGGACCGACGAGACCGGGCGCTGGAGCCACTGCGGGCATCCGCTCGTCGCCGGGCTCGTCCACTGCCCAGAAGCCGGGCACGGCACCGTCCCAGGGAGCAGCGTCCGCGTCACCTGGTGGCACGTCCGCTCCGTCCGCCGCCGACCCGCTTGGGGTCCTCGCGGACTCGGTGGAGTCGGCTTCCGCCCGTACCGGCGAGGCGGTGCTGATCGTCCCGGACGGAGGACGCCTCATCGTGCTCGCCACCGACGGCGGAGCCGCGGCGACGGCTTGCGTCGAATACGCCGAAGCGGTCGAGGCACGGCGCGGCGGCACGGCGCGGCCGCGTGCCCGTACAGGCAAGACCGCGGACGACGGGCTGGTGATAGGGCTGTCCGCTCCCGCCGGCCCGATCGCGGCCGCCTCCGCCTACCGCCAGGCGGAACAGGCGCTGTCCGTGGCCCGGCGTCGAGGACGCGTACTCGTCGAGCACGAGCAGGTCGCGGCCGGATCGGTACTGCCCCTTCTCGCCGACGATGCCGTACGGGCCTTCGCCGACGGCCTGCTGCGGGCCCTGTACGACCACGACGCCACGGGACGGGGCGATCTCGTAGCCAGCCTCCGCGCCTGGCTGTCCCGACACGGCCAGTGGGACGCCGCAGCCGCCGACCTCGGCGTACACCGGCACACTCTGCGGTACCGCATGCGCCGGGTCGAGGAGATCCTCGGGCGCTCGCTGGACGACCCGGACGTGCGGATGGAGCTGTGGCTGGCTTTGAAGGCCACCTCCGCGGGTACGTGACGGCGACGGCTCGACGACGGTAGCGGCAGCGGCAGCGGCACGGCGAGCCTCGCCGGACGCGCCAATCCGGCACGGGGCGGGAGAGGACTGCTACGGGTCGGACAAACGCCGTGCGGGCCCTTGGCCCCTACGGTGGGTGCCAGAGCGTGTCGTAGTACTCCGGTGAGCGATCTGCCCAGGAAGTAAGAGTCCCGGCCAGGCCCGCACCGACTGGACCGGCCGGTCCAAGACGTGCGTGTCGCACGGCCGGACAGCCCGGCCTTCGCCCCGTACGCCGGAAGACTCCACTCGCTCTGTGAGAGACAACCGCACCATCCCCACCACTTCGGAAGGGCCGGGATTCGCTGTGCCAGCTACCAATGAATCTGCCACCCATGCCTTCTGGCTCGCTGGCCGCAAGGCGACCGGCGAGAGCACCTTCGACGTCACCTCCCCCTGGGATGGCCGTCACGTCGGCACGGTGAGCGTTCCCACTGAGGCTCAGGTCGAGGAGGCCGTGGCTGCCTCCGTGTCCGTGCAGGCCGAGTTCGCCGCTACGCCGGCGCATGTCCGGGCCGCCGCGCTCGACCACGTCATGAAGCGGCTTGTGGAGCGCACCGAGGAGATCGCCCAGCTGATCTCGGCGGAGAACGGCAAGCCCATGAAGTGGGCACGAGGAGAGGTCGGCCGTGCGATCTCCGTCTTCCGCTTCGCCGCGGAAGAGGCCCGCAGGTTCAACGGTGGCGACGCACAGCGTCTGGACACCGACGCGGGCGGTGTCGGACGGCTCGCGCTGACGCGCCGCTTCCCTCGTGGCACCGTGCTGGGCATCGCTCCGTTCAACTTCCCGCTGAACCTGTGCGCCCACAAGATCGCTCCCGCCATCGCGGTCGGAGCGCCCATCATCCTGAAGCCCGCTCCCGCCACACCGCTCTCGGGCCTGATCCTCGGTGAGCTGCTCGCTGAGACCGACCTGCCGGCGGGCTCCTGGTCGGTACTGCCGGTGCCCAACGACCGAATGCCCGCTCTCGTCCAGGACGAGCGGCTGCCGGTCATCTCCTTCACGGGCTCCGACAAGGTCGGCTACGCCATCATGGAGTCGGTGCCGCGGAAGCACTGCACCCTCGAACTGGGCGGCAACGGGGCGGCCGTCGTGCTGCCCGACTTCTCCTCCGAGGCGGACCTGGACTGGGCGGCGACCCGTATCGCCACGTTCTCCAACTACCAGGGTGGCCAGTCCTGCATCTCGGTGCAGCGTGTCATCGCGGACGCGTCACTGTACGAGCGTCTGGTACCGAAGATCGTCGCAGCCGTCGAGGCGCAGGTCACGGGTGACCCGTCCGATGATGCGACCGAGGTGGGCCCGCTGGTCAGCGAGGACGCGGCCAAGAGGGTCGAATCGTGGGTTGACGAGGCGGTACGGGCGGGAGCCACGCTGCTCGCCGGCGGCAAGCGCGATGGCGCCTCCTACGCGCCCACCGTCCTCGCTGACGTGCCGGCCGATGTGACGCTCTCCTGCGAGGAGGTCTTCGGCCCCGTTCTGACGCTGAAGAAGGTCGACGGCGAGGCTGCCGCCTTTGAGGCGGTCAATGACTCCAAGTACGGCCTCCAGGCCGGCGTCTTCACGCACGACATGCGCACCGCCTTCCGGGCGCACCGTGCGCTGGAGGTCGGCGGCGTCATCATTGGCGACGTTCCCTCGTACCGGGCCGACCAGATGCCGTACGGCGGGGTCAAGCAGTCTGGTGTGGGCCGTGAGGGAGTCCGCTTCGCAATGGACGACTACACGTACGAGCGCGTCATGGTTCTGACGGGTATCGATCTGTAGTCCGCTAGTCCGCTAGTCCGCTGTCTCGGAGGCTCCGGTGTACGCCCGGGGCCTCCGAGGTGTTTTGCGTGCGCCGGTCCGCTGCCCCGTGCTCCGTGCTCCGTGTGCTGTCCCCTTCTGTTCCCGTTGCCGCGCCGTTCAGTCTTGCGCCACTCGTGCGAGGGGGCTGGTACACACTGCCTGGATCGGGTACATACGGACCAGTAGCACCGGCCGGTAGGGCTGCTCCAGGCAAGGGACTGGGGCGCACGCCGGCCGGCATCGATGCCCCCGACGCCGCGGCGAGGTGAGCCCTCATGACCGCACCATCCACAACGTCCGTCTCCGAGCGCGAAGCGCGCGAAGTGGCAGAGGCTGCTCGGGAGAAGGACTGGCGAAAGCCAAGCTTCGCCAAGGAGCTGTTCCTCGGCCGCTTTCAGCTTGATCTGATCCATCCGTATCCCTTGCCGTCCCAGGAGAGCGCACTGCGCGGTGAGGAGTTCCTCGCCAAGCTCCGCGACTTCTGTGAGACGCAGATCGACAGTGCCCGCATCGAGCGTGAAGCGCGTATCCCTGACGAGACCATCAACGGTCTGAAGGAAATCGGCGCCCTTGGGATGAAGATCGGTACGGAGTACGGCGGCCTGGGCCTCAGCCAGGTCTACTACAACAGAGCTCTCGCCCTCGTTGGCTCCGTCAGTCCCGCGATCAGCGCACTGCTCTCCGCCCATCAGTCCATCGGGGTCCCCCAGCCGCTGAAGATCTTCGGCACCCAGGAGCAGCGGGACACGTTCCTGCCGCGCTGCGCCCGTACCGACATCTCGGCGTTCCTGCTGACCGAACCAGACGTCGGGTCGGACCCGGCCCGTCTCGCGACCATGGCCGTACCGGACGGGGACGACTACGTCCTGGACGGTGTGAAGCTCTGGACCACCAACGGTGTCGTCGCTGACCTCCTTGTCGTCATGGCCCGGGTACCGAAAAGCGAGGGGCGCAAGGGCGGCATCACCGCTTTCGTCGTCGAGGCCGCCGCTGAAGGGGTCACCGTCGAGAACCGCAACGCCTTCATGGGCCTGCGCGGTATCGAGAACGGCGTGACGCGCTTCCACCAGGTCCGGGTTCCCGCGGCGAACCGTATCGGCCCCGAGGGAGCGGGCCTGAAGATCGCGCTGACCACTCTCAACACCGGTCGTCTGTCGCTGCCCGCCATGTGTGTCGGTGCGGGCAAATGGTGTCTGAAGATCGCCCGTGAATGGTCGACGGCGCGCGAGCAGTGGGGAAAGCCGGTCGCCAAGCACGAGGCGGTGGGTTCGAAGATCTCCTTCATCGCCGCGACGACGTTCGCCCTGGAGGCCGTCGTCGACCTGTCGTCCCAGATGGCGGATGAGGACCGGAACGACATTCGCATCGAGGCCGCGCTCGCCAAGCTGTACGGCTCCGAGATGGGTTGTCTGATGGCCGACGAGCTCGTGCAGATCCGCGGCGGGCGAGGGTTCGAGACAGCCGCTTCGCTGGCCGCCCGTGGTGAGCGTGCCGTGCCCGCCGAGCAGATTCTGCGCGACCTGCGCATCAACCGGATCTTCGAGGGCTCGACAGAGATCATGCACCTGCTCATCGCGCGGGAGGCGGTCGACGCGCACCTGTCGGTCGCGGGCGACCTGATCGACCCTGACAAGTCCCTCGGCGACAAGGCGAGGGCAGGGGCCAAGGCGGGCGGCTTCTACGCACGCTGGCTGCCGCAACTCGTGACGGGCCCGGGGCAGCTGCCGCGGTCGTACGCCCAGTTCCACCCGTCCGGGCATCGGGATCTCGCCGTCCATCTCCGCTACGTCGAGCGTTCCGCGCGCAAGCTGGCCCGCTCGACCTTCTACGCCATGACGCGCTGGCAAGGCCGGATGGAGACCAAGCAGGGCTTCCTCGGCCGGATCGTCGATATCGGCGCCGAGCTGTTCGCCATGAGCGCGGCCTGTGTACGGGCCGAGATGCTCCGTACGGAGGGAACACACGGAGCGGAGGCGTATCAGCTCGCCGACGTGTTCTGCCACCAGTCGCGCATCCGCGTGGAGGAGCTGTTCGGCCGGTTGTGGAGTAACACCGACGAGCTGGACCGGAAGGTCGTTTCCGGTGTCCTCAACGGCACGTACACCTGGGTGGAGGAAGGCATCCTCGATCCCAGCGACGACGGTCCCTGGATCGCCGACGCCACGCCGGGGCCCACGCGGACGGCCAACGTGCACCGGCCTATCCGCTGACGCGTTCCCGCCCGTCCGATCCGGCTCGCCATGAAACGGCCGGGCCCCGTGTGACAGACACCCGGGGTCCGGCCGCTCCGTCCCTGAGGGCACGGAGCCTGAGCACGGGGCACGGGGCACGGGGCACGGGGCCTGGGCACGGAGCATGGGGTACGGGGACGAGGCACGGGGCACGGAGCCACGGAGCATGGGGCACGGGGGACGAGGCACGGAGCACGGGGACGGGACCTGGAGCACGGAGCACGGGGCATGGAGTACGGGGGACGAGGCATGGAGCACGGGCGATGGAGCACGGGGCCACGCGGACGGGGCCTGGCGCACGGCGCACAGTCCCGCGCGTCATGGGCATGGCAGAGTCCTACTAGGGGTGCGCCGCCCAATTTCCCCAGGGGAGCGGACACAATGGGGGGATGACGGACTCCCTCGCCACCCCGCATCAGCCCTTTGTCGCGGCCGCTGCCGCCTCCGGAGACCCGAGCGGCCCGCGCTCCATCGTGATCTTGGGCTCCACCGGCTCTATCGGAACCCAGGCCATTGATGTGGTGCTGCGCAACCCCGACCGCTTCCAGGTGACCGGCCTGTCCGCAGCGGGCGGGCGGGTCGGCCTGCTCGCTGAGCAGGCCCATCAGCTGCGCGTGCGTACGGTCGCGGTGGCGCAGCGGGAGGCGGTGCCCGCGCTGCGGGAGGCGCTGGCCGCGCGGTACGCCGGCGAGCCGCTTCCGGAGATTCTGGCGGGGCCGGACGCGGCCACGGAGCTGGCTGGTTCGGAGTGCCACTCGGTGCTCAATGGCATCACCGGTTCCATCGGCCTGGCTCCGACGCTTGCCGCGCTGCAGGCGGGCAGCGTGCTCATCCTGGCCAACAAGGAGTCACTGATCGTCGGTGGTCCGCTGGTCAAGGCGCTGGCCAAGCCGGGACAGATCGTGCCGGTCGACTCCGAGCACTCGGCGCTCTTCCAGGCGCTGATGGGCGGCACGCGCGCCGAGGTCCGCAAGCTCGTCGTGACGGCGAGCGGCGGGCCCTTCCGGGGCCGTAGCAAGGCGGAGCTGACGGCTGTCACACCCGAACAGGCGCTTGCCCACCCCACCTGGGCCATGGGCCCGGTCGTCACCATCAACTCCGCCACGCTGGTCAACAAGGGGCTTGAGGTCATCGAGGCGCACCTGCTCTTCGACATCCCCTTCGACCGCATCGAGGTCGTCGTCCACCCCCAGTCGTACGTGCATTCCATGGTGGAGTTCACCGACGGTTCGACGCTGGCCCAGGTCAGCCCGCCCGACATGCGTATGCCGATCGCACTCGGGCTGGGCTGGCCGGACCGGGTGCCGGACGCGGCCCCGGGCTGCGACTGGACCAAGGCGTCGACCTGGGAGTTCTTCCCGCTCGATGTGGAGGCGTTCCCGTCGGTCGCTCTCGCCCGGCACGTGGGGGAGCTCGGCGGTACCGCCCCGGCGGTCTTCAACGCGGCGAACGAGGAGTGCGTGGACGCGTTCCTCGCCGAGCGGCTGGCTTTCAATGGCATCGTGGACACGGTCGCGGAGGTGGTGTCCGAGGGGCTGGCTTACGGTGCGGTGAAAAAGAGCCATGATGGAACCTCGCTCTCGGTGGCTGACGTCCTGGAAGCGGAGACATGGGCGCGCGCCCGCGCCCGGGAACTGGCCGCACGGGCGGCGACAGCAACCTCGGAGGTACGCGCATGACGACCTGGATGACGATTCTCGGCATAATCGTCTTCGTCGTCGGCCTGCTCTTCTCCATCGCCTGGCACGAGCTCGGCCACCTGTCGACGGCCAAGATCTTCGGCATCCGGGTGCCCGAGTACATGGTCGGCTTCGGGCCGACGATCTTCTCGCGGAAGAAGGGCGAGACGGAGTACGGCGTCAAGGCCATCCCGCTCGGCGGCTACATTCGCATGATCGGAATGTTCCCGCCCGGGCAGGACGGGAAGGTCACCGCCCGCTCCACCTCCCCCTGGCGCAGCATGGTCGAGGACGCGCGGTCGGCCGCGTACGAGGAACTGAAGCCGGGCGACGAGAGTCGGCTGTTCTACACGCGCAAGCCGTGGAAGCGCGTGATCGTCATGTTCGCCGGGCCGTTCATGAATCTGATCCTCGCCGTGGTGATCTTTATCGGCGTGATGATGACGTTCGGTATCAATACCCAGACGACGAACGTCGGCTCCGTCTCGGAGTGCGTGATCCCCGCCTCGGCCAACACGGACACCTGCCCCAAGGGCGCCAAGGACTCCCCGGCGAAGGCGGCCGGGCTCAAGCCCGGCGACAAGATCGTCGCCTTCAACGGCCAGGCCACCCCCGACTGGCAGACCCTCCAGCGTGACATTCGCGACACCACGGGGCCCGCGACGATCACCGTGGAGCGGGACGGGGCGCACAAGACCCTCAAGGCGAACCTCATCAAGAACAAGGTCGCCAAGACCGACGGTGACGGTGGCTACGTCCAGAACGAGTACGTCACCGCTGGCTTCCTCGGCTTCGCTCCGGCGAGCGGTGTCGTCCAGCAGTCGTTCGGTGAGTCGGTGGACCGCATGGGCGACATGGTCGAGTCCGGCGTCGAGTCGCTGATCGCCCTGCCGTCCAAGGTGCCCGACCTGTGGAACGCCGCCTTCGGCGACGCCGAACGGGAGGCCGACTCGCCGATGGGCGTCGTGGGCGCGGCGCGCGTCGGCGGCGAGGTCTTCAACCTCGACATCCCGCCGCAGCAGCAGGTCGCCACGATGCTCTTCCTCGTCGCCGGCTTCAACCTCTCCCTCTTCCTGTTCAACATGCTGCCGCTCCTGCCGCTGGACGGCGGGCACATCGCGGGCGCGCTGTGGGAGTCCGTACGGCGTAAGACGGCGCGTGTGTTCCGCCGTCCCGACCCGGGTCCGTTCGACGTGGCCAAGCTGATGCCGGTCGCGTACGTGGTGGCGGGGATCTTCATCTGCTTCACGCTGCTGGTGCTCATCGCGGACCTGGTGAATCCGGTACGGATCACCTGACGGAGCCGGCGCTGACGGCGCCGGGGCGGCGTGCGGCGGTCCACCTGGCTGCCTTCCGGTCCGCTCCCGGAAACCGGCCGGGCCAGCGCCGTCCCAGGTCTTACGCGACTACGCGGCACGCCTGCTCGTCCGCCGCCACGGAGCGTGCGCCGCGCGTCCCGAGGCATGGCAAGAAACCGACGTGCTTTCGGCACGGCAACACTTCTACGACAACCACATGAAGTCCGGGCGGGGCTCCTCGCCCGGCCGTCGCCTTTCGCGCGAGGTTGGCGGCTTGGTGTGCTGGGTGCTTGCCCCGTGCCGTAATCTCGAAGGCCGGAGCCCGCCGATCTCGGGACCTTGCTACACACCATGGGGTTGCTCGCCAGATGACAGCGATTTCGCTCGGAATGCCGTCCGTACCGACCAAGCTCGCCGACCGCCGTGTCAGCCGTCAGATCATGGTCGGCTCGGTGCCGGTCGGCGGTGACGCCCCGGTGTCCGTGCAGTCCATGACGACGACCGTGACCGCGGACATCGGCGCGACTCTCCAGCAGATCGCTGAGCTGACCGCGTCGGGCTGCCAGATCGTGCGGGTCGCCTGCCCTTCGCAGGACGACGCCGAGGCACTGCCGGTGATCGCGAAGAAGTCGCAGATCCCGGTGATCGCGGACATCCACTTCCAGCCGAAGTACGTGTTCGCCGCGATCGACGCCGGATGTGCGGCGGTACGGGTCAACCCGGGCAACATCCGGCAGTTCGACGACAAGGTCAAGGAGAT
>NZ_JBWLKN010000047.1:0-37182 GCF_059026195.1 Streptomyces sp. A01 | reverse complement strand
GCCCTCACCTGTTCAAGATCCCTCAGCCGAGACCTGGCTCACCTGTCCACAACCTCCCCGGACAGAACAACTAGCCCTCAGCTCTGCGTCTTCGCAGTTCAGCGGCATTCTTCGCTGCATTCCCCACTGTTCGAAAGCACCCCCTATTCACATGTGCCGCTGCCGGTCGGTCAGGTAACTCTTCACCGCTTCACCCAGAAGATCGCCGATGTAGAGACCCTCGTCGTAGGCCGCCTGTTGTGCGCGCTCCCGATACTCCTCGGGCAGGATGATGAACTCCCACCAAACATCAGGGCTTGTCCAGCCGCAGCACACACGGCGGGTGCATCGCTTCGAGGATTCCTTGACCTCTGGGTACGTCCACGGCGGGAAGCGATACCCCGCCAACTCCCGTACGCATAGCTCTAGACGTTTGTGGATCTCTCTGCGCGGACGCGGCTTCTTTTCGTCTCCGTAGTGCTGCTCGAACCACTGGAGCCGGACGGACTCCTGTATCTGCCGCTGCACCTTGGCCACCCGCTCGCGAATGCCGAGCACAGCCTCCAAGGGGAGCTTGGGCTTTGTGAAGCCTGCGCGAGGGTACTGGTAGGCCCTCTCCATATCGACTTTCCACTCGGTGGCAGTCTTCGCCCCCTTCGACCAGTTGCAGCGGTCGCAGGCCGGCACGAGGTTCCACCAGATGTCGCGGCCCTTGTCCGCCAGCGGCACTTCGTGCTCCAGCGTGACGGACTCCTTGTCGGCACAGTACGTACACAGCCTGTTGTGGGCAGTCAGCACGGCAAGCCACACCCAGAGCGGCTGATCCCCCCTGTCTCGCGAAATTGCGGTCTCCGCTGCGCTTATCACATTTCCCCCTGGCATCTCCGCCACGGCGAACAGAGTAGGTGGAGGCACTGACACTCCAGCGCCAGACGGGGCGGGACAGCGACGACAGCAAGGGGCGTGCCTGATCTGATCTACTCGTGAACCCCCAGTACCGTCCGGCCCACCAGATGTGTCGTCAAGCGACGGATACTCGCGATGCGCGGCGGTCGCTCAACCGCGACCAGGTCACAGTCGGCGGCCGGGGGCAGCTCGTCACTGGTGAGCGACGGCACGAGGCGGCCCACGTTGCCGTGCGTGCCGGGGACGAGATCCCGCACCCGGTAGGCGACGGGCGGGCCGTCCTCGCCCCACTCGGCCGCGTACACCGTGGCGGGGCGGCCGCCCGGCAGCTCTGCAGACCGGCGCACCGCCCACGAGGCGCCCTTCGCGTCCTTCGGCCGCCAGGCCCGGCACAGCGCCGTCGGGTGCGCCGACCCGTCGCAGCCCTCCGCGCACGGCCGCGAGCGCGAGCAACCCCAGGCCCAGGTCCAGGGCGATCCGGGGTTGAAGCCGTCGCCGCGATGTCACGCCGGGTGCGGTGGGCGCCCTACACCGGAGGGCTGCGGCCAGGGGTGATGGTCAGGGTCACAACGGACAGGCCCTGGTCGGTATCCCTGTTCACCTCCTCGGCGTCGAAGTTGTCCTTCAGCTCCTGGGCGACGTCGAGAGCATGGTGGAGCTCGACCGACCGCAGGACGGCGGTAATGCCGCCTGCGTCGGCCGGCGCCAGTCCAGCACGTGCTCCCCCAACGGTGACCGGCATCTGGCTCGCATTGACGGTGCACCAGCATCTGTTTGGGGTCCCCGTGGGGAAGTCGCTCACGAAGCCACGGTGGGCTTCAGGTTGCGCCGGGAAGACTCGCTCCACAGCACCGATGACAGCGTCGGCCGCCTCCTGGCTCCCTCCATAGAGGTGGACGACGACCTGTCCGGCATCAAGGTGGGGCATGGCGGGCTCCTGCCTGTTGGCGGTCTCGGTGGCTCTTAGCAAGTCAAGTAGTGGGTCGCCAGAGCGGTGACTCGTAGGGGCGCGTCAGAAGGGCGGTGCGCCGCTTCCTGCGATAGTGAGTTCGCCCGTGCCCAGGTCGGCGTCGGGCTGGAGAAGGAAGCTGTGCCGGGGGACCGCGTACCCGGAGCCGGGCGAGCGCGCCCGAGGATGAGCCGCTCATCGAGCAGCTGCTCGCGGCCGGAACCCGGGACCGCGCGAACACCGGCAGACCGACCGTCAGCGAGTACGACATGGCCAAGGCGCTGCTCGCCGCCGAGCATGCCCCCGCCGGGGACCAGCCGCCCAAGCTCGCCGTCGTCCGCGTCCCGGAGGAGGGCCGGTGACGGGGGTGAACGAGGGCGACGACGCGACCGCCCGGGCGTTCATCGCCTACTACCTGCACGACGTCGCCGCGAGGGCCGCCGAGGAGGGGCACCCCGCCCTGATCGAGGCGGCGGCCGCCGAGCACACCGCGTGGGAGGAGCACGGACGGCTGGAGGGCAACACCCCGCAGTTCGTCTACGGCTGGGCCCAGCAGAACGCCATCAACGCCGCGCAGGACGCCCTCTTCGGGCGCGGTCCCCGGGAGGCGTGGGAGCGGGCCAAGCAGCAGACGGAGGTGGTCGGCCGGTGGCTGACCACCCACGGCTACCAGACGGAGGGAGTAACGAAGTGACGGTCACGGTCGAGACGGCGGCCGCCGGCGACGTCGCCGAGCCGGAGGGGGCCCCGGCGGTGCTGGACCCGGCGGCCGCCGAGCGCCAGGCGCTCATCGAGCGGTGGGCCGAACGCCATGGCGTCGACACCGCGCGCCGCCTGGCCGAGGCCGAGGACCTGGCCGACGCGGTGGCGAAGGAGATCACCCCGGACAACACCGTCGACACCTACAACAAGTCGTGGCGGGTGTGGACCCGGTTCTGCGCCGTCACCGAACTGCCGGAACTGGAGGCCACCCGGGGCTCCCTGGTGGCGTTCGTGACGTGGATGCTGCGCGAGGGCCAGCACAACGGCACGGGCTACGCCCCGTCGTCGGCTTCCACCTACCTGGCGGCCGCCGTCGTCGGACTGCGCGAGCGCGGCGTGACGGTCTCCGGCGACGACCAGGCCGAGGCCCGCGCCGCCCTTGAGGGCCTGGCGGTCAAGCTCCTGCAGGCCGGGGAACGGCGCGGCCGCGGGCAGGCGGTCGGCGCCGACATCGACGGCCTGCGCGCCCTCGCCCGCGCTTGCCCCGACACCCTCACCGGCGACCGGGACAAGGCGCTCACCCTGACCGGGTTCCACTACGCCAGCCGCTCCCAGGACCCGGCCGGACTGCTGACCGGTGACATCACCCTGCACCCGCGCGGCCTGGTCATCGCGGTGCTCACCGGCAAGACCAAGCACAGCGTGCGCAACGCGAAGATCCGTTACGCCGACGATCCCGAGATCTGCCCGGTGCGGGCCTGGACCGCCTACCGCACCCGCCTGGTGGCCGCACACGGCCCGCGGTGGGCCGCCCCCTCCACCCCGGCGTTCGTCGGCATCGACCGGTGGGGCCACGTCACCGGCGGCATGGGCCCGGACTCCGTCACCCGCGCCATCAAGCGGATCTCGAAGCGGGCCGCGGTGCCGATCGCCTGGACCGGGCACTCCCTGCGCATCGGCCTGGCCTCCGTCGCCCGCCGCAAGGGCCGCGACGGCATCGCCATCGCCGACCAGGGCGGCTGGGCCCGGCACTCCCGCTCGATGCTCGGCTACATGCAGCGCGACGACGGCTGGGACGACAACGCCTCCGCCGGCCTCACCTGAGCGACTCGTGCGTTGCCAACGAGTTGATGCGTCGTTGATTCAGCGTGATCAATCTACGACGCACGTTTGCCGCATCTCTCCTGCTCAGTGTGACGCCGCTCGCCCCGACTGCGACGGAGGCGTCTGCCCATGTCAGGTCAGCGGTAATCTCATGCACAGAAGGCACATTCCGCGGGCACGCTGACGAACCGCGTCACTTCGACCGGTGCGTCTCCGGCCGGTGGAAAACACATCGGTGCGAGAAGGGCACCATCGCTAAGCCGGTAGGGGCACGGATCGTCTGTGACGAAGATGTGGCGGCGCGTCAGCGGGCGACGCCCTTGCAGCGGCAGCGAGAATGACGGCTCTTAGCACGGTGGCAGGTCAGCCTCCGGGCCGTGAGATGAAGGCCGACCCCGGGGTGCCGGATCAGCCATCAGCGCCGCTCGACGCCGGGCACGGGTCACGCCGCGAGCCGAGCCACCTGATCGTCAAGACAGCCGATCGACCGCCACTCCCACTGGTCGTACGGGAGGCGCTGGAGCATCGGCAGCGGGGCGTAGTCGATCCGGATGCCGATGCCGCGGATGCGCCGCTCCAGCCGCGCCGCCCGCCGGTTCAGCGCCTCCTCATCGCCGTTGCCCAGCACCAGGCGCACGACGGGGAACCGCTGACTGTGCCGGTACCGCTGGCGCCACAGCAGGCGCGTGGTGCCGATCGTGCCGCGTTCGCCCTCCCAGTACGTCGCCCGGCTGTACGCCTCGTACGCGTACAGCTTCTCGACGAGCCGGGACATCGACATCGTGAAGCGGTCGACCTCGACGACCTCGACTTCGGCACCGCGGTTCGGTCGGTGCAGCACCGCGTCGGACACGACGCCGCGCATCTTGTCGATGGGGTGGGCGACCTCGACGTTCCAGTCCATGAGAGCGGCGTTCCAGTTCACCAGGGTCTCGGTGACGGCCAAACCGTGCTCGGCCAGGCCGGCGGCTATCGCCTTCTCGCCCGTCGCCGCGTTCGGGCGGATCGGGATCTCACCGCTCTCCAGCACGGCCCGCTGCCCAGCCGTCGTCAGGTGGTACACGTTGTGCCGACCGGACTTGCCGTGGCCGACGAACCCGAGCGTCTCCAGATCACGCAGCGCTCTGCGGACGTAGCCGTCGCCGACCCGGTTCTCCGTCGTCACCGTGGCGATCTGCAGCGCGGTGGCCATCCGTACGCGGGCCAGCATGCCGATCGCCAGACCGCGCTGACGCGGGGTGGAGGACAGGGCCTCACTCCTTCCTCCGCCGGGTCGGAGTCAGGAGTAGAGGTGGTCCTGCTGTCTGGAAGCCCCTTGACCAGGCTTGTGACCTGGCGAGCGTGCCGCCGACGCCCAGAACCGCGATCACGATCTGGCTGATTGCGCTGTTCACGCTGCCCCCGGCTCCGATCGGCTCGCCGGGACTGTACCCGCTGCCGGACGTTCTCCTCATCGGACGGAGCGCCGGTAGCATTCCGGGGTTAAAGACAAGCTGAGCCCGGGTTTTGCGTAGGAAGCGCGAACCTCCACGAGCAAGCGAGAACGGGTCGCCATGGGGCGGGAGAAGCAGAAGCGGCGGTCGGCGGAGTGGCAGCAACCGCCGAAATCGGTGCACTGGCTGGCCGTGGAGGAGGGAGTGCGTATCCGCAGACGACCGCGCCTGCCCTTGCCGCAGCGCCGACTCATCCTGTGCTTCTTCGTTTTCTTCGTGCTTACCTGCGTGGTTTTCGTCTTCTTCTTGTGGCTGCCGTCCCGAGCGCTGGTGGCTGATCTGCGCTCGCGCGGGGTGACCGCGTACGCGGAGGTCACCGCTTCGCCCAAGGACAGGTTCGGCAACGCGGGCAATATCAAGGTGCGTTTCGACGGACCCAAGGACACCGTCGAGACGGCTCTGAGCGAGTGGGGCGGTGAGCGGCCGGAGGGCCTGTCGAGCGGCTCCACCGTCCCCGTCGTCTACGACCCCCACGACCCGGACCGGGTTCTGACGAAGCAGTGGGTGGACGACCCGCCATCGGTCACGCTGCCCATGGCGGTCTGCCTGATCCTGGCCCCTCTCCTACTCGCAGGCACCGTCGGCCTCACCATTCGCCGACGCAAGGTACTGCGCATGGTGAACGCCGGGAGCAGCGACGACAGCCAGGACGGTTCTGCCTCTCCGAGGACGTCGAGCCCGATCAGGCACCTACAGGAGCCACGCGCTCGAAAACGGGCGTAGCGCCTTCCGTGTCTCTGTTCCTCGATGGAACGTCATGCTGTTGCGGGCTCCGACCAATCCACCCTGACGAGGGACGGATCAGGCGCAGTAGCGCAGCGGAGGCAGGGCTTACGCAAACTCGTGAAAGGCTACGCCGGCGGTCAGGAGAGAGAACACTCCTCCACCCACGTCGCGCTTGACCGCGTAGATGGAGATGCCGTCCTCCTCCACCTCCGGCTTCGTCGCCTTCCAGCCAGCTGCCGCAAGCTCTGTGAGCAACTGATCCATGAGGACGCCTGCCGGACGCTCGTCAGAGGGGCCCGCCCCCAGCCGGTGAGCCGCTTTTTCGGACAGAGGCGATTCCAGCTCCATAAAGACCGCATCAGGCAGCACCGCGGCGATGACCGCCCTCACCTCGTGCACAACGTTCTTTTGTTTCGCCATCTCAGTACCTTTTCTCCCTCTCGGAGGACCGGGGGGTTGCTCTCGGCTCCGATCTAGAAGATGCGGCGCATGGAGGAAGCAGGCTGTTCGCTGGCAATCATCCCTCCCGGTCAGGATTTCGCAGGCAGTCTGTAGTGAGAAGTGCCCGCAAAATAGGGGCAGTCTTCCCTGATGTTGTTTTAAATCGCTCTGCTGTCAGTCCGATTTTGCCGGGGATTTCCGACTTGGCCATTCTAATTCTGGTCCCGCTCGGATTTTCCTTCCGGTAGGTCACCTCCCATTTCAGCTTTTCGAATGCGCCAACCGCGTCATCCAGCAAATCCTTCGGCAACCGACTGTCCGCAGCCGCACCCCAACTTAAAGGAGGGTGGAACGGATGAGCTTGCTAGCATCCCTGCTGTCGATGTAGTCCGGGCCTCCGCACTCTTGGTCGCTAGAATTTATTTCATCAATAGGAAATCCCGGCAGGGTATCCTTCAAGACGTTCTCGACATCCGGGCGCATCGCCTTCATCGCTGCCGCCGGCGTCGCCGCTTTTCCCTTGTTCGTCACCTTTCCTCCCTCGTTGTCCGAGGCTAGCGTGCACCCGCCAGCCATAAGGATGGCCGCCAACCCGAGAGCCAGGCTCCGGAAGACTTGAGTACGTTTGTGCTCCACCTGACACAAAACTCGCACCTGAGGTTCCTTTCGCGTCGGGGCGGCACTGATTTGGCAGGCTAGCAATACCTGGTGCCGCCCAATCTTCTCCGGTCTCGCCAGAGAAAGAGTCTCGGCCAGACCAGGCGCATCGCCCGCGGCGAGGTCGTAAAGAGTGGGGGCTACGCCCTCGATCGCCTCCTGCCTTGCCATCACCGCCCCGCAGGCCCACGACGTCACCCGCCAGCGCAGGCAAGGCAGCTACGGACGCGGGACTTGACGATCTCCCGCCGAGCCCCACGCTTGTCCGAAGCGTCTCCGCGCTGAGCAGTGACAGGGCAAGAGCTAAGAGTCGGCCCCCTGGAGCTTGGGTAGTGTCGGTACGTCAACCGGTCGTCGACTGGATGGGGCGGGGCATGACAGAGCAAGCGGACAGGCGCTCGGACGCCGCATATCAGGCGTACTGCTGGGCGCAGTTCGCCAGCGACCCGTCGGGCAGGTGATCGGGCTCGTACGGAGGGAAGGCGCCTCAGCAACAGCGATCTCGACTCCGCCACCGAGTGGCAGCGGTGGGCCGCGCGCGTTTCCCCGGAGGTGACCCACCGGCGAGCGATCGACCTGGCCGTGATGCGGGCCACGGTTGCCGAGGTACAGCCCGGGCCATCCGACGCTCCGGGTGACGAAGCTAGAAGGTTGCTGGAAATCTTGTTGTGAGGCTGCCCGGCTGTGGGTCGGGCGGCCCTTCGCTATGCGGTGGCCGGGATGAGTTGCCAGGTGTCGCCGGTCCGGGTGAGTCCGAGGGTGATCAGTCGGCGGAGCCGTCACTGACTCGGAACGGCGATGCCGGCTGCGCGCAGGTTCGCCTCGACCAGCGTGTTCAACCGGGCGATGGACGGTGACTGGTCCTCCCGGTGGTGGTTGACCATTCCGTACCGGGAGGCGGCGTCGGACTGGCTCCGAAACCCGCTCGGCATCGCCAGCAGCTCGCGGTTGGTCAGCAGCTTGTCGGCCAGCGTGGACGCCAGCTCCTCGATCCGCGGGTCGTCCGGATCCCAGGCCCTCGCCTCCCAACCGCGCTTGGTCAGCTCGACGGACTCGGGATCGTCAAGCGAATGTTCAAGCCGGGTCAGGAAGCTGTCGAAGATCTCCGGGACCAGCGCCCGGGCCAGCACCAGAGCCTCCCGTTGACCAACCACGTAGTCGGGACTGAAGCCGAGTTCAGCGAGTCGGTCCAAGACCGCGCAGGCCCGGTCGGGCAGCAGGGCCCGGTCGCCATGGTCGAGACGGTGCAGCCTGTCGCGGCGCGCGATCAGGTCTTCGATCCGTTCGGTGAGCTGGTGATGGACGTTGTCCAGGGTGGCGGCGAACGTCTTGGGATCGGCGTCGAGCAGGTCACCGATCTCGGCCAGCGGCACGCCGGCCGCGGCCAGGGTCCGGACCTGGACCAGCCGGAACAGCTCGCCCGATCGGTAACGGCGGTAGCCGGAACCGTCGCGATCCGGCTCGGCGACCAGGCCGAGCCGGTGATAGTGCCGCACGGTCTTGATCGTGACACCAACGAACGCCGCCGCCTGACCGATCGTGAGCCCGTCTGCCATCGGCTCAGCGCACCTCCAGATCGTGGACGGCTGCGGTCTCGCGAACCGCGTCGGCGACGGCCGGGAAGTCCGGACGATCACAGAGGCGAGGATAGCGCGCACCAGTTCCAGCCCATCCCCCTGCCGCCAAAAAGGACCGGGACGCCTGCGATCGGTGCCGGTCACCCCGTGATCGCGATAGAGGGTTGACCTTGACCTTGGGTCAAGGGTGCAGGCTCTGCACATGGCCGCTCGAAGGGCCAGGCAGCCACCAGGGCCGCCGTGGGAACGAACACTGTGAAGAGGAGATTCATCATGGGAACAAGCAACAGCGGCTTCTCCGAGGCAGGGCTGCGCCGACTGCGCGAGGTGCTGGCACGGCATGTCGAGTCCAAGAAGATTCCCGGCCTTGTCGCCCTGGTCAGCCGCGGCGGCCAGACGCACGTCGAGGCGATCGGGACGATGCGTCATGACGGCGGCTCGCCGATGCGCCGGGACACGATCTTCCGGATGGCGTCCACGTCCAAACCGGTCACGATGGCGGCGGCGATGATCCTGCTCGACGAGTGTCGGCTGCGGCTGGACGACCCGGTGGACCAGTGGCTGCCCGAACTTGCCGACCGGCAGGTGTTGAAGCGGCCCGACGGACCGCTGGACGACACCGTGCCGGCACAGCGGCCGATCACCGTACGGGACCTGCTGACCTCCACGTTCGGGCTCGGAGTGGACTTCGAGTCGATGGCTTCCCCGATCAGGGCCGCGACCTTCGAGCGTCTCGACTACAGCGTGGCGTCCAGGCCGGCGCCCGAGCCGGACGAGTGGATGCGCCGCCTCGGCGAGCTGCCGCTGCAGTACCAGCCCGGAGTGCGGTGGCAGTACGACCTCAGCAACGAGGTAGTCGGTGTGCTTGTCTCCAGGGTCACGGGACAGTCGTTGGAGACGTTCCTGCGGACACGCATCCTCGATCCGCTGGGGATGAAGGACACCGCCTTCCACGTGCCCGCCGACAAGATCGACCGACTGCCGCCCCTGTACGGGCCCGACCCGCAGACCGGCGAGTTCGTCGTGTGGGACGAGGCGGCAGGGGGAAGGTCCAGCGTGCCTCCCGCGTTCCAGGGCGCCGGCGGCGGGCTGGTCTCCACCGCCGACGACTACCACGCCTACTTCCAGATGCTGCTGAACCACGGGATGCACGGGAGTGAACGCATCTTGTCCCGGGCCGCCGTAGAGCTGATGACCACCAACCGTCTCTCGCCCGAGCAACTAGCCGCCCGGGGTGCCATGTTCAGCAACGTCGCCCACCTGTCGTCCGGCCAGGGGGCGAACGGCGGCTGGGGCTTCGGGATGGCGGTACGCACCTATCGCGGCGACTACGCGCCCATCGGCCAGTTCGGCTGGTTCGGCGGTACCGGCACCACCGCCTACGCAGACAGGACCAACCAGCTCACCGGAGTCCTGCTCACCCAGGTCGGACTGTCCACCCCGGATTCTCCGCGTGCCATGAACGACTTCTGGACCACGCTCTACCAGGCCATCGACTGACAACGAGCTCGACCGCTACTTTGCGGCTGGGATCAGAGACAAGAGCCCGGGGCCCGGAGTCCCGTGGGTTCAGGCGAAGTGAAGGTCCTTCAACGGGAACCCGAGGGTCCGATGCTGTGCTGTGCAGAGACGGACCTGCGGGTTCGCTCCGAACTCACGGCGAGGGATCTGGGGCCGCATGGGTCGTCGTCTCGTGGAGATGCGCCTCGGCCGGGCCCAGGCGCTGGTCGTGGGCGAGGACAAGCTCGTCGGCGATGTCGAGGACGCGGATTCTCCCGCTGGGGAACTGAACGGTGAAGCCGACGGCGAAGGCGAGGTTCCCGTCCCGATACCGGATCTCTCGGACGGAGAGGACCTGCTCGCCGACGAACGGACTCATCGGGAAGTCCCGTAGATCGTCCTCGACCGTGGTGCGGCCGTATTCGTCCATGTCGTAGGAGCCGTGGGGCTGGTCGATCTCCAGGATCAAGCCATCACCGGGTGTGTGGAACCGGACGGGGCCGAGGCCGTCCATGTGTAGCCACATGTGCAGGAGGGACGGCTCGGTCTCCGGGTAGAGGTGCCAGGACGTTGTCACCTGCAGCAGGCGCCTTCCGACCAGGTCCTCAGCTTTGATCACTCCTTGATGCTTTCATGGCGTTCAGGGTTGGTTGCCAGGAGGCGACGAGCCGAGTCCGCGTAGCGGATGGCGGTCTTCTCATCGATGCCAAAGACGAGGGCAAGGTGGAGTGGGTCGGCGCCGTGGGTCGGCGCCGTGGGTGAGGGCCTCTTCGAGCTGTCGGTCGACAGGGAGCCGTTCGAGAGTGGCGGCGAGGTTGCGGGTTGCCCGGGTGGTCCAGAGCTTGCCTGGCGGGCCGAGTTCGACGTCGGGTAGGGAACGGCCATGCATCACCCAGGCCACGCCGACCGGTACGGACACGGACGCATGAGCCCCCGCCGCGTCGGCGCCGCCGAGCGCCGCGCCCGCCTCGGCGTCCGCCACCTCCTCGCGCCCTCCTGCCACGCCGCGCGGATGCCGGACGTCGCCCAGGCGCTGATCGGCCTGCACGCCACCGACCCCTCCACCGTGTTCCTGGCCGCCGCCGCCCGCACCAGCGCACCCGACATCGCGGCCATGGAGGAGGCGCTTTCGACCACGGCATCGAACCGGCACGTCCGCACGCGCTCTTCGACGGCAGCCTGCCAAGGGCTGGTGTCCGGCCGGACTTTCACACCAGCGCGGTGCGGACGTCCTGGGCCAGCGATGAGGTGTACCGGCGGTGCGTCGGCTTGTAGCGGTCTCGGCAGATGCGCACTGCGCCGCCTCGGTGGTCCAGCGCCGCTTCCACTACGCCCCCGACGACCCGGCCGTCTTCACCCCAGACCTCGCAGCCGAACACCACTCCCGGAAACTGGACAGCACCTTCAGCCTCCAGGCCCTTCTCATCGGAGTGGCGGCGGTCGCCGTGGGAGCGGTCATGCTGTGACGCCCGGCGGGCGATATGTCATGTGTGGCGCGCGGTCGCATGCCCGCGGTCACACGGGCTGGAGCCAGGTAGGGGATGGTCCGGCGCGATCGCATCAGCGGGTCGTGCCGGACTCCGCGGAGCTGGGTGGCACTGCCTGACGACCCTTCCCTTCGTGGCCCTGAGTGGTCACCTGTGAAACAGCAGGGGTTCCTTCCGTGCCGGGCGTGGCTGGGATGTCAAGAAGGGTGAGGAAGGCGGTCGCCGCGGGCGTGCGGCTGACGCGGCTCCAGATGACGTGTTCGACGCGGGTTGGCGCGTCAGTGACCTCGATGGTGGTGACGCCGGTGAGCTGCGGCGCGTAGGCGGAGGGGAGCATGGCGATGCCGAGGCCCTGTCTGACCAGTCGAGCCATGAGGAAGTCGACGGTGGTCACTTCGAAGGCGACGTCGCGGCTGAGACCAGCGGCTGCGAAGGCCTGGTCGGATTGGGCACGTCCGGCTGTCCCGGCCGGAAGGTCCACGAACACCTCGGAGGAAAGCCGGCGGAGGTCGACCGTTGCTTCGTCGGCGAGTGGATGATCCGGCGCGACCACGGCGACGAGTCGGTCACGGGCGAGTTCACGGGCGTCGACACCTTGAGGGCGCGCTGTGGTCGGCAGCCCGAGGAAAGCCACGTCGATGGCTCCTTGCTTGACCTGCTCGACGAGATCCTCGCTCGCGCCCACCCGCAAGCCGATGCGCACGTGCGGGTACTGCTGGCGAAAGTCGCGCAGGGCGCCTGGGATGTCGACCGCGGCGACGGTAGGGATCAGGCCCACGGCGAGCCGTCCGCGTACCTCGCCGACAGCCGCGGCGACCTCGGCGGCTGCACGCTCGGCGGCGTCCAGACACTGGCGGGCGGCGGGCAGAAACGCCGCACCGGCCGGTGTCAGCCGCACCCGGCGGCTGGTGCGCTCGAAGAGTCTCGTGCCAAGTTCCCGTTCCAGGCGCGCGATTTGGTGGCTGAGGGCGGACTGGACGACCAGACATCGTTCGGCGGCCCGGGTGAAGCTGTTCGTCTCGGCGACGGCGACGACGTAGCGCATCTGCTGGAGATCCATGGATCTATCTTGTATCGCGATCGATGAGGTGACAAACATGTGTTGGACTCATTGATCACTGCTGGATGAGACTGCGGGCATGACCAGTCCAGTAGTACAAAGGGCTTCCGGCGGAGCCAGCAACGGTGCTCCGTCTGGAAAGCTGCCGCGTGTCGCCCTGACGGCGTTCACTCCCGTGGTGTGGGGCACGACCTATGTGGTGACCACCGAGTTCCTCCCGCAGGGACATCCTCTGTTCGCGGGACTCCTGCGTGCGCTGCCCGCCGGCCTGATCGCGCTGGCGATCTCCCGGACTCTGCCGCGCGGAGCATGGTGGGGGAAAGCCGCGGCACTCGGCGTGCTGAACATCGGCCTGTGCTTTCCCTTGCTGTTCATAGCGGCCGAGCGCCTGCCCGGGGGAGTGGCCGCCACCCTGGCGGCCGCCCAGCCGCTCATCGTCGCGGCTCTGGCCGTGCCCGTCCTGCACGAGCGCCCCTCCGCCTGGCGCATCGCCTGGGGAGTCGCCGGCGTGGTCGGCGTCGGCTTGGTAGTGATCGGGCCGAATGCGGCACTCGACGTCGTCGGGATCGCGGCGGGTCTGGCGACCGCGGCCTCGATGGCCCTCGGGGTGACGCTCACCAAGCGCTGGGGACGTCCCGCCGAGGCCAGTCCCACCGCTTTCGCCGGCTGGCAGCTCACCGCAGGAGGCCTGTTCCTGGTGCCAGTCACATTTCTTACTGAGGGGGCACCACCCGCCATCGACCTTCCCGCCGCCCTCGGCTACCTCTGGCTGGGTCTGGTTGGCGGTCTGATCGCCTATGTCCTGTGGTTCCGCGGCATCACCACCTTGCCCGTCACCTCTGTCGCGGTTCTCGTCCTGCTCTCGCCACTGGTCGCCGCAGTTCTCGGCGCCATCGTGCTCGGCCAGACGCTCGGCCCGATCCAGCTCGTAGGGTTCGCGCTCGCACTCGCCGCGATCGTCGCGGGACAGCTTCCCGCACCCACCCGCTCACACGACTCCGTTTCCACACCCACACCGGAGAAAGCACCTCGTTGAAGATCGCCGTCGTCGGAGCCACAGGCGTGATCGGCCCGCGCAGCGTCAGCGAGACCGCAGCTGCCGCGGACATGACCTCATCTCGAACAGGCAAGTCCGTACCTACTGCGCAGCATGGGCCAGACGTTCGCCGAAGCGGTCACGTCGTCGACTCCCACCGGTCGCTCGTCACCGGGCGTCTGCACGTGGGGGCGTCGCAGAGCGGCCCCTGATCGGCTCACCCGCAGCAAGCACCACTCCCGCCGGCTCCCGTGGGACCGGCTTCACCCTGACATCGTTGGAAGGATCTCGCAGTGCCGAACAAGAAGACCGTCCTGGTCACGGGCGCGACTGGCGGCCAGGGCGGCGCCGTTGCCCGCAGGCTGCTCGACAACGGCTGGCTGGTGCGCGCCCTTGTCCGTGACCCGGACAAGCAGGGGGCCAGAGACCTCAAGGCGCTCGGCGTGGAACTGGTCACCGGTGACCTCGACGACCCGGGGTCGCTGCGCGCGGCAGCGCATGGCGTGCATGGCGTCTTCAGCGTGCAGCCCGCCGACTTGGCCGACCCGCACCCCGAAGTCGAGGTGCGGCAGGGCAAGAACGTGGCCGACGCGGCCCAAGCCGCGGGTGTCGCGCACCTGGTCTACAGCTCCGTTGGCGGTGCCGAGCGCCAGTCCGGCGTCGCGCACTTCGAGACCAAGGTGGAGATCGAGGCGTACATCGATGCCATCGCAGTGCCCACGACGGTGCTGCGGCCGGTGTTCTTCATGGAGAACTGGCCGTGGACGGTGCCGGAGGCGGAGAACGGCGAGCGGGTTGGTTTGATCGCGCTGGACGCGGACACCTCGCTGCAGATGATCGCGCTGGTCGACATCGGCCGGATCGCCGCGGACGCGTTCGACAAGCCGGCCGAGTTCATCGGCAAGAAGATGGAAATCGCTGGCGACGAGCTGACCGTGCGGCAGATCGCCGATGTGTTCACCAAGATCGACGGCATCCCGACTCGCTTCGAGCGGCAGCCGATCGAGGAACTGCGGGCCCAGGCCGAGGAGGCGGCGACGATGTTCGACTGGTTCAACGAAAAGGGGTACCAGGCCGATATCGCCGCGCTCCGCAAGCGGTACCCGGAGTTGCTGACCCTCCAGGCGTGGCTGGGCAAGAACCGGTAGAGGAACGAGGCTGTGGACCGGCGCCGAAGCCGAGTACCCGCGGTCCCAGCCGATCGGTCAACCGTCCCCCCCATCGATCCGTACGACGAACCCTCAGCCCCACTCGGTCTCTTGCTCGCCGCGGTCCCCAGCAGCCTCGGCTTCGGCCGACTGTCCCTGGGACTCGCCGCCCGCGCTCTCGGCCGGGAACTCGTCCCCATCGCCGCCGACCAGTTCTGAGCGCCGCCGACCCACTGGGGCGGGAGGGAAACCCCTTCTTTCACCGCGCACCGCCGCCGGACTGACGGGCTAGCCCGCTCAGGCGATGACGCGGTCCGGGGTGTCCAGCCATACGTGCTGGCCCTCGGGCGTGACGGTCAGTCCGGCCTGATCGCGGCCGGGCCTGCCGTTGTTGACCCAGGTCCGATAGGCCGCCTCGGCCTCGTCCCACAGGCGGCGCGGCCCGTACTGGTCGACCGAGTACTCCCGCTGACCGGGTGCGTACTCCGCCGCCGCCCAGGACTTCTTGTCGTCCGCCAGGAGCCACCAGGTGGCCTCGTCGCTGCCGTCCTCCGCCTCCACCAGCAGGTGCCAGGCCCCGGGTAGGGCAAGGCCAATGTAGAACTGGGCGTCGCTGTCGCCCACCAGGTCCAGCGGCGAGACGCTGGTGCGGATCTCGGCCCCCTCGTCCCTGTGGTGCAGGAAATCCGACAGGTAGCCGCGTGGCGGCCGTGCTGTACGGGAGCGCATGAAGGCGGGGTAGCCGGTGAACCGGCCGTGGGCCTGTCCCTCGTTCACGTCCAGAACGGCGAAGGAGTGACCGAAGAAGCTGCCGCCCCAGGGCGCGACGATCCGCCCGTGCGGAGCCTGCTCGACCCAGGCGTAGGGGATCTCCGGCACGGTGTACGTGGCGATGACCCGGTCATACGGCGCGTTCCGCGGGCAGCCCTCCTCGCCGGCCGCGCACACGATGTGCGGCGTGTACCCGGCACCTTTGACGGCCGCTCGCGCCTGCCGGGCGAGCACCGGATCGATCTCCACGGAGGTCACGCTGGAGGAGCCGAGCCGGTGAGCCAGCCAGGCCGCGTGGTAACCGGTACCGGTACCCAGCTCCAGCACGTGATGGCCTCCGCGTACCTCCAGCAGGCCCAGCATCTCCAGCATGAGCGAGGGCATCGACGTCGACGAGGTGGGCAACCGGTAGACATCACCACCGGCACCAGCGCCGTCGTTGACCTGGGTCGTCAGCGGCAGATCACCGTAGACCGCAGTCAGCCACGCCTCCGGTGTTTCACCGCGCGTGATGATCCGGTGCGGCGTCTCGATGGTGTCCGGCACGAACAGCTCACGCTGCACGGCAGCGACACTTTCTGCCCAGTCTGCGCCCAGCGCTCCCTTGTTGAACAGGATTTCCACGAGCCGAGCCGGGGTGCTCACCGGTATCACTTCTTCTTCGGTGGCCACTGACCATCCGACTCCTTCGGCGACTGCTTCTTGTCACCGTCGGAGCCGCCCTTGCCGTCACCATGCTTACCGCTCATCCTCAGCACCCCTTCGCCTGCCTGCACACCCGCACGCGCACGACCGCCGCCAGGTGAGCGGTGATGTCGGCTTCCGGGCGGCGTGTTACCCCGATGGTGCCGCCGCGTGGCTCACCGTGTTCGGCGGTCTTGGGTCATTGGCCGGATCTCGTCGGGCCGCGTTTCTCCCCGGCCCGGGCGCACACCGTCGACGCCCACGGTGCCGAGTTCCCCGTGGCGACCCGCACCGTCAGCGCGACCCGCCGCCCTGACTGACCGGCAGCCCGCTCTGGTGATGACCCGCCGGGAGTGCGGGCCCGGTCGTCGCACCCCTCAACGCACGACCGCTCGCGCGCCTCCGCGCACTCCTTCCCCGCACCGTCGTGGCCGGAAATGTTCGTGACACCAGTGATGCGACGGCGCGATCCTGCGTACCTCGGGACAGCTGGGCAGCATCGTGCGGCAGCGTCCCGCGGTGCGGCGCGAGAGGCGGGCCCATGACAGTGACGGTGGCCTTCATCGGGCGGACCCCCCTTCCCGCGCAGGGCGGGGCGGCGTACCGCGTCTGGTCCTATTCCGTGGAGCCCGACAGCGTTGCGGACCTGCGCCCCGGGCAGCGGGTGGCGCTCGCGCTGCCCGCCGACGTCGATGTCAAGGACCCCCGCCTGTTCCCCTCCGTCCCCGCCCTCGCGGGGATGTTCCTGGAGGTGGACAACGGCGCGGGGCGCCAGTACGTGGGCTGCGAGGTCACCGCCGCCGACGCCGTGCGCGTGGCCTTCGTCGCGCCGCCCGCCCAGGCCACCCGGGAGCTGTTCCTGCTCACCCAGGTTCGGGGCCGCGCGTGGACCGTCGCGCCCTTCGCGCTGGAAAGGGGCGGGGACGTCGAGGTCAGCCACGCCATGGCGGCGCCCGCGGCGGTGCGCCCGGGGCCCGGAGGGCGGCCTGTCACAGAGTTCACCGGAACCCTGCCGTACGCCAGTGAGGTGTTCGGCGTCTACCAGCCGCTCCTGGGCTGGCTCGGATACGGCTCCGCCAGCCGCATCGCCGCCGCCCGCGGCGAGACGCTGTCCCGGGAGCTGTTCACGGGGGACACCGCCCGTGACCTGACCGCCGAGGATCTGCACGCCCTGCCGAAGCCGCCCACCGAGGGCATCCTCTCCCCGGTCGGTCTCGTGGATCTGTTCCGCCAGTACTTCTTCGAGTTCGACACCTTCCTCGGCGCCCCGGTGGGCCACCTCTGGCTCAGCCCCGGCGGCACCGTCGAGGTCGTGGAGACCTCCACCCGGCGCACCCTGATCGAGCGGAGCGCCGAGCAGTCCGAGGAGACCACCCGCAAGACGGAGGAGACCCTCACCGAGCAGACCGACGTCGCGGACGCGGCCAAGGAGGACAACGCGAACGAGACCTCGCTCGGGGTGACCGCCAGCGCCGGGGCCAACTACGTCGGCATCGCCCACGCCGACGTCTCCACCAGCTACGGCAGCAAGAACACCACCAACAAGTCCTCGGAGCTGACACACAAGCACACCCGCTCGCAGAGCTCGAAGGTCAGCAGCGAGATCCACCGCAACTTCAAGACGACCTTCAAGACGGTCACCGAGACGACGGACACCTCCAGCCGCCGCTACGTCGTGCAGAACACCACCGACCGGCTCGTCAACTACGAACTGCGCCGCAAAATGCGCAAGGTCGGCATCCAGGTGCAGCACATCGGCACCCAGATGTGCTGGCAGGTCCATGTCGCTGACCCCGGGCGCGACCTCGGCCTGGGTGAGCTGCTGCACGCCGTCCCCGCGCCCGACCTGACCTCCCTCAAGAAGCCCGTACCCCCGGAGAAGCCCAGGCCCATCCGGACCACGGCCACCGAGGTCTACCCGGTCCAGCAGCACCACACCAGCAGCAACGGCCCGCACCTGGCGGAGGACTGGACCTACCAGGAGGGCTTCGACCGGCTCTGGCACGGCCACTCCGACGAGTACCTCATCGCCCACTTCAACTACTATGCCGTGCCACCGGCGCCCGGCTACACCCTGTCCACCACCCACCCGGAGCCGATCCGTGTCGTCGAGGCCAAGGCGGGCAACGGCAGCGGTACGAAGTTCCGCGGCACCTGCGAAATCCTCGACCGCGACTCCGGCCTGTACCGCGTCAACTGCCGCCTGGTGAACTTCGCCGCGGGCAACTACGTGAGCCTGACCATCGCCGTGGAATGGCAGCCGCCCGCGCGCGACCCCGAGCAGGACGAGTACGAACGCGACCTCGCCGCCTACGAACGCGAGGTCGCCAAGGTCCAGCGGGCCGCGTACGCCGAGGCCGTGCGCAACCGCGTCGAGCTCATCGGCAAGGTCCGCCAGCGCGCCTCGACGGACCTGCGCAAGGAGGAGCGGCAGACCGTCTTCGCGCACCTGATCTCTCAGCTGGACCTCTACCAGGGCGGCCAGCGGTTCCTCGCCTCCGAGCTGATCCGGCAGATGTTCGACGTGGACCGCATGCTCTACTTCGTGGCCCCGGACTTCTGGCGGCCCGCCACCCTGACCACCGGCCCCACCTCCCGCGGCCGCTCGCCCGTCCCCCAGCACTCCTGGGAGTACACCGGGCCCGACCCGCTGGCCGGTGCCACGGTCCTCACCCGCTACCCGCACACCGCAGCCAACAACCCGCCGCACGCGACCGAACCGATCCCCGCGGACCAGCTGGAGTGGCGGGTCAACTACCTGCTCACCGAGAACACCCAGCCCGCGCCGACCGGCAGCTCCCTGGGCTGGCTGGTGCAGTCCGACGGCGACGAGCGCCGCAACGAGTTCCTGAACTCCGCCTGGGTCAAGGCCGTCCTGCCGATCAGGCCCGGACACGAACTGGCCGCCCTGGGCTGGCTGCAGACGGCCAAGGTGGAGGGGGAGGCCGCGCTCGGCAAGCCCTACAAGTGGCAGCAGGACGACCCGGACACGTACCGGGACAAGAACATCGGCGAAGTCCTCGAACTCCTCGCGGAGGAGCTGGAGGAGAAGAACACCGACATCGCCAGAACGCTCCGCTCCGAGAAGGTCTTCGAGACCGGTTTCGACCCGCTGGAAGGCGGCTTCCGGCCCGCCGAGCCCTACCAGGTCTTCGACCAGTGGACCGAGGTGCTGCCCACCGACCAGGTCGTCGCGGTCGAGGTCGTCTACGACCCGAAGACGGGCCAGCAGCTGTGACCCGGACCCGCGGGACCCACCAGACCCACCACCGGGCCGACCGGGCCTAGGGGCGACATGGGCACAGTCACGGTCCGCTGGCGGCGGCCGGACGGGAAGCCGCACTTCCTGCTGCGCCGCCACACCTTCGGCGGCGACAGCAACGGCTCAGTGGAACTCGAACTCGCCGCCCTGTCCGCCGGGGAAGAGGCACGCTGGGCGGAGCCCGGCACCGGCCGCCCCTGTCCGGCCGCCACCGCCTCGCACACCGCGGTGACCTTCCCCGTCCCCGACGACGCGACCGCCGTCCGGCTCACCTTCACCGTACGGCTGCGCGTCGGCGGCCAGGAGGCGGAGGCCCTCACCGTGCGCCAGCGCGTCGCCCTCGCCGACCGCGGCCGCAGGCCCACCCCCGACGCGTACGAAGTGCCGCGCTACGCCCTGGTGATCCGCGAGCGCGGAGGCGGCGGCGAGGTCGCCCAGCGCGTCCCCGGATGGGTGCCCGGCGGCCGGACCCGCCGCTTCGTCGGCCGCCACCCGCTGCTGACCGTCGGCCGCGACGGAGCGCTCGACATCGCGACGGACTTCCTGGACGTCACCGGCTTGTGGTGGGCGCTGCACTTCAAGGTCTGCCCCAACAACATGGAGAACGGCTTCAATCCCTGGTACCTGGAGCCGAACTGCAACGAGCGCCCGAGCCGCCTGCGCATCCTGCTCAACACCCGGGTCGCGCCGATGCTCTGGTTCGCGTCCCTGCCCGCCGCGGCCGGTGGCGACGGGGCGGAGGGCAGAGCGGACCTGCCGGACGGCGCCAGCGTCGGAGCGTACGTCTTCTACCGGCCGGTCGGCAGCTCGTACGCGTACTCCTCGACCGACCTCAAAGGGCTGACGGAACCCGAGCACGCCACGACCGGGATGCGTAACCTCTGCCGCTACCTCCTGCGCGGTCACGACCGCACCAGCGCGCGGAACATCGGCGGCGTGCCCGACTGGCCGCAGCTCCTCGACCACAGCCCCAACGCGGCCAACCCGCTGGGCGGTTACGGATTCCTGCCCTGCGCCATGGAGCACGCCCACGACCACACCGCCCCCCGCCTCCTGGAGTCCGCCCGTGAGCTGCGCGTCCTGCTGCTGCCGGTCGCCAGCTCCGGCAGCTACGGCGGCATCACCGGACCCGGCCACGGCGAACGGCTCGCCGCGGCGGTCCGGCTCCTGTGGACCCGGGGCGCCTTCGGCGGCCCGGGCCAGCAACTCCTCGCCGCGCACGAACCCGCCCCACCCGTCCCGCCGCAGCCGGGCCTGAGCACACCGGTCACCGGCACCCTCCGCCTCGCCGAGGACGTGTGGGCGGGCGCGTACAGCAGCGGCGGCGAAGCACTGTGGAACGTGCTGGAGGACCCCGGCAACCGCAAGGCCACCGGCCGGGCGCTGGTCTTCGACACCAACGCCTTCACCAGCAGAGGCACGGCCCTGTTGCTGTCCACCGCCCGGGCCCGCCGCGGGCGCTTCCAGGCACGGCTGGTGTGGAGCCCGTACGACATGGGGCGGCCCGCCGCGGACTTCCTCACCACGCTGGGGGCGACGGGCGCGCAGGCCCAGGTCCTGCCCCGCGCGGGAGCCGCGTACTTCCGCAGCCCGCCCAACGCGGACAACCGGTGGGCGGAGTACGTCTTCGCCGATGCCAAACCGTGGACGGCGGCGATGTTTCCCGCGCGGAAGATGGCGGAGTGGTGGCACCAGTTCGCCGTCTTCGGGGGCACGGAGCTCCACATGTCGCCGCGCGATCCGGCCTCGGTCAGCTTCATGGAGGCGGTGATGGGGCCATAGCCGCCAGACCGCCGGAGACCGGCACGGCGCGCCATTCGCCCCGCACCGGTACGGAGACCCTGCCGAGTGGGACGCCGGGTCTACCGGCGACAAGAAGCGACCCCACCGCCGCGAGATTCACTGACGTCGACCGCGGCGGAGACACCGTCGAGGTCAGGTCATCTGCCGGCGGGCCTGCTTCACCTCACGGCCGATGGCCCAGGCGTCGGCGACCGGCCCGAGGTGGCGGAGCTTGTCGGGATTGTTCACCCCGCGGATGGTCTGAATCCGCCCGTCGAGCACATCGAGGACCAGGGCCTGCAGGACTTTGCCGTCCCGGTCGCGGAAAATCGCGCCGGACTGCCCGTTGACCTCGTGCGGCTCGCACGTCACGTCGACCCGGAACAGCCAGGGGAAGCCCGTGCCCAGCACCCGGGCCACGTTCTCCGCACCCACGACGGCCTTGGCCAGCTGCGGGGCTTTGCCGCCGCCGTCCCCGACCAGTTGCGCGTCGGCGGCCAGCAGATTCCGCAGCCCGCCCACATCGCCGTCCTTCAGCGCGTCGAAGAACCGCGTCGCCAGCTCCTGCCGCTCGTGACGATCCGCTGTGAACCGCGGCCGCCCGGCCTCCATATGCCGCCGCGCCCGCACCAGCAGCTGCCGGCATGCCGCCTCCGAACGCCCCACCGCCGCGGCGACCTCGTCGAACCCGAAGGCGAACACCTCCCGCAGCAAGAAGACCGCTCGCTCCAGCGGGGTGAGCCGCTCCAGCAGCAGCAGCGCCGCCATCGACACCGAGTCGGCCAGCTCCACCGCCCGTGCCGGGTCCTGATACGGATCGCTCAGCAGCGGCTCGGGAAACCACGGCCCGACATACTCCTCCCGCCGCACCCGCGCGGAACGCAGCACATCGATCGAGATCCGCGTCACCGCGGCCGACAGAAAAGCCTTGGTCGACGTGGGCCGGGTCGCCGAGCGGTCAAAGCGCAGCCACGACTCCTGCACCGCGTCCTCGGCCTCACTCACGCTGCCCAGAATCCGGTAGGCGATCGAAAACAGCAGCGGCCGCAGCTCCTCGAAGTCCTCGACCTTGCTCACGCCGACTTCCCTCCCCCTGAACCCCTCCCACCTGGCCGTACTCGTCGGCGCAGGCAGCTTCTCATGATCACCTGGACCACCGGCAGGCCAGCGTAACGCCCCCGAGGCCGGGGCCCGGTGGCCGGCAGCCGGCCCCGGCCTCGCGCTCGTGGTGTTCAGTGGAACTGCCCGGGTTCGTAGGTGCCGGCCGGCTGCTGGGTGATGACGTTCAGCCGGTTCGCCGTGTTCATGAAGGAGATCAGGACCACCAGGGCGGCGAGCTGCTCCTCGTCGTAGTGCTTGGCGGCACACGCCCACGCCTCGTCAGTGACCCCGCCGGCCGCATCGGCGATCCGGGTCCCCTGCTCCGCCAGCTCCAGTGCGGCACGCTCGGCCTCGGTGAAGACCGTGGCCTCCCGCCACGCCACCACCAGGTTCAGCCGGACCGAGGTCTCACCGGCGGCGGCGGACTCCTTGGTGTGCATGTCGATGCAGGCCGCGCAGCCGTTGATCTGGCTCACGCGCAGCGCCACCAGCTCCTGTGTCGTGGCCGGCAGCGGCGAGTTCTTGATCTCCTTGCCCGCCGACATGAGGTGTTTGAGGGCCTTGCCGGCGGTCGGGCTGGCGAAGTAGTTCAGTCGCGCGTCCATGGTGTGCTCCTCCGTGGTCGTCAGTGCCTACACCCCTGAGACGGGGTAGCCCGACCCCCTGTGACATGGACGGTTGTGACCTGTGTCTCCCGGCCGCGGGTGCGCGTCAGTCGACGCGGTACTCCGGCAACCGGGAGGCGGCTCCCAGCAGTCGCTGCTCGATGCCGTCTCCCGCGCCGACGACGGCGGTCAGCGGGCTGTGGGTGGCCCACGATGCGGGCGATCTCCACGACCGGCAACCCGGCCACACCACGGGAGGCCGCGGTACGACACCGCGCACGCACCGCCCGACCCCGTCCCGATCCGCGTGGTGGCCCCGCCAACCAGGCCGCCCCGCCGACGGGACCCACGATTTCTATGGTCGGTGTGGCTGGGGGAGGTGCGTTGACGTAACTGACCCACCGCTCCACGCAGCGGGCAGCCGACCGGGCTGAGGAACACAGCCGGGCTGCGGCACGACCACCCGAATGGGCGGCGCTGCGAGTGAGCCCTGCTTGACCGCCTGAGTCGCGGCCTGGTCGGCGGTGTCGTAGACCTGGTGGCATGAGCGAGGAGCGGACGTCGTGGCATCCCGGCGAGATCGTGGCCGCCAGTGGGATCTATGAGTGCGACTGCGGAGGTGAGCATCACTGGAGCACCGACGTGAAAGGCCACCGCTTTCCGCCGTTGCCCAGCGGCTGTTCGGGTGAGTACTGGAGGCTGCAGAAGCCGGCCCACCCCGAGGACCACCTCGGCTGACCGGCGGGTTCGGATCGTCGTGCTCAAGCCTCCCGTTGGAGCCGACGCTCGCTCAAGCCCGCGAGACCGTTCCCTGGGTCGGGCGTGCTGCCCGGTGGGTTGGCGTTCGAGTCCAGGCGTAGTGCCGCGACCGCTTCGGGGGTGAGCAAGAACCGGTGAGCGGGCGCGTTCAGCCGTGCTGCCGTCTGCCGGCGCCTGGACCGGGTCAGGTCGTCGAAAGATGGCGGCAGCGCATGAGTGACCGTGCGGCAGGGCGTGGGTGACCATGACGGGAATCCGCCAGCCTTGCCCGGGCGGGCGCGCCTACGCTCCCGGCCATGACTTGGCAGCAGAACCGTGAGATCGTCCAGCGCGCATGGCAGGCGTTCGCAAGCCGTGACCCGGAGCGGATTTCGGCATTCTTCGACGAGGACGCGCAGTGGCTGGCCCCCGCGGGGAACGCGACAGCCGTCGCACTCGGCGTGCCCCACCACATGGTCGGCAGGGAAGGAATTGTGCGCTTCCTGACCCTCGACTTCCCCCGGCTGTTCGCTGAGGACGTCGCTGTCACCTTCCGGGGCTTCCACGCCGATGGCGACGTCGTCGTCGTGGAAGAGACCATGGAAGCTACGCTCTCCAACGGGAACAGCTACACCAACGACTACTGCTTCGTCTTCGAGCTTCGCGACGGGCTGATCCACCGGGTGCGCGAGTACATGGACACGGCCCGTGGTGCCCGTATGGTCTTCGCCGAGCAGGGCGACGACCTGACCTGAGCCATCAGATCACCTCAGTTGGCGGCACCACCCTCCTGCCCTATCTCATACGCCGCCACCCCACCGATCTGGACGGCTACGTCCGCACCAGCGTGGCCATGCTGCGCAAGCTGTCCTCCCCGTCCCTGGAGAGCATGAGCAGCGACAACTCCCCGGCCAGACAGGCCGGAGGGTTGTCGCTTGCGTGGCTTCAGCAGAAGACCTCAAGCCGGGTTGCCAGGTTGTGCCGGTCCAGGCCCCGATCTGTCCAGGCCTTCACTTCGTCCCATCGGCCGTCCTGGTAAATGACCCGGAAGGTATTGCCGTGGGCTTTGGCGAAGAAGAAGTAGTCGTTGACGGGCTGGCTGCCGCAGCGATCCGCATTCCACACCTGATCGGCGGTGTGGTAGATACAGGCCCTGCCGTACTCACACTTGTCTTTCCAGTACTCGGCACCGGCATTCGATGCCGATGCCGACGCCGTACCGGCGCCGGTGATGAGCGCTGCCGCGCCAAGGACGGCAGCCAGGGCCGCGGCCCTCACTCGGGTACTCCACTGCATGCGTCGCTCCCTTCCTGCCTGAACGTGTCGACGCCGAACCGAGACTGGCAGGCACCGCCAGTGTGAGAAAGCCGCTCGCACGGGTTGGCCGATTCGCATCCCTGGGAGATCTGGCGTGTGGCCGGGTGGGCGGTCCGGTTCCCTGCGGCGTCCCTGACTCACAACTATCCGCGTCCGGGGTGCCTCGATGACCGCAACCGGGCTTCCCGCACCGAACCGGCAGCGGAGAGCCCGAATGCCGGCGAGTGCGGCACCCGGACCGCGCAGTGCGGAATGCCCCGCGAGCGATGCACGTGCCGTATGTGCTGACGGCGCAGGCCGATCACAGCCACCCGAAGCCGGGCCCCCATCTCACGCGCACATGGCCCCTCGCGACAACCGATGGTGTGGATGCTTGCATCCCAACAGCCACGCCTGGAGCCTGATCAAACAACCGATTCTCGGCGAGCCACAACGAGCGGTTGTGCACGCTTAGGGTGAACCAATGGACACCGAGGCAGTGCGATCGTTCGTCCGGGCGGCCGAGCTCGGACAGTTGCAACATGCGGCCGATGAGCTGGGCGTGACCCAGCAGGCAGTCTCCAAGCGGGTCGCCGCCCTGGAGCGCGAGCTGGAAGTCCGTCTGTTCACACGTACGGCCCGAGGGGTGGAGCTGACGCTCGACGGTCAGGCGTTTCTCCCCCACGCGCGGAGTATCGTCGCGGGTGTCGAGCGCGCCATCACCGCGGTCAGGCCGGGCTCCCGAGCTCTTCGGATCGACGTTCTCGGCCTGCGAAGCGCGCAGGCCGTTGTTCTGCACGACTATTGGCGGTCGCATCCCGAGACCAACCTCGACGTGGTGACCCTCCGGGCCAACGACCCACGCCTGGCGGTCGCCGCCGTCGAAGCAGGCGATATCGACGCCTCGTTCCGTACCGTCACTGACCCGGACACACTGCCGCCCGACGTGCACATGATTCACGCGTTCGACTCTCCGCTGGAACTGCTCGTCGGCCCGAGACATCCGCTCGCCTCCGCGCGAAGACTGACGCCACCACAATTGCGTAAGCACCGGATATGGGTGCCGGGTATCGCGCCTAGAAGCGAATGGGCAGAGTTCTACGATCAGCTCGCCACCGAATTCGACCTGCGCATCGACGCGGCAGGCCCGCACTTCGGAGACGAAGTTCTCCTGGACACCCTCGCGGAATCCGCGGACGTGGCCACCCTCGTTGGGGCACGCGACCGGTACATCTGGCCGACGAACTACGATCTACGCCGCATCCCTGTCGTGAATCCGACCCTCGCGTACCCACTGTCTCTCATCCTCCCCAGAACGAATCCACATCCAGGACTCCGTGGAATCATCACCCACCTCGGAAGCCTGCCAAGGCTCCCTGAGGCGGTCTGGCTCCCGTCCTGGGCAACGACGCCACGGCGCGGCGACAGCGACATCGCGGATGCTCGCAGACCCCGCCCCGGCACAGGTGACTCGACCGGCTGCTGACAGCCGCCTCCACCAGCACCCAGTGAGTCTTATCCAGTCACCGGTACACCAGAAAGGGACCGTGGCATGTCCAGCGACCGTCTCATGCGCATCCACAGCGCCGAGTTCCAGGCCATAGCCGAGAGGGTCCTGCGGGTCACCGAGCTCACCTCCCGCCTGAACGTCCTGCCCTTCGAGGACGAAGCGGGCAAGGCGGAACTGTTCGAACAGATCCTCGGCAGGCCGCTGTCGACGAGAGTCACGATCTATCCGCCCTTCTACACGGACCACGGCCTTCACTTGGACCTCGCGGAGCGCGTGTTCATCAACCAGAACTGCACGTTCCTGGACTACGCCGGCATCCGGCTCGGCGAGCGCGTGATGGTCGGACCCAAGGCCACGTTCATCACCGTCGGTCACCCGGTCGATCCTGAGGAGCGACGGGGGTGGCTGAGCGGCGCGCCCATCGACGTGGCGGAGAACGTGTGGATCGGCGCCGGTGCCACGATCCTTCCCGGCGTCAACATCGGCCGTGACGCCGTGGTCGCCGCCGGCGCGGTCGTGAGCGATGACGTTCCGCCGGCAAGCCTGGTGACCGGCAGCAAGGCAACCGTGCACCGGCGGTGGTGACGGCCTCTCCGGGGCCACCCGTACCCCGGACGACGGGCAGTCATCGACCACATCGGCAGTCTGGCGCCCCTTCCCGAGACAACCGGTTCCGGCCCAGGGCCCACGAACCAACGTCGCGGCCATCATCACCTCGCCTCACACAGCCACTCCCACCCAAAGCCCACACGTGTGGCCCGCATCACCCACTGATCCTGCTCGCCGCCACGTTTCCGCTACCAACCACGTCATGGCCGGCACCAGCTAGCGCACCACAGCTGCCCCGAGGCAACCCCCGTTTCCAGGGCGCTGAAACCCTCGTGAAACCGCGCTGAATGCGCCCTGCCGCAACCTCTGCGGCATGACGACAACGACATCGCACTCACTCGCCATCGCGGCCAAGGGGCTGCGCAAGGCCTACGGGGACAAGACGGTCCTCGACGGCATCGACCTGGCGGTGCCGGCCGGCACCATCTTCGCGCTGCTCGGCCCGAACGGCGCCGGCAAGACCACCGCCGTCAAGATCCTCTCCACCCTCATCACCGCCGACGCCGGCGACCTGCACGTCGGCGGACACGACCTGGCCGCCGCCCCGCAGGCCGTGCGCGCCGCGATCGGCGTCACCGGGCAGTTCTCCGCCGTCGACGGCCTGATCACCGGCGAGGAGAACATGCTCCTCATGGCGGACCTGCACCTGCTCTCCCGCAGCGAGGGCCGCCGTACCGCCGCCGCACTCCTTGAGCGCTTCGACCTGGTGGAGGCCGCGAAGAAGCCCGTCTCCACCTACTCCGGCGGCATGAAGCGCCGCCTCGACCTCGCCATGACGCTGGTCGGCGATCCGCGGATCATCTTCCTCGACGAGCCGACCACCGGCCTCGACCCGCGCAGCCGCCACAACATGTGGGGGATCATCCGCGAACTGGTCTCCGGCGGCGTCACCGTCTTCCTCACCACCCAGTACCTGGAGGAGGCCGACGAGCTCGCCGACCGCATCGCGGTGCTGAGCGACGGCAAGATCGCCGCCGAGGGCAGTGCCGCCGAGCTGAAGCGGCTCGTCCCGGGCGGGCACGTGCGGCTGCGGTTCACCGACCCGGCCGCGTACCAGTCCGCCGCCGTCGCCCTGCGCGAGGCCATCCTCCCCCAAGCTCTTGGCTTCGCCGGAGCAGGGGGTGCCCCCATCGACGAGGCGCTGTCGCTGCAGATTCCCAGCGACGGCAGCCAGCGCGAGCTGCGCGCCATCCTCGACTGGCTGGACTCCGCCGGCATCGAGGCGGACGAGCTGACCGTGCACACCCCCGACCTCGACGACGTGTTCTTCGCCCTGACCGGCACAGCCAACGTCGCCAACCGGCCCAAGGAGGCTGTCCGATGAGCGCCCTCTCCCTCGCCGTACGCAACTCGAACACAATGCTGCGCCGCAATCTGCTGCACGTACGGCGCTACCCGTCCATGACCCTGAACCTGCTGCTCACGCCGGTCATGCTGCTGCTGCTCTTTGTCTACATCTTCGGCGACGTGATGAGCGCGGGCATCGGCGGCGGTGGCGCCGACCGCTCCGACTACATCGCCTATATCGTCCCGGGCCTGTTGATGATGACCATCGGCAGCACCGTGATCGGGGCCGCGGTGTCCGTCTCCATGGACATGACCGAGGGCCTCATCGCCCGCTTCCGTACGATGGCGGTCTACCGCGGCTCTGTGCTCGTCGGGCACGTCGTCGGCAGCGTGCTGCAGGTGCTCGCCAGCGTGGTCCTCGTCGGCGCCATCGCCGTGGCCATCGGTTTTCGGTCCACGGACGCCACGGCCCTGGAGTGGCTGGCGGCGTTCGGGCTGCTCGCGCTGTTCTCCCTGGCGCTCACCTGGATCGCGGTCGGGATGGGCATGGCCAGCCCGAGCGTCGAGGCGGCCAGCAACATGGCCATGCCGCTGATCCTCCTGCCGCTCATTTCGAGTGCCTTCATCCCGGCCGACACGATGCCGGGCTGGTTCCAGCCGATCGCCGAGTACCAGCCGTTCACCCCGGCCATCGAGACCTTGCGCGGCCTGCTGCTCGGCACCGAGATCGGCGACAACGGGTGGATCGCGATCGTCTGGTGCGTCGGCCTGACCGCGCTCGGCTATCGCTGGTCGACGGCGTTGTTCAACCGCGACCCGAAGTAACCGCCATGACAGCGCGGGCCGCCTCCCGCAGCTCGTCCCGCTCCAGGGCGGCGTACTCCGACACCGCGTCGGCGTACGCCGCCCTGGCAGCGTTCCCGGCGGCCCGGACCGCCTTCCGGGCGCGGTCCGCCGACATCGTCGGCTGGAAGTCGCGCAGCACCCGCAGCCGTTCGGTCAGCGCGATCATCCGTACGGCGTCGGAGTCGCCGGACGCGAGCCCCGCCATGCCAAGGGCGTGCAGCACCGTCCCGAACACAGGGAGCTCCATGGGCGAGCTGGACGGACCGGAGAGCAGGGTCCGCAGCCCCTGCCGCAGCCGCTCGACCGGCTTCGCGACCAGCTCGAGACGGCCGGCGTGCGCGTGCGCCGTCACCGCCGCCGACTGGACCTGCAGCGCCCACGGGTCGAGCCAGGGATCGCTGCTGTGCATCGAGCCTCCCTTGAGTAGCCGCTCCACGGCGCCGCGCCACAGGCCGAGCCCGACCTCCGTCAGTCCGCGGGCCAGCGCGATCTCGGCGCGCCCGCCGAGATCGGGCCTGTAGAAGGCGTCCTGCTGCGGGGTGTTGTCGCTCTCCGCCTGCCGCAGCCAGTACTCGGCCTCGTCGGGATTGCCGCGCTGCAGGCAGGCCAGGACGAGGAGCCAGCGGATGAAGAGGTAGTCGTGCCCGTCGCCGAGCCGCGGCACCACCTCGAGCACCGCTTTGAGGTGCCCGTACGCTTCCTCGCCCTGCCCCATCCGCACGTACAGCTCGCTCAGCCGGGAATGCCCCAGGAGCTGCATGGACGGATTGTCGACCGGAGCCAGTTCGGCGAGTACCCGGCGAGCCGAGGTGAGCGCGCGGTCGATGTCGTGCTCGTGCTCCCAGATGTAGGTGGCGATGCTCTCGGCGACGCCGGCGACGAGCGGCTGCTTACTGTCGCAGAGTTCCCGCAGCACGTCGTAGTCGGGAGGCAGCATCTCGGGGACCGCGCTCAGCACTACCGCGGTGGCACGCGTCAGCGTGTCCGGCAGGGCCGTGGGCAGCCGCCGGAGGGTGACGAGCTGGCGTACGGCGACCGGGCCGTAGCCCATGAACAGGGCTGCCGTGCACGACACCGCAGCGGAGCGGGCGACTTCGACGTATTCGGGCTCGGGGTAGTAGTGCGACAGCGGCGGGCCGGTGTCCGCGGCGAGGGCGACGAGGCGGCGATAGTTGGCGTCGGAGGACCACAAAGAGGCGAGGACGGCGGTGAGGGCGGCGAGGGTGGGCCCGTCCGTACGGGCCAGCGCGTGTCGCAGGGCCAGCACGAGGTTGTCCTGCTCAGCCCTGATCCGCTCCCCGGCGGCCCGCGGTTCCGAGCCGAAGAACCAGTCGTGGTACGCGACCCCGAAGTCCCGCGCCCAGACGAGGAACCGGCCGACCGCCTCATCCTCCTCGCCCGCCTCCGTGCGCCGGGCCGCGCTGAACTCCCGTACGGCCTCCAGCATCCGGAACCTTCCCCAAGCTCTCGGCTGCGCGTGAGCGGGGGAGCCCCCCTTGCCGACCGGGTTGTCGGCGAAGGTGAGCAGCGACTGATCGGCCAACTGCTCCAGCAGAAGCAGCGCGTCCTCACCGAGCACCTGCTCCGCCGCCTCGCCGGAGAAGCCGCCGGGAAAGACGGACAGCGTGCGCAGCGCCGCCCTGGCGTCCTCCGTGAGCAGGTTCCAGCTCCACTCCACGACCGCGTGCAGCGTGCGGTGGCGCTCCGGTGCGTCCCGCGCCCCGCCGCGCAGCAGCGCGAACCGGTCGCCGAGGCGGCGGGCGATCTCCGGCACCGACAACACCCGCACCCGCGCCGCGGCCAACTCCACGGCGAGCGGCAGCCCGTCGAGGTGGCGGCACAGCTCGGCCACCGCGTCCGACGGCAGCTCCACGCCGGGCCGCGCGGCCCGGGCCCGCTGCGTGAACAGCTCGACCGAGGTGTCAAGACCGAGCTCCGGCAGCGCGTACACCGCCTCCGACATCAGACCCAGCGGGGCCCGGCTGGTGGCGAGCACCCGCAGCTCCTTCGCAGACGCGACCAGGGCCTGTACGAGGTCGGCGGCGCCCCCGATGACCTGCTCGCAGTTGTCCAGCACCAGCAGCGCGAGCCCGGAGCCGAGCACGCCGCGGATGCCGGACACCGGGTCGGCCGCGGCATGGCCGCTCACGGCACCGTGCCGCCGCTCGCCGACGCCGAGCGCGGAGGCCACCTCCGCGGCCACGTCCTCGTCCGCGGTGACGCCGGCGAGCGGCACGAAATACACCACGCGCTGCTCGTTCCCCAAGCTCTCGGCTTCGCTCGAGCAGGGGAGACCCCATTGGCGGCTGACGGCGTGCGCGAGCCGCGTCTTGCCGAGGCCACCGGGGCCGACGACGGTGACGGCACGGGAGGCACACAGCAGCCGCTCCACCGCGGCGATGTCCTCGTCCCGGCCGAGGAGCGGGTTCGGCTCGTGCGGCACACCGTGCCTGACGACAGGCGCCTCGCCGCGCAACAGCTCCCGCTGTACGGCCTTGAGCCCGGCGCCCGGCTCCGTGCCGAGCTTGTCGCGCAGCTCACGGCGGTACGCCTCGTACCGCATCAGCGCGGCGGACGGGCCCGCCGTCGCCGCCTCGCCGCGCAGCAGCTCCGCGAGCACCTCTTCGTCGGGCGGATGCGCCGAGGCGGCCGAAGCCAGCGGCCCGGCCGCCTCCGCATGCCGCCCCAGCCGGGCGAGCGCGAGCGCCCGCGCGCGTACGAGCGTGCCGCGGACGGGGGCGCGCTCGGTGCGCAACACGGCTAGGGGGTCGTCGGTATCGCCGACCCCATCAGGGGTGCCCTCCCACAGCGCGAGCCCGGCCTCGGCCGCAGCCAGCGATCCCGCGTGCTCCCCGGCCCTGGCCCGGTCCGCGCTGGCGGCAGCGTGCAGCAGCAGGGCGGAGCTGTCGACCTGATCCTCGGCGAGGGAGAGCCGGTATCCAGTCGGCGTGCTGGCGATGACGTCAGCGCCCAGCTGCGCCCGCGCCCTGGACACAAGGACCTGCACCGCCTTTCCCGGCCGCTCCGGCAACTCCTCCGGCCACAGTCCTGCCACGAGCCGGTCGGTGCTGCAACCCGTGCGCAAGTCGCCCGCGAGCAGCGCGAGGAGACCGCGGAGCCGGGGCGCGGTGACCTCCTGTCCGCGATAGGCGACACGCGGCAGCAGAGTCAGGTCGGTGGTCACCCGTGCAGATTAGCCAAGGCTTGGGCCAAGGCGCCGCCCGCCCGAACTCCCGCCGCGGGCCGAACGCCCGCTGCCCGCCCGTCCGCCTTCCGGCCGACCGCCGTAGCTCCCCGCCGACCGTTCCCGCACCCGCGCCACCGATCCCGCCGCCGCGCCCACAGTCCGTGCCGCCGCGCGTCGGCCAGCTCCCCACGCCGCCGCCCGCGCCGCTCGGCGGCGGCAGCGATCCGGGGACGATCTCGTCCGGCTTGCCGACCGCAGCCCCTGCCAGCCGGAAAAGGATGTCCTCCTTACCCCGGACCTTCTGCGGCTTGGTGATGAGCTGCTTCTCCACTCGCCGCTCGGCACAGGCGTTGATCATGTGGGCTAGGGGCGACCAGCAGCTCTGCCTCCGTGCTCTCCGTCTGACGTGAGGAGCACAACACGGTCAGCCAGCGTCGACGGCCGGAACCCCAACACCTCGCGGATCTGACGTCCCGTCGTCCCACCCGGAGAAAGGCGAGCCGGCCCCATGTATCCACCGCATTGCCCCGTCTCCGGACAGCGGCGTGAACGACCAGGTCAACAAACCGGGAGCACAACTCGCGGACGGGCGCTGAAGCTGCCCCTTGCTCGATCCTCCAAAGCCCTACTCAGGCGCGGTCTCCGTATCCATGCCGGTGCATTGCTTGCGGCGCCCAGTGATGAGCGGCGTGATAATGATCACCGTGCTGATGCCGAGGGTAAGCCAGTAGATGTGTCCGTGGCCGTTACGGTGCAGCAGCAAGAACAGGGCACCGCCGCTCAGTGCGCCCAGGGCTTCGCCGGCGGCCCAGCAGATCTGGCGAAGATTGAACACCTCCAGGCGGGAGCCGATCGAGAGCCCGGCGAAGGCTGTGCTGACCGTGGAGTGGAAGAACGGTTCGGCGAGAGTGAACAGGACGATGGCGATGATGATGGCGGGTGCGGCTGGCAGACCGGAACCGAGCACCAGCATCGCGCCGCCGAAGCCTAAAGCCGCCGCGCTGACGAAGACGAACGAGGGGACACCGCGGCCCATCAGCCGAGCCATCACCGCGGTGGCGGGGGTCTGCAGCACCACGATGCCGACTGCGGGAGCGGCGAACAGCGCCGCGCGCATCGACGCGGAGGCGATCTCGTCGGCAAGCAGGATCACGAGCGCGGATGAGAGCTGGGCGTACAAGAAGGTGCCGACCAACGTTGCGAGCATGGTTGCTCTCGCGGTCGCCTCCCGCAGACTCTTGTGCAACGTCGTGCGGCTGATAGGCCATCGGGTCGCGCTGTCTGGCGTACGGAGGACCGGGCTCACGCCGCAGAGCAGCGATGCGCCAGCCAGCAGGTAGCAGCCTGCAATGACAGTGAACAGCAGCCGCGTGTCGCCCTCGCGGTAGGTGGCCATGGCTAGGAACGGTCCGATCGAGGCCGCGATGTTGATCGCGATCATCAGGGTGGAGTAGAGGCGCTGCCTGCCGATGTCGTCGGGGACGATCTCGGCGACCAGGACGCGGGACAACAGTGAATGCACACTCATCCCCAATCCAGCCGCCAGCAACAGCACCAGTGGGGCCACGGTGCCGTCGGCGTAGGGCAGGAAACCGAACCCCATCGCGGCCAGGGCGGTGCCCGCGATCATCGTCGGCAGATACCGCCGCCGCGACAGCCAGCGGCTGATCAGTAACGCCCCTAATCCAGCCGAGGCCGTGTAACAGAACAATCCTGGGCCGGCCGCGCCAGTCGCCTGCCGGCTGAGCACCAGCGCCAGCACCGGCATCACCGTGTACAGGCCCAATGAGACGAGCAGATGGTGCGCGGACAACACCAGCGTGAGCCGTCGAGGGGACAGCAGCCCAGCAACCTCGGGCCGACGAAAGCGCGGATCTGGGAAGAGGTCGCCCGATTCCACGGCGGAATCAGCACAGGAATCGCTCGCACCTGAATGAGCGCAGGCGTGGGCAGGAGAGGAGTCTTCGGACACTGTGGCGGTCTCCCATGAAGGGAAGCGCCCACCGCGAACGAAGTGAGTCAGCCGGTGGGCGAAGCGAAGTGGTCAGCGTCTGGCGCGCATACCAAGGCGCACCGCAGACAGGCGGCGTTCACAAGCAGCGCCTCCAGCACTTCGCCGGGATGACCACCCGGCACCTCCAGCCATTGTCACCTCCGGGCCCGGCCCTCCTCAACGACGCAGTGGGCGGCGCGCACAGGGCCCTGCCCGATAGACTCTCGGCTCGTGAGTCATATCGCCCATGATCGCCACTCATGCGATCCGGCGGCAAGGCAGAGTGCGCGCCGTTCGCAGCAACTCCCCGGGTGTCTCCACATTCCGGAGCAGGGGAGGAGAGCCCGTCCCGGGAGGGTTTGTGTGCCGTACGTGGTCGGTGATTCCGTAGGCGACCGTCAGACCCTAGTACGTGAGCCCGTGACCCACCGGGTACAGCACCTGCGCCGGGTCATCGGCATGCTGGACGGGCACCGGCAACCGTCCCCTGGGCCGAACGCGTCCGGCGATCGCCCGGGCGGCAGCGCGTAGTTCGACGTCGGTCCAGGAATACGTGGCGAGCGCGGCGCGGTGGCCGCTGAGCCAGGCGATGTCGTACGGGTTGCGGATCGCGATCGTGATGACCGGGACGCCTGTCGCGGCCAGCCGGGAGACCAGGTCGCGCTGCGTACTGGTCTTCCCGACGTTGTACGTGCACACGATCACGGCATCCTTGCCGGCCGCGGCCGCCACCGCCTCGTCGATCTTCGCGGCGGCTGGGGCGGTGCCGGTGGTCACGGCGGTGGCGGCGAAGCCGAGTTCGGTGAAGGCGGCGGTGAGGGTGGCGGTCGGCGGGCCGGTCGTCCCGGACGGCGACGCGGGGTCGGCGCCGACGATGAGCAGGTCGCGCTGTCCGCGGCGGCTCAACGGCAGTAAGCCGCCCGTGTTGAGCAGGAGTGTGGTGGTGTCCTCGGCGAGCCGGTCGGCGATGGCGAGGTGCGACTTGACGCCGACCGTACGGTCCACGTCCCGGTGTGAGACGTAGGGGTCCCGGAACAGACCCAGCTTCTCCTTCAGGCGCAGCACGCGCAGGAGCGACTCCTCGATGCGGGCATCGGTGAGCTCACCGTCCTGGATCGCCTTGCGGACGGCACCCCAGGCGACGGCCAGGTTCGGCGGGTTGAGCAGCTGGTCGCAGCCCGCTTTCAGGGCCAGTACGGGGACCCGTTCGTCCCCGTACTTGGTACGTACGCCCTCCATGCCGAGTGAGTCGGTCACCACGACGCCGTCGTAGCCGAGCCGTTCCCGCAGGAAGCCGGTGAGGATGGGGCGGGAGAGGGTGGCGGGGTCCTCGTTCGGGTCGAGGGCGGGGACCACGATGTGCGCCGTCATGACCGCGTCGATGTCCGCGGCGATGGCGGCCTGGAACGGCGGCGCGTCGAGCTCCGCCCACTGCGCGCGTGTGTGCGTGATGGTCGGCAGCCCGTGGTGGCTGTCGACGGCCGTGTCGCCGTGGCCGGGGAAGTGCTTGGCCGTCGCCACGACACCCGCCCCCTGGTATCCCCTGACCTGGGCGGCGACCAGGTCCGCTACGGCTCGCGGATCGGCGCCGAAGGACCGTACACCGATGACGGGGTTGGCCGGGTTGACGTTGACGTCCGCGACGGGGGCGTAGTTCTGGCGGATGCCCATTGCGGCCAGTTCGGCGCCGGCGATCCGCGCGGCCCGGCGGGCACCGGAGGGTGAGCCTGACGCGCCGAGCGCCATCGCGCCGGGCATCAGGGTGGCGGGCTCGCCGACCCTGGCGACGATGCCGTGCTCCTGGTCGGTGGAGATCAGCACCGGCACCGGGACCCGCTGCGCGAGGGCGGCCCGCTGGATGCCGTTGGACAGCCCCGCGATCTGGTGCGGGTCGCGGGTGTTGTGGGCCCATGCGAAGTAGATGACGCCGCCGACGTGGTATTTCTCGACCAGTTCGGCGGCGGTCCGCACGCCGATCTCCTTGAGGTTGGCGTCGATGTCGGCCTGGTCGGGTGCTGTGGCGGAGTGCCCGTACACCCGCATGACGAAGAGCTGGCCGACCTTCTCCTCCAGACTCATCCGGGCGATGAGCCGCTTGAGCCGGTCGTCTTCGGTGCCCTGCGCAAGCGTGCTGGCGGTGCCGGTGGCCGCGACAGCGGTCGCGGCTGCGGCGGTGAGGAGGGTACGTCTGGACGGGGCGCGGTAGTGCACTGGTGCTCCTTCCGGCCGTGCGTGACGAGGAGTGAAGAAAACCTCCAGGACGACACGGATAGCCCGAAAGTAACTGCCAGGTCAAGGCTCCGCGCACGCCACACCGCGAAAGAGCATGAGCTTTGGGGCAGCGAGCCGAGGTTCAAGCGGTGCGGTGGGCAGCGGGTGTGGCAGACGTCCGCCCGCGCCGCCGGCGAAGTCGGCGCGGGCGGACGTGCGGAACGCCCCAGCCGGTCCGCCAGGCGGGATGTTCTGGCGGACCGGAGGGCGCTCGGCCGGGGTGTCCATGTGCCTGCCGTCGGCGGCCACGCCGCTGCGCGGCGCGCACGCGTTCAACGACCGCTGTGCCCTGTATGGCCGTGCCTGCCTTCTTTCGCCAGCCGCGCAGATATCCGGTCGCGTTGGCGGCTTTCCAGCACGTATCACTGCCATGCGCGCCCGGTTCGCCCGGAGGGGGGCCCTGGTTGGGAGCCGTGTGGTCGCCAGTGCTGGGCCGTGATGGGCGTCGGTACCCAGTGGGCCCAGGGCGGCGACC
>NZ_JBWLKN010000046.1:0-41485 GCF_059026195.1 Streptomyces sp. A01 | reverse complement strand
GCTCCGTGCTCCGTGCTCCGTGCTCCGTGCTCCGTGCTCCGTGCTCCGTGCTCCGTGCTCCGTGCTCCGTGCTCCGTCGAGCAAGCGTGACGCCCCAGGCCCCCCGCCATACCCCGCTCACGGAGCTCACCTTGGGACCACATCCCGGACGTGCCCGGTTTCGTCTCCCGTGCTCACGGCTTGGTCCGGCTAGCACGCGGCTACCAGCGCCCGCTCTCTGCGAAGCCCTCAGGGTTCGCCTCCTCAGGGCCTAGCATGACGGTGTGCACACCGACCCTGCCGCCAGTTCTCAGCATGACTACGAGATCGAATCCCTAGCGGAGTTCGACCAGGTCATCGCCTCGGGTTCGCTCGCCGGTTACCGCGTCCAGTCCGTGGATCTGACGAGCCGTACGTTCGCTCTGCTGTCCGCGGACACCGCGGAGGCCGTCTTCCTCGGCTGCCTGATGGACGCTGAGGCATCCGCGAAAGTACGGGCCAGCGGCGCGCTGGTGTTTCCGCCCGTGCCCGAACTGCCCTTCAATCCTTATCGCGGGGCCCTCTACTCTCCGGCAGAGCTCTTTGGCGGGTTGGCGGACGGTTACGAGGGCACTTCGGACGCTCAGGCCTATGTCTGGTTCCAGCGGACGAAGGCAGACGGTGACATATTCGCGTCGATGCTGCGCGGCATCCATGATGACGCGGTCTCCGACGCACTCGAAGAACATCTTGTTGGCTCGCGCGTGGTGGGCGTCATGGGCGGACACGCTCTGGAGCGAGGCTCCGAGGATTATGCGGGCGCCGCTCGGCTCGGCAGGTCACTCTCGCGCGCCGGGCTGACTGTCGCCACTGGTGGCGGCCCCGGGGCGATGGAGGCTGCGAATCTGGGCGCGTACGCCGCCCCGTTCCCCGATGACATGCTCGGGGAGGCGCTCGATCTCCTGGCCAAAGCCCCGTCGTTCACGCCTTCTGTCGGGCACTGGGCAGCAGCCGCGTTCGATGTCCGCGACCGCTGGCCGAACGGCGGTGACTCCATCGGCATCCCCACATGGTTCTACGGGCACGAGCCGCCGAACGCCTTCGCCTCCCACATCGCCAAGTACTTCGCCAATGCCACCCGTGAGGACGGACTCCTCGCCCGCTCGAACGCCGGAGTGGTCTTTCTGCCCGGCGCGGCGGGAACAGTGCAGGAGATCTTCGACAACGCGACGCCGAACTACTACCAGTCGCGCGGCGAACCCACTCCCATGGTCCTCGTCAACCACGACCATTGGACACGAAGGCTTCCGACTTGGCCGCTCCTCCAAGCTCTCGCCGAGGGTCGTCCGATGGCGAGTCGCATCGCATTGGTCGAGTCCGTCGATGACGCCCCTGAGGCGCTGACCCGCTTGGCCGCGATGGAACACGCTCCTGTCGCTGATTGACCCGATGCGTGACGTGGCGGCTGTCCGTACCGCCCACGAATGACACCGCCCACCGGCTGGATGGGGCGGCCCCATGCGGAACGCTCGGGGATACGACACACGCTCCGTGCACCGTGCCCCGCGCTCCACCCCAACAGAGCCCGAGCGCGCGCCAACAACAGCCCCTCTCCCTCACATCACGGCGACTCAGGCAGCACCACCACATCGTCCGCCGTGAAGGTCACGCCCACCGTCGCCCCCTCCTCTGGCGCCTCCCGCAACGGGCATGCCGCTTCCAGCTGCGGACCGTGCTCAGGGCGCAGCAGCAAGGACACCCCGAGCCCACCCCGGAACGTGCGAGCCTGCACGACGCACGGCAAGCCGTCACCGGCGGGCGTCATGCGTACACCAGTGGGGCGAATCAGCAGTCGGCACGAGCCTGCGGGCGTGCGAGCGGGAACAGGGACCTTGCCCCACGGCGTGTCGGCCGCTGCGCCCCGTACCGTCGCCTCGACCACGTTGTCGAAGCCGAGGAAGCGCGCCACGAACTCCGAAGCCGGGCGCTGCCACACCTCAAGGGAGGTGCCCACCTGTGCGATACGGCCATCGCGCATCACCACCACCCGGTCGGCGAGTGCGAACGCTTCGCCCTGGTCGTGGGTGACGGCAAGCACGGTCGTGCCCAAACGGTTGAAGAGCTGGCGGAGTTCCACCACCAGCCGCTCACGCAGGCTGCGGTCGAGCTGGCCCAGCGGCTCGTCCAGCATGAGCAGTTTCGGGCGCGGAGCCAGAGCACGTGCCAGCGCGACCCTCTGCTGTTCGCCTCCGGAGAGCGCTGCGATGGCGCGGCGCTCCGCACCCGGAAGACCCACCAGGTCAAGGAGTTCGGCGACCGTACGATCGGCTTCTGCGCGCCCTGTTCTCCGCATGCGGAGGCCAAAGGCGACGTTTCCGGCCACGTCGCGCTGCGGGAACAGCTGGTGGTCCTGGAACATCAGTCCGACGCCACGGCGATGCGTGGGCACGCCTGACTGATCGCGCCCCGCGAGCCACACACGCCCCGCATCCGGGGCGCGCAGCCCTGCTACGACGCGTAGCAGCGTGGACTTGCCGCTGCCGCTGGGACCGAGCACACACACCGTCTCGTGCTCGACGACGTCCAAGTCCACCGCGTCCAGGGCGATGCGCTCACCGAACCGCGCTGTGACGCCCTCCAGCCGGAGCAAAGCGCGACGCGATACCTCCCGCCCGCCGCGTGCCCCAGCGTCGTGTGTTCCGTCGCTCCGCGCCGCGTCGCCCCGTGCCCCGTCGCGCGCTCCTCCGGCGCTCCGTGCCCCGTCGTCGCCCCGTGCCCCGTTTCCTCGTCCCTCCGCGCCCCGCGCCCCGTCGCCCCGCCGCTCATGGCCTCGTGCTCCGTCGCCGCCCTGTGCCCCGGCGCCACCCGGCTCCCCGCGCAGGGCACGCAGGCGAGAGACCAGACTCTGCCCCGGCTCCTCACACGCCGAATCCGCGTGAGTCGGCTTCTTGCGCGGCGACGCCATTTAGAACTCTCCCGAACGGTCGGTGCGCAGGCGCTCCAGCGCCAGCAGTGCGGTCGCGCACACCACCATCAAGATGGTGCTCAGCGCCATAGCCTGCCCGTAGTTGAGCTGGCCGGCGCGGCCCAGGAAGCGGGCCACGGCCACTGGCAGGGTGGGGTTGTCGGGCCGCGCGATGAAGACCGTCGCCCCGAACTCGCCGAGGGACACGGCGAAGGCGAAGCCCGCGGCGATCAGCAGGGCTCTGCGGACGAGCGGCAGGTCCACCTCGCGCCACGCCCGTAGCGGCGAAGCGCCGAGCACTGCCGCTGCCTCCCGTAGCCGATCGTCCACCGCGCGCAGGACAGGCAGCATGGTGCGTACGACAAAGGGGACACCCACGAGAGCCTGCGCCAGCGGGACGAGGAACCAGGAGGCGCGCAGGTCGAGCGGCGGCTCGTCCAGGGTGATCAGGAACCCGAAGCCGACGGTCACCGCGGACGTGCCCAGCGGAAGCATCAGCATCGCGTCGAAGCTCCGTACCAGGCGGCCCGGCCCCGAGGCAGCCGCGTCCGCGCCCCGCGCCCCGCGCACGGTGAGCGCCGCGGCGGCGAGCCCGCCGACGGCCAGGGCGATGACGGTGGCGACTGCCGCGTACTGGAGCGAGTTCCACAGGGCGTCCAAGGGCGCGACGATGAATGTGCCGCCGCTGTCCGCGGCCGATCCCAGTGCTTCGTAGAAGATGAGACCGTAACCGTCGGGCCCGGAGAACGAACGCTCGACCAGTACGCCGAGCGGCAGCAGGATCAGCAGCGCGATGACGGCGAGGACGCTCCACAGCAGTGCCCACTGCCCGGCTCCGTGCGGACGGGAGGCCGTCTGAGCGGCGTCCACCAGCCGCAGCGTTCCTTCGCGCCGCCGCACCGTCCACGCGTGTACGGCGAGCAGAGCACCGACCGCGGCGAATTGCGTGAGCGTGAGTACGGCGGCCGTAGGCAGATCGAGCAGCTGGGCGGTCTGACGGTAGATCTCCACTTCCAGGGTGGCGTAGCGCGGTCCGCCGAGGATCTGCACGGCGCCGAAGGAGGTGAAGGTGAAGAGGAAGACCATGAGCGAGGCGCCGGCCACGGCGGGGCCCAGCGCAGGCAGCGTCACCTTGCGCCAGGCCGCGAACCGGCCCGCGCCCAGAACGCGTGCCGCTTCTTCCTGGCGTGGGTCGAGCTGCGCCCACAGCCCACCGACGGTGCGGACCACCACCGCGTAGTTGAAGAAGACGTGGGCGAGCAGAATCGCCCAGACGGTGGTGTCCAGCCGGAAGCCCCACAGGTCGTCCAGCAGCCCGTTGCGGCCGACCAGCGCGAGGAACGCCGAACCGGCGACGACGGTGGGCAGCACGAACGGCACCGTGACGACTGCCCGCAGCAGCTGCTTTCCAGGGAAGTCGAAGCGTGCGAAGACATACGCCCCCGGGAGCGCCAGGGCCAGCGTGAGCCCCGTGGATGCGGCGGCCTGCCACGTGGTGAACCACAGCACGTTCAGCACGTCCGGGTCGCTGAGGACTTCGCCGATGCGGCCGACATGCCACGCGTCGCCGCTACGGAGCCCGCGAGCGGTGATGGCGGCGACCGGGTAGCCGAAGAAGAGGCCGAAGAACGCGACAGGAACGGCCATCAGGCCGAGCCGGAGCACCGTCCCCCTGCCACCGCGCACCGTGCTCCGTGCGCCAGTCCCCCGTCGGACGGCGCCCGCCCGTTCGACGGCGCCGTCCTTCCTGCGAGGGCTGTCCTGCTGGCGGGTGCTCACCTCACGACGAGAGAGGTCCACGACTTGACCCACTGCTCACGGTTCTCCGCGATCTTGTCCGGCTTGAGGGTGGCAGGATCGCTGATCTTCTCCCCGTACTTGGTGAACACCTCGGGCAGCTTCGCGTCCCGCCGCACGGGGTTGACGTACATCTGGAGCGGTACGTCCTCCTGGAAGGTCTTACTGAGAAAGAAGTCCAGGAGGGCCTTGCCGCCCTTGGGGTTCTTCGCCCCGTCGAGCAGTCCGGCGAACTCGGTCTGGCGGAAGCACGTGCCCGTGGCGACGCCGGTCGGCCCTTCCTCGGGCTGTGGCTTGGCTCCCACGACCTCGGCGGGCGGGCTGGAGGCGTAGGAGACGACGAGTGGCTTGTCCCCCTTGCCGCCGCCGGCGCCGGAGAAGCGGTCGTAGTACGCCTGCTCCCAGCCGTCGACCACCTCCACGCCGTTGGCCTTCAGCTTCTTCCAGTAGTCCTTCCAGCCGTCGTCGCCGTACTCGCCGGCCGTGCCGAGCAGGAAGGCCAGCCCCGGGGAGGAGGTAGCGGCGTTCTCCGTGACGAGCAGGTTCTTGTACTGGGGCTTGATCAGGTCATCGAACGTCTTCGGCGGGGCGAGCTTCTTGTCGGCGAAGTACTTCCGGTCGTAGTTGACGCAGATATCGCCGGTGTCGACGGGGGTGACACGGTGCTTGGCCTTGTCGAGCTGGAATGCGGCAGGCACCTGGTCAAGGCCCTTGGCCTCGTAGGGAGTGAAGACCCCCTGATCGACAGCGCGGGAGAGCAGGGTGTTGTCGACGCCGAAGAACACGTCTCCCTGCGGGTTGCCCTTGGACAGGACCGCCTGGTTCACGGCCGCACCCGCGTCCCCGCCGCGGACCACCTTGACCTTGTAACCGGTCTTCTTGGTGAACTCGCGCAGCACTGCCTTGGATGCCTTGAAGGAGTCGTGGGAGACGAGGGTGACCGTTTTCGAGTCCGCCCCGTTGTCCGAATCTCCGCATGCTGCGAGCGCTCCGGCGGCGAGCGCGCCGATCAAGGCGGTGCCGACGGCACGCCGAAGGTGGCTGTTCATTGGTGCGTTGACTCCCTACGCCGGTATGACCCGGATCAGGTCCGAGGGTCTGCGGCTCAGGCAGTGCCGCACTCTCAGCGCGTGATGCGCTCCCCTGTCGGAAATGTTCGATTTTTTCGATGGCTCGGTCTCGCGGAACAGTATCAGCGGCCGTCGTCCATGTCGGCGCCGTCGCCTACCCGGCGCGCAGGACACGCACAGAGGGTCCAGCAGCGCCCCGGCAGGACCGGGACCGTGGACCGTCAGCGCTCAGAGGCGGCCAGCTGCCCGCAGGCGCCGTCGATCTCCTGTCCCCGAGTGTCCCGAACGGTTACGGGCACACCATGCGCCTCAAGGGCCGCGACGAACGCGCGCTCGTCCTCCGGGCGCGACGCCGTCCACTTCGAACCCGGCGTCGGGTTGAGCGGGATGAGGTTCACGTGCACACGATGTCCGCGCAGCAGCCTGCCCATCAGGTCCGCTCGCCACGCCTGGTCGTTGATGTCCCTGATCAGGGCGTACTCGATGGAGACCCGGCGGCCGGACTTCTCGGCGTACTCCCACGCCGCGTCCAGCACCTCACGCACCTTCCACCGGGTGTTCACCGGCACCAACGTGTCACGCAGCTCGTCGTCGGGCGCGTGCAGCGACACCGCGAGACGGCACTTGAAGCCCTCGTCGGCGAACCGGAGCATCGCCGGCACCAGCCCGACCGTAGAGACGGTGATGCCGCGCTGCGACAGCCCCAGTCCGTCCGGCTCCGGGTCGGTCAGCCGCCGGATGGCTCCCACGACGCGGTTGTAGTTCGCGAGTGGCTCGCCCATGCCCATGAAGACGATGTTGGAGAGCCGCGCCGGGCCGCCGGGAACCTCACCGTCGCGCAGCGCGCGCATGCCGTCCACGATCTGGTGCACGATCTCGGCGGTGGACAGGTTGCGGTCGAGGCCCGCTTGCCCCGTGGCGCAGAAGGGGCAGTTCATCCCGCAGCCCGCCTGCGACGAGATGCACATGGTGACGCGGTCCGGGTAGCGCATCAGCACGGACTCGACCAGCGTGCCGTCGTGCATCCGCCACAGCGTCTTGCGGGTGGTGTCGTCGTCGCAGCTGATGTGCCTGACGACGTTCATCAGGTCCGGCAGCAGTTCGGCGGCCAGCTTCTCGCGGGCGGCGGCGGGAATGTCCGTCCAGCTCGCGGGGTCGTGCGCGTAGCGGGCGAAGTAGTGCCGCGAGACCTGCCCCGCGCGGAACGGCTTCTCGCCGATCGCGGCCACGGCCTCGCGGCGCTCGGCGGGGGTGAGGTCGGCGAGGTGCCGCGGGGGCTTCTTGGCCCCGCGCGGCGCGGCGAAGGTGAGTTCTCCAGGTACAGGCATGGTCCATCCAGTGTCGCAGACGTACGAAGAGGGCTCCGCCGTCTGTGGACAGCGAACCCCTCACCGTACAAAACCGCTGGTCGAACGAGGACTGGTCGAAGACGACCCGTCTCCCGACGTGCCCCGTGCCCCGTGCCCCCCGCCCCGTGCGGCATGGGGCCTGGGGCACGGGGCGCGGAGGCGCCACGAGCGGCTCCGTGGCGCCCTGCCGAGCGGTCAGCCGGAGCCGACGAAGACCACCAGCAGAAGCCAGACGATCGGCGCGGTCGGCAGCAGCGAGTCCAGCCGGTCCATGATGCCGCCGTGCCCCGGCAGCAGCGTGCCCATGTCCTTGATGTCGAGGTCTCGCTTGATCATGGACTCACCGAGGTCACCGAGTGTCGCGCTGGAGGCGACCGCGAGGCCCAGGATGAGCCCTTGCCACCAGGCACCGTCCTCGATCACGAAGTGCATGCACAGAGCGCCCGCCACCATGGCGAAGGCGACCGCCCCCAGCAGCCCTTCCCACGTCTTGCCCGGACTGATGCGCGGTGCCAGCCGGTGCTTGCCGAACTTCCAGCCGACGGCGTACGCCCCGGTGTCGCTGACCACAGTCAGCACCAGGAAGATCAGTACCCGCTGAGGCCCGTCGTCGGCCGCGAGCATGAGGGCGACGAACGTGGCCAGGAACGGCACGTAGAAGGCCGCGAAGATGCCTGCCGTGACGTCCCTGAGGTAGTTCTCCGGCGGCTCTGTCATCCGCCACGCAAGCACCGCGAGCGCCGTCAGCGCCATCGCCACCCATGCGCCCTCCGCGCCGCGTACGTAACCGGCGACGACCATCGCGGCGCCGCCCACCGCGAGCGGCACCAGTGGCGCCCGGATCTCCTTGCGTTCGGCGAGCCGTGAGGTCAGCTCCCACAGCCCGACGACGACGGCGACCGTGATGACGCCGACGAACAGGATCTTCTCGAAGAAGAGGGAAACGACGATGAGCGCGCCCAGGCCGAGGCCCACCCCTATCGCGGCGCGCAGGTCGCGGCCCGCACGCTTCTTCTGCGGCGCCGACGGCGTACCGGGCTGGTCCGCCGAAGGCTTCACAGAGTTCTCCCGTGCGGGCTCCCGGGAAGGTTCCCGGGAAGGCTTGGGGGACGGGGCGGCCGACGGCTCCTGCTCGTCGCGGAACAGGGGGCCGCCCGACGGGGCGGCCCCCTGATCGTCCTGGTCTCCGCCTGTCTCAGGCACGATGGGCATGGGCCGAGTTTGCGCCGCCTCGCCCGCCTCGCGCACGGGACCCGCCGAGGTTGAGGGCACCACCCCACGAAGCGAGGGGGAGGGGCCCTGGTCGGTCGGGGCCCCGTAGCCGGCGCGGGGCGGAGCCCCCCAGGATGAGTCGTTCATCAGACCTCGAGCAGCTCGGCTTCCTTGTGCTTGAGCAGCTCATCCACCTGTGTGACGTACTTCGCGGTGGTGTCGTCAAGCTCCTTCTCGGCGCGACGGCCCTCGTCCTCGCCCGTCTCGCCGTCCTTGACGAGCTTGTCGATGGTCTCCTTCGCCTTGCGACGGACGCTGCGGATGGAGATCTTCGCGTCCTCGCCCTTGGTCTTCGCGACCTTGATGTACTCCTTGCGGCGGTCCTCCGTGAGCTGGGGGAAGACCACTCGGATGATGGCTCCGTCATTGCTCGGGTTGACGCCCAGATCCGAGTCGCGGATCGCCTGCTCGATGTTGCGCAGCGCGCTCTTGTCGAACGGCGTCACCACAGCCATGCGCGGCTCCGGAACCGAGAACGACGCCAGCTGGTTGATCGGCGTCAGCGCCCCGTAGTACTCCGCCACGATCTTGTTGAACATCGCCGGGTGCGCACGCCCAGTGCGGATCGCGGCGAAGTCCTCCTTGGCGACCACAACGGCCTTCTCCATCTTCTCCTCGGCCTCGAGGAGGATCTCTTCGATCACCACTTGCTCCTGGTGTTATCAGTAAGCAGAGCCTCGCCCCTGCGTGCGTCTTCTCCTGCACGGTGTCCGACCGGCAGGCCGTTGTCCATCCCCGCGCCGGGGTCTTCCGGCGGCCGGGAGTTGCCGCCCGTATGGGAGTACGGACAGCCGTACGAAGGCGGTACGGACCGTCAGTTCCGGGTGCCCTGGTCGCTGACGAGCGTGCCGATCTTCTCACCCTTCACCGCACGCGCGATGTTGCCCTCCGCCAGCAGCTCGAAGACGAGGATCGGCAGCGCGTTGTCGCGGCACAGTGTGACCGCCGTGGCGTCGGCGACCTTGAGGTTCTGGGTGATCACCTCGGCGTATCCGAGAGCGTCGAACTTGACGGCGTCCGGGTTCAGCTTGGGGTCCGCGTCGTAGACCCCGTCCACGCCGTTCTTGCCCATCAGCAGCGCCTCAGCGTCGATCTCCAGGGCGCGCTGCGCGGCGGTGGTGTCGGTGGAGAAGTACGGCATTCCCATGCCCGCGCCGAAGATGACGACGCGTCCCTTCTCCAGATGCCGTACGGCACGGAGCGGGATGTAGGGCTCCGCCACCTGCCCCATGGTGATGGCGGTCTGGACGCGGGAGTCGATGCCCTCCTTTTCCAGGAAGTCCTGGAGGGCGAGGCAGTTCATGACCGTACCGAGCATGCCCATGTAGTCGGAGCGGGCCCGGTCCATACCGCGCTGCTGGAGTTCGGCGCCGCGGAAGAAGTTTCCGCCGCCGATGACGATGGCGATCTCGGCACCGTCCCGGACGACGGCCGCCACCTCGCGGGCGATCTTGTGCACGACGTCGGGATCGACGCCGAGTCCTCCGCCGCCAGCGAACGCCTCACCGGACAGCTTCAGCAGAAACCGACGACGCTTGGTTCCGTCAGTCTTCGTGTCGGCCTGATCGACCTGATCGGCGTCCTGATTCATGGGAGATCTCCTCGTGCACATACGAAGGAGGCCACTGCCGGGTGGTCCTTGATCGACCTCTGCGGCAATGGCCTCCTCGTCACATCTGCGGCCAGCCGGTGGACGACTGGCTGCGTACGACCCTATCGGGGTCGCCGCTCATTCGCTGCCCCGGCTCAGCCCCGTTCGGGGCTGAAGTCACGATCGGAGCTCAGACGCCGACGCGGAAGCGGGCGAAGTGCTTGAGCGTGGCGCCGGCCTCGTCCAGAACCTTCTGGACGGACTTCTTGTTGTCCTTGGCGAACGGCTGGTCGAGCAGCACGTTCTCCTTGAAGAAGCCGGTGACGCGGCCTTCGACGATCCTCGCGAGGGCAGCCTCGGGCTTGCCCTCCTCGCGCGCGGTGGCCTCGGCGACGCGACGCTCGTTCTCGACCGTCTCGGCCGAGATCTCCTCACGGGTGAGGAACTTCGGCGAGAAGGCCGCGATGTGCTGCGCGACGTCCTTGGCGACCTCGGCGTTCGCCTTGTCCAGCTCCACGAGCACGCCGACCTGGGGCGGCAGGTCCGGGCTGGTGCGGTGCATGTACACAGCGACGAAGCCGTCGGAGAACTGCGCGAAGCGGTCGAGGACGATCTTCTCGCCGAGGGTGGCGTTGGCCTCGTCCACGTACGCCTGCACGGTCTTGCCGGGCTCGATCTCCGACGCACGGAGCGCGTCGATGTCGGCCGGGGAGGTCTTCGCGACGTGGGCGGCGATGGCGTCGGCGACCGCGACGAACTTGTCACCCTTGGCGACGAAGTCCGTCTCGCACTTCAGCTCAAGCAGCACGCCGGAGGTGTTGTCGTCGGCGATGACCGAGACGACGGCGCCGTTGGTCGCGCTACGGCTCTCGCGCTTGGCCACGCCCTTCTGGCCCTTGACGCGGAGGATCTCAACGGCCTTGTCGACGCTGCCCTCGGCCTCGTCCAACGCCTTCTTGCAGTCCATCATGCCGGCGCCGGTGAGCTCGCGGAGCTTCTTGACGTCAGCGGCGGTGAAGTTCGCCATGGTCTGTGAATCTCTTCTCGAAAGGTCTCGAAAGGTGGTCTCGAAAGATCTGTGATCTTACGGGTGGACGGCGGGGGCGCCGCGTTACGCGACGCTCCCGCCGTCACCAGCCACGACACCACAGCGGGCCGAGGGCTACCCGGCCTGCCGCGAGGGTCGTCAGGCCTGCTCGGCGTCCGCGGCCGGGGCCTCGGCAGCAGCCGGAGCTTCCTCGGCAGCCGGAGCCTCAGTGGCGGCCGGAGCCTCGGCCGGGGCCTCAGCGGCGGCCGGGGCCTCAGCGGCGGCCGGGGCCTCAGCGGCAGCGGCGTCGGCGGGCTTCTCAGCCTCGTCGGCCTTCTTGGCGGTCTCGCCCTCAAGCAGGTCGCGCTCCCACTCGGCGAGCGGCTCGCCGGCGGCCTTGTCGGCCTTCGCGTCACCGGTGGCGGCACCGGAGCGGGCGATGAGGCCCTCGGCGACGGCGTCGGCGATCACGCGGGTGAGCAGGGTGACGGAGCGGATCGCGTCGTCGTTGCCCGGGATCTTGTAGTCGACCTCGTCCGGGTCGCAGTTGGTGTCGAGGATCGCGACGACCGGAATCCGGAGCTTGCGCGCCTCGCCAACGGCGATGTGCTCCTTCTTGGTGTCGACGATCCAGACGGCGCTCGGCACCTTCTGCATCTCGCGGATGCCGCCGAGGGTCTTCTCCAGCTTGGCCTTCTCACGCGAGAGGACCAGGAGCTCCTTCTTGGTGAGGCCGGAGGCGGCCACATCCTCGAAGTCGATGAGCTCAAGCTCCTTCAGGCGCTGCAGGCGCTTGTAGACGGTCGAGAAGTTGGTGAGCATGCCGCCCAGCCAGCGCTGGTTGACGTACGGCATGCCGACGCGGGTCGCCTGCTCGGCGATGGCCTCCTGCGCCTGCTTCTTCGTACCGATGAACATGATGGAGCCGCCGTGCGCGACGGTCTCCTTGACGAACTCGTAGGCGCGGTCGATGTACGACAGCGACTGGAGCAGGTCGATGATGTAGATGCCGTTGCGCTCGGTGAAGATGAAACGCTTCATCTTCGGGTTCCAACGGCGGGTCTGGTGACCGAAGTGGACGCCGCTTTCCAGCAGCTCCCGCATCGTGACGACGGCCATGGCCGTACTCCTTGAGGTGCTCGGTTCCCGTGGCGGCCGGGCGGCCGCCACGCCTGACGCCCCGACGCGCCTTGCCGCAGAAGAAATCTTCCGTAGACCGAGGGACGCGGCCGCCGGGCTGCCCAAGAAGGGACTGACGCGCCGGTGGCGGGGCGTGCGAAGTCGACCCGGTGACCCGGATCGCCATCTGAAGTGTACGGGACCCGCGCGGTGACGGGTGACGGCGATATCCACAACCGGTGAGTTATCCACAGGTTTCGACCAAGATCAGCGCCATTCGGCTATCTGCGGCACGGTCGTGCCATGTCTTCCTCACGCGAACTCATCCGAACCCAGCTCACGGGCCGCCGCGCAGGCCATATGCCCGCTTCCTTCGCTGCCCGCCGTGTTGTCCGCACCGGCGGCAGCACTCGCCCATCCGCGCTCGGCCGGCCCCGTTCCCCGCTCGTCCGGTGGGCAACGACGGGGGTCATCGCTTTCGGGCTGATCGCCGTGACCTGCGCCGTCACCGCGATCGAGCGGGCCTTGGAGGTCCGCCAGGCGACACGGAGCGCCCCCGGGCGCCAGCCCAGCCCGGCAGCGCAGACAAGCGCACCCGCCTCGCGAGCCGACGGCGGCACCGCTCCCCGGGCCGGCCTGGGCTCCGGCATCACCCCGGGCCCCGGCGGTGACGTCTCCCCGGCCACAGACGCCCGCAGGCCTACCGGCACGCTCCGTCCGCCCGCTCCGCCGAGCCCATCGCCGGTGCCAGGGCCACACCTCCCACGAGCCTTCTTTCCGATGGCGCTGGGCGATCAACTGCCAGGACCGTGGAAGGAGGGCCACCAGACACGGGCCCGCCGGGCGCCGGGGATGCGGGTGCCGGGGGCACGGGTTCCACGCCTGGCCAGGGACCGGACCTGGCCGGTGGACGCGGCGCCCGGGGCGCTGCGGCCGACGGTCATCCGTGGCTGGGAGCCGCCGCCCGAACCATGGTCAGCGGGACACCGCGGAGTGGACCTCGCCGCGCGGGCCGGGCAGCCAGTACGGGCGGCAGCTTCGGGGCGGGTGACGTTCGCCGGCCGGGTCGCCGGGCGCGGAGTGCTGGCGATCGCCCTGTCCGGCAGCGGCACACCTCCCCTGCGGATCACCTACGAGCCCGTGCGGGCCCTCGTCGCGAAGGGCGACAAGGTGGCTGCCGGGGAGATCGTCGGCGTCCTGCAGGCGGGGCCGTTCCACTGCCCGGCCGGATGCCTGCACTGGGGGCTGCGCCGTGGGGACCGCTACCTCGACCCCCTGTCGCTGCTGCCGCCCGAGATGCTGCGCGTCGGGCCCTCACGCCTGCTGCCCGTCTTCGGCGTCCCGGAGGGGTCCGCCTCCCCGGCGGCCAGGGGAACGGAGGAGCGCTCAGGGCCCGGAGCGGCCGCCCGCACGAGCCCCGCGCGTTACGGCTCCAGCTGCGCGAACCCGCTCTGCCAGGGCGCCCGCCGCACCACCCAGTCCCCCCGCGCGGGGGGAGACGCGCGGCCGCTGCGTCCCGGGCCTGCCCAGGCGGCCGCCATGATGCGCCCTGAGCTGCTCCAGGCACTGGCTGCGGCGCTGACGGCGGTCTGGGCCCGGCGGCGGATGGGGCGGCCTCAGCCGCGTACGCCGCGCAAGGCCATCAGGACGGCTGCCTCGGTGATGCCCTCGGGGTCCTCAGCGGCTCCGAGTTCGATACGCCGGACCGCGGCGTCCACCACGCCTTGCAGCAGCATCGCCGTCAACCGGGGCTGTTCGTGCCCGAGACTGGCAAGCGCCTCAACGACCATGGCGATCAGCCCGCCGTGCGCGGCGCGGATCTTCTCCCGTGCGCCCGCGTCCAGCTCTCCTGCGGAGATGGCGACGACGGCGCGGTGGCGCCGGTCGCCGACGAGGGTCAGCTGCTGTCGTACGTACGCCTCGATCTTGGCCTCCGGGGTGGCGGCGCGCTCCATCGCGGCCTCCACTTCGGCGGCCCAGACCGGGAAGTCGACGGCGCACAGTTCCTCGACGACGGCCGCACGGGACCGGAAGTACTCATAGACGGAGGACCGGGCGAGTCCCGTGCGCTCGGCGAGAGCGGGGAACGTCAGCGCCTCCGTACCACCTTCGGACAGCAAGGTGCGGGCGGCGTCCAGCAGGGCGCCGCGCTGCATCGTCCGGTGCTCGGCCACCGAGGCCGCTCGAATCCTGGGCACCCTCCCACTCTACGTACGCCTGTCCATCACGACGACGGAGGAGGGACGATTCAGCGTCCGACGTCGGCCAGTTTCGCCCGAAGCTGGAGGACGGACTTGGTGTGGATCTGACTGACACGGCTTTCGGTGACGCCGAGCACCTGGCCGATCTCGGCGAGAGTCAGCCCTTCGTAGTAGTAGAGCGACACCACGGTCTTCTCCCGCTCCGGGAGCGTGTTGATGGCTCGCGCGAGCAGCCGTCGCAGCTCGCGGTCCTCGGCCACCGCGACGGGATCATCGGCTGCGGTGTCCTCCAGCGTGTCGCCCAGCGTCAGCCGGTCGCCGCCTTCCCCACCGACATGCAGAAGCTCCTCCAGAGCCACCACGTTGGCCAGTGACAACTGGCTGAAAACAGCGTGCAGTTCCTCAAGGGCGATGCCCATCTCGGCGGCGACCTCGGCTTCCGAGGGGGTTCGCCGCAGTGCCGCCTCCAGCGTGGCGTACGCGCGCTCGACAGCCCTGGCCTTCTGCCGGACCGAGCGGGGAATCCAGTCCAGCGCGCGCAGTTCGTCGATCATGGCGCCGCGGATGCGCGTGATGGCGTACGTCTCGAACTTGATGGCCCGGCCTGGATCGAACTTCTCGATCGCGTCGATGAGGCCGAAGACCCCCGATGACACGAAGTCCGCTTGTTCCACGTTGGGCGGCAGCCCCACGCTCACCCGGCCCGCCACGTACTTCACCAGGGGCGAGTAGTGCAAGATCAACTGTTCCCGCAGACGGCTGTCACCCGTGGCTTTGTACGACCGCCACAACTCTTCGAGCGATGAGGGCGCTGGTGGCCGGACGGCGCCGCGGGCAGCGGGCGGCACCGTCGCGCGTTCAGACCCGTGGGTGTGCTGGGGCATGCGTCGTCTTGAGCCGTTCTGCCGTGACGTGGGTGAGGACGTGTGCCCGCGTCGGAATTCTTGTGAGCGTAGCGTGACTGCCGCGTCGCAATGTGCGAGCGACGTGGGTTGCGTGAGGCGCAGATTCGTTCCGTACTCCGCACCCTGGAGTTACGACCGCCGAAACAGACGAGGACCAGGAAGTCACCTCCGCGGGGGTGTATGCGGTCATTCCTCACACCCTTTCACCCAATTGCCCCAAATCAAGAACCGCCTCGCCGCGTGGTTTCACCCCGGTCGGGTCGCCAGGTCAACTCCCAGCGATCACCCCGCCGTTCGACGAAGCCGAGCGACAGCAGTTCGTAGAGTTTGCCCAGCGCCTCGTCGCAGCTTGTCCCTGACTCGCGGGCCAGCGCGCGGACGTCGTCGGCACCGCGCGGGGGCAGTGCCTCAAGCACCCGGGCGGCCACCGGCTCCAGCACGTCGCGCCGCACCACCGGCCCCCGGCGGTCGGGGGCGAGGTCCCCGATGCTGCCGATCACCTCAACCACTTCGTCGGCGTCGGTCACCAGCACTCCCTCTCCGCGCAGGAGTTCGTGCACCCCTGCCGACAGCCCACTGGTCACCGGACCCGGCACACCCATCGCGCAGCGCCCGAGCCGCCGCGCCCAGCGCGCGGTGACCAGCGACCCACTGCGGTACTCAGCCTCCACGACCACCGTGCCGCGTGTCATCGCGGCGATGACCCGGTTACGGAGTACGAAGCGGCTGCGCGTGGGATGGCCGCCCGGCGGCAACTCGGCAACCACCAGGCCCTGTTCCGCGATCCTGCCGATCAGCTCAGCGTGACCCCGCGGATAAGGGATGTTCACACCGGAAGCGAGGACCGCGATGGTGGCGCCCGTCGCCGCGAGCGCTCCCCTATGCGCCGAGCCATCCACTCCGGCGGCGGCACCGGAGGTCACCACCCAGCCCCGTTCGGCAAGACCGGCGCCCAGCGTCGCCGCCATATGCGCGCCGTAGTCGCTGCACGCCCGCGCCCCCACCACGGCGACGGACCTCACCGCCCACAGACGCAGCGACACGCTGCCGCGCACCCACAGCCCCACGGGACGGGCGTCACCGAGATCGTCGAGCTGCCCGGGCCACTCGGCTTCCGTGGCAAGTCTGCGCGTGTTGCTCGCTGCCTATCGGCGAACAGAAATGGCTTTCATTCCACTCTTCACCGGCCTCTAAAAGTCTGTCAATCTCATCGCGCTCGGCATCCCCAGAGTGAAAACGAGAGATCGGCCCCGGTCAGTAAGACCGAGACCGAATCTGTCGTGCTGATACTGCGGTGCCGGGCGAGTCAGGGGCGGCCGAGGGCGCGGACGGTCCAGCCAGCTTCGCGCCAGGTGTCGGCGTCGAGGGTGCCGCGGCCATCGATGACCTTCGGGCTTGCGGCGCGGTGGGCGAGGCGGTGGGGTGCGACGTGACTGAACTGCGCCCACTCTGTCAGATGTAGCAGCAGGTCGGCGTCCTGGACTGCGGCGATCGGGTCCTCGACATAGTCGAGCTCGGGGTGGGTCTTGCGAGCGTTGTCGAGGGCCTTGGGGTCGGTGACGGTGACGGTGGCGCCGAGTTCGTGGAGCTTGTGGGCGACGGCGAGGGCGGGCGAGTCGCGGATGTCGTCGGTGTTCGGCTTGAAGGCGGCGCCCCAGACCGTGATGCGCTTGCCCATGAGGTTGCCGTCGAGCTGTTCGCGGGCGAGGTCGACCATGCGCTCGCGGCGCCGGTTGTTGATCGCGTCGACCTCGCGGAGGATCGTCAGGGCCTGGTCGACGCCGAGCTCGCCGGCGCGGGCCATGAAGCCGCGGATGTCCTTGGGCAGGCAGCCGCCGCCGAAGCCGAGGCCGGGCCGCATGCCGCGGCGGCCGATGCGGACGTCGTGGCCGAGGATGTCGGCGAGCTGGGTGACGTCGGCGCCGGACGCTTCGCAGACCTCGGCGATGGCGTTGATGAAGGAGATCTTCGTGGCGAGGAAGGAGTTCGCGGACGCCTTGGCGAGTTCGGCGGTGGCCCAGTCGGTGACGATCGTCGGCGTCCCCGCTTCGATGATCTTGCTGAAGCACTGCCGCAGGACCGCTTCGGCCCAGGAGTGCTCGGTATTGAAGCCGAGGACGAGCCTGTCGGGGCGGAGGGTGTCCTCGATGGCGAACGACTCCCGCAGGAACTCCGGGTTCCAGGCGACCTCGATCGCGTCCCCGGCCGGTGCGAACTCCTTCAGGATTTTAGCGACGCGGGTTGCGGTGCCGACCGGGACCGTCGACTTGACCGCGACCACGGCCGGGCCCTTCAGGCGGGGTGCGAGCTGGCGGACTGCGGAGAACAGATGAGTCAGGTCGTAGGCGTTCTCGCCGGCCTGCTGCGGGGTGCCGACCCCGATGAAGTGCAGGTCGCCGTGGGCGGCGGCTTCCGCGTAGGAGGCGGTGAACTTCAGGCGGCCCGAGGCGGTGTGCTTGGCCAGCAGGTCATCGAGGTCACGTTCGAAGAACGGGGCCTTGCCGGAGTTGAGGACGTGGACCTTGTCCATGTCGGCGTCCATGCCGATCACGTCGTGTCCGAGTTCGGCCATGCAGGCCGCGTGAGTGGCGCCGAGGTAGCCGCAGCCGATGACGGTGAGCTTCACGAGCGGGTGTTCCCTTCGGGTGGGGCCGCCTGCGGCGGCCCCACCCCTCCCCGCCCGGGAGGGCGGGGTGATCAGGCGGGCCGGGCGGCCAGATAGCGGTGAATCCCGTCACGGATGAACGGCGGGATCATGAGAATGTCGAGGTGTTCGGGGGCGAAGAACTGGAGCTTGACGCCCTCCGCGAGGGGCAGCTGGGTCTCGTCGCCGTCCCAGCTGCCACAGAAGAAGGTGATGATCTGTCCCGAGCCGTGGACGTCGGGGATCTCGAAGAGTTCGGCCAGGTCGGCGACGGCCAGGCCGGCTTCTTCGTCGAGCTCGCGGACGATCGCGTCGGCCGGGGCTTCATCGCCGTCCGCGCCGCCTCCCAGCAGGCTCCAGTGGTCGGGCCAGGCGATGACGCCCGGCAGGTCGTCACGCAGGTGGAGCAGGAGTTCACCGCGCCGGTTGGCGATGACCGCGACCGCTCCGCGGGCGGTGGACGACTGTGGGGAGGTGGTGGTGTCGGATTGCATCCGACCACCGTAGTAACGGGGTTGGAGATCATGCGGCAGCCCTCACCGACGGGGCGCGAAACCAGGCGGCTGCCATCAGGGCCTGCATCCGGGTGCGGTCGAACCGGCCGCCGGGCTTGAGTCCGCCTTCCAGCAACGGCCGCCAGGCCGCGGGGGCGTCCGTGAGGGCGGTGCGGATCTGATCATCGGCCCAGGCGGCGAGGGGGCCGTTAAGCCAGGCGGGGACGGGGCTGGCGAAGCCGAGCTTGTCCCGGCTGCCCCAGACCTCCCTCGGCAGTCCCAGGGCCTTCGCTGCGTCCCGCAGGATCCGCTTCCCCTCGGCCGGATCGGTGATCTTGTATTCGGCCGGCAGCCGGTAGGACAGTTCCACCAGGTCGCGGGCGAGGTAGGGCGAGCGGCGTTCGAGGCCGTAGGCGGAGGCGAGTTTGTCGCTGGTCATCACGAGCGGCCGCCAGGCAGTGGCCAGATCGGCCAGTGTCAGGGCGCGGGCTAGATCTCCGCCGGCCCGGCTCATCGCGCCGCCGACCAGGTCGCGGATACGGCCCTCGGGGTCGGGGCCGCGCAGGATGAGCCGGGTGGCCGCCTCCGCCGGATCCAGCGCCTGCCCGGCGGCGTGCATCAGTTTCGCGGCCAGCGGCCGGTATGCCTCCAGCCCAGCGGCCAGGACGGCGTCGGCGCCGAAGAGGACGAGCGCGTGACGGACGTAGCCCATCAGGAACTCATCCGGCCCCAGCCCGCCGACGACGACCTTGAGACCGAGGTCGGACGCTTTGCGGTAGGCCATGTACTCGGAGAACGTCGACGCGTTGCCCATCGGATAGTCCAGTGCCGAGACCATGTGCGGCAGCACCGTGGTGAAGTCCGCCGTGTCCGGCTCGACCACCACCAGCTCGGCGCCGATGTCCCGGGCGATGGCCGCAGCGGTCTTGGACTCGTCCAGCCGGTCCTGACCCGGGTAGCGGACCGTGATGCAGACCGGCGGACGCATCAGGTAGGCCAGCACCGAGGAGTCCAAGCCGCCCGATAACAGCAGGGCGAAGTCGCCGACCGGGGCCCGCAGCGGGACCTGCTGGGCCAGCACGACCGAGAAGCGGGCCCGAACCTCCGTGAAGTTCCCCTCGAAGGGCTGCTGGTTCTCCAGCGACCACCAGGTGTGCTGGTCGAGGGAGCCGGTGGCGGTGTCGAACGCCATCAGAGTGGCCGGGGCCAGCAGCTGGATGCCCTGGAAGGGGGTGTCGGCGCCGGTCGGGGTCTCGATGGAGACCATCTCAGGCCGCAGGACCGGCGGGGCACTGCCGTAGCCGGTCAGGGTGGTGACCTCGGAGGCGAACGCGAGCCGGCCGCCGTCCAGCCGCCAGTAGAGCGGCTTCTCCCCCAGCCGGTCCCGAGCGAGGAAGAGCTTGCGGACGCGCGGGTCGTAGACGGCCAGGCCAAACATGCCGTCCAGCCCGTCCAGGCAGGATGGGCCGATCTTCGCCCAGGCCCGCAGCAGGAAGTGCGCATCCGACTCACGGGCAGCCAGTTCGATGCCCCAGGCTTTGGCCTGCTGGCGGAAGTTGTAGATCTCGCCGTTGAAGGCCAGCAGCACCCCGGAGGGGCGGTCGAGGTAGGGGCCGGGCATGGCCTGCGGGTCAACGATGAGCAGCGTGTTCATGGCCAGCACCGCCCGCCCGTCGACCGAGGCGGCATGCATCGTGCCGTCCGGTCCTCGATGGGCCTGCGAGGAGCCCATCGCGCCGACCGTCATCTCGTGCCGGGAGGCGTCGCCTCCGGCCAGTCCTGCGATTCCGCACATCTGGTTCACCCCCGAGGGTGGTTGGGATGCCTTGGCGGCGGCCACCGCCGGAAGGAGGTCGCTCCGGTTCCGGCGGTGGCCTGAACCCTCATCACACCGGCTGGGGGTGATCGCGGGGAGGGCTCGCAGGGGGGCTCACAACTCGCATGCGCGGTTCACCGCGAGCCCGCAAGGCAATACCCTCGGTGACCCAACACGCGGGAAACGCGTACGGACGAAAATGCCCAGCTGCCGTCGCGTGCCACTGAACGTGCTCAGTCGCGTACGGCTTCCGGGCGCCGGTCAGTGCGACTCTTCGTGTGCGTAACGCTTAAGTGACTGGTCAGGGGGACGCCGTGACATCGACCGTCCGCCGGAGCCGTCCGCCCAACGCGGATCTGGCCCGGCTCATCGAAGGCTGCGGTGCGAGCCATAAGTCCCTGGCCCACCGGATCAACCAGCTCGCCCAGCAGGCCGGGATGGAGACCGACTACTCGCATACCTCCGTGGCGAACTGGTGCCGGCGCGGGATGACGCCGAAGTGGCCAGTCCCGAGGCTCCTCGCCCAGGCGATCGGTGAACGGCTGGGCAGACCTGTCAGCCTTGGCGAAATCGGTCTGGGCGATGCGCAGACACCGGAAGCGAACATGGGGTTGGATTTCCCGCGAGATCCCGCTGACGCCGTCCGCGTCGCCACTTCATTCTGGAGCTCCGTGAACCGCCGCGATTTCCTCACCACGGGCGCACCCGGCTTCGCCGTATCCGCGTTCACCACCCCCGTCACCCGCTGGCTGGTCACCCCCGCCGACGAGACCGCCGACCACGACGGCGGCCACCAGGTCGGCCGCGCAGACCTCGACGAACTGCACGAGGCCGCCGACGACGCCCGGCGGTGGGACTCCAAATACGGCGGCGGGAACTGGAAGGCCAACTCCGTCACCACCTGCCTCCAGGAGCGGGCGGCCCCGCTGCTGCGGGGCTCCTTCGCCGACGACGTCGGCCGCGAACTGTTCTCCGTCACCGCGGAACTGTCCCGACTGGCTGGCTGGACGGCCTTCGACGTCGGAGAACACGACGTCGCCCAACGGCACTTCGTCCAGGCTCTCCGCCTCGCCCGCGCGGGCGGCGACGTCCAGCTGGGCTGCTATGTCCTGACCACGATGGCCATGCAGTCGCTCCTGCGCGGGTTCGCCGGCGAGGCCGTCGATATGGCCCAGGGCGCCTATGAGCGGGCGAAAGGCCAGGCGGTGCCCCGGGTGCTGGCGTTCACCAAGCTGATCGAGGCCCGCGCCCACGCCCGCGAGAACGATCCCAGGGCCGCCTCCCGGGCCCTGGCCGCCTCCGAGACGCTGCTGGAACAGGCGAAGGACGACAGCGGCGACGAGCCCGCGTGGATCGACTTCTATCACCACTCACGGCTCTCCGCCGACGCCGCCGAGGTCTTCCGCGACCTGAACAACCCCCAGGCCGCCCTGGCCTGGAACCAGCGGGCCGCCGCCATGCCGCCGGGCGTCTTCACCCGCTCCGTCGGCATGCGCCTGGCCATCGTGGGAACCGCCCACCTCCAGGCCCGCGACCTCGATCACGGCCTGGAACTGGGCCACCGGTCCGTCGATATCCTCGCCCGCGTCCAGTCCTCCCGGGCCCTGGACTACGTCCGCGAGTTCAACACCGCCCTCTCTCCCTGGCGGCGCGAACCGGCCGTCCGCGCATTCGTCCAGCGGACCCGCAAGGAACTCGGTGTCGCCGCATGAACAGCGGCTCACCCCCGGGGCTTGAGAACGCGGACGACACCGCCGGTGTCCGCTGACTCACGAAGCTGGTGGTTCTCTACTTCCAGAACGTGGACGACGCGGGCGAACTGCTTGGCCTGCTCTTTCAGCGCGTCACGCTCCTCGCAGACCGCCTTCAGCTTCGCCTTGAGTTCTTCGTTGTGCCTCGCCAGCTGATCAGCGACCGCCGGCCGCACTTCCCGCGCCCGCAACAGCGCATAGAAGAGGTCCTTCAACCCGGTGTGCTTGTGGGTGAGCTTGTTGCGCCTCAGCCCGGCCTCTTCGGCCAGCGCCTTCACCGTCAGCTGGCCGTCGGACCGCAGGGGAACCCCGACCAGCAAGCGGACCATCGCGTCCGTGATCGCCTGGATCTCCGCCGCGTCCTGCGGGCTGTCCGGTGTGGCCGCTGCGGAGACCTGGGCCAGCACAGCCCCGACGGTCTGGGCGATGCCCGCCGACAACGGCGCCTCGGCGCCCGCCGCCGCAGTGGGCTCGGTGGTGGACTGTATCTGGGTCATTCACGCTCCTCAGCGGTCAGGGTGGGCTCGATGCGCGTCGCCCCGTGCGACTCGATGATCAGGTCGAGCTTTTCGATCCGTTGCTCCAAGCGCAGGGCCACGGGCTGCGGGTTCAATCCGTCGGCGAGTTCTTCGGCCAGCTGCTGCTTCTCCACTTGCGCGCGCTCGATATGGGTGTCGGTCCGCGAGATGTTCGCGCAGGCCGGGTTGCAGCGGTTGAAGCTCGGGGTCCGCAAGCCGTTCCCCTGACCGAGATCCGGATCACACAACGCCTTGAAAGGATCCAAGTTGCAGGTCAGGAGGGCATTCTCACTCTCATAGACACGCAAGCGGGGGTTGGCCTGCAACGCGGTGTGCTGGCGCCGGGTGAGGAACCCGCCCTCGTAGCGCGCCCGGAACTCCTGAGCGGCAGCCAGATAACGGCCCGCGGCCGGGCCGCTGACCCCTTCCCCGGCCTCCAGCCGGTCACCCGCCTCGGCCAGGGTCTCGGCGACCGCCAGGCTCTCCTCGAAGTCCAGGACGCTGAGCATGTCGAACTTCGTGCGGCTCCCGTACGACTCCCCCATGGAAGAGCCGACATGGCCGTACTGAAGCCCCAGCGCGAGACGCCCGCCCGGCCGCCGGTAGATGAACCACGCGACGGTTCTGCGAAACCGCCCCAGCGTCAGCGTGTCCTGGGGATCCGGAGGGATCACCTCATGACCGCGCCCATGGACGGTGGCCAGCCCGTTCGCCCAGGCCATCAGGTAGCCGATCCGGTCCTTCACCCAGCCGGTCCTGATCGCCTCGCCATGATGCGCTGAGGCCCGACGCTGCTTGGTGATGCTGGAGGGAAACAGCAAGGTCTCGTCGTGTGCCTGCTCGACCACCGCGATGGCGCGGTGGACCAGCTCGATCACGGTCCACGGCTCGGGGCGCATCTCGCCCTCGGGGACGGTGTTGCCGTCCTCGTCGGTGACGCCCTTGAAATGCCGCCCGTTGACGCGGTAGCGGATGGTGCCGTCCCCGCGCGTCTCACGGTGGGCGCATCCGCGCTCCAGATGGAGGGCTTCTTCCTGCCGCATTCCGGACAAATATGCGATGACCACCAGCGAGGCAGTGACCAGATGCAGAGTCAGATCCTTAACCTCGGCGAAGTCGATGCCATCCGTCCACCGCTCGCCGTCGATCCGGCCCGTGACAGGGATGTCCAGCAAAGCGCCACGGCTGAACTCCAGGTCCGCCCACGCCTCGGGTTGATCACGCATGAAGTTGGCGACCTGCTTCTTGTGGATGCCCAGCGTGCCAGCGATGAACGCCTGGTTCACGCCAGGACGCTGGCCCTGGTCGTGGCCGGTGCGGGCGAGCGTGGCCTTCGCGCGGCGGTCGGCGTTGGGGGCGGTGTAGACCGGAATCGGCTGGCCTGTGACGCGCAGATCCGCGAAGTATCGTTCCAGCACACCCGTGGCTGACCCCGACGATGAGGCCGGGATACGGGCCAGCAGGCGCCGGTGTTCTCCGATGGCGGCCAGGATGTCCGGCGCCAGATCGGTGACGACCCGCAGGGACCAGACCAGGAGCGGGGACATGGTCGCCGGGTGGATCACCTCCGTCTTGTTCTCACCCCGGCCGTCGTCGTTCTCGCCGAGGAAGTCCGTGAGTACGGCCCCGGTGTCGTCCCACGGAGGCATCACCAGCCGGTCCTGCGGCAGCAGAAACGGTGCGTAGGCCCAGATCCGGGTGACCGCGAGCAGGACGTTCCTGTCATGGGCAAACGTCCTGCCCTTCGCGGCGATCATGGACGCAAAGTCCTCCATGACTGCCCGGTCGACCTGGTCGAAGCCGGTGACCTGCCGCTGGACCAGCCAGCGCGTGAACTCCCGCCAGCCCTTCGCCGCGTGGTGGACCGTCCCGGCCGCGATCAAGGGGCGGGACGTCGTGCGGGCGCGTCGCAGCAACACGTCCGGCGTCTCAATATTGATCACGGCCCATCCGATGCGCTGCAACGACGCCTGGAAGGGTTCCGGGAAGGTGTCCCAGTCGAGGAACTTGGTCTCACCGGTCTGCTTGCGCTCCATGTCCGACAAGGCCCACCGCCGGTCGCCGAACACGGAGACGCGTGCGAGGTCGATACCCGGCCGCAGCCGGCCGGCAGGGATCACCGGCGTGTCCGGTGCCGGGTTCACCAGCGTGATGCCGTCGAACAGAGGTGCGGTTGCTTCGCGGATCACGGGTCGAGCCTTCTTTCGAGCATGCGGTCCACGAGGTTCCGGTCGTGGTCGCTGAGCGTGGCCAACAGCGCGGGGCGGGCTTCCACGGGGCAGTGCTTGTCCAGCAGGTCGGCGACACGGGCATGGTGGGCGGCCCAGTCCTGGAGCCAGGCGGACGCGCTGGCCACCGAACGCTGGGCTTCCAGAACCTGGTGGAGGTAGATGATCCGCGGCAGGTGCCGCCCTGTGGCCAGGGCGTTGGGGCAGGCGAAGCACAAGAGGAATGACACCTCGCACGGACCCGACGCGGTGAAGGGGCTGTGCTCGAAGTCGGTGCAGGCGGCCACCGGGGTGTCCAGGCGCCCGCTGACGACACCCTGAGCGGTCTCCGCGCCGACCCCGGCCTGCTCGGCGATCTCCTGCGCGTCCGGGTCCCCGCTGCCGTCGTCCTCGACGATCACACGCATCTGCACCTGGGCCCGGGCTTGGGCCACGGCGGCGCCCAGGGCCTCGGCGACGATGTCGGCGGCATCGTCGCGCACCCCTTGGTCCTGCATGAGGTAGGCGTCACGGTGGACGGTCTCGGTGTTGTTACGTGGGCCGCCGTGGATGACCTGCACCGCATGCCGCACGGTCCTGGAGGCCACCCCTGCGGGGAAGTTCGGATCGTCTGCTTCCTGCTGGCGGGCCCAGGCCCGGATAGCCCACTCCAGCCCTCGGCCGTCAGTGAACGGCCCCGGGTCCTTCGCCCCGCCAGGTGTCACCCGGCGGGACAGGAACAGGGAGGTGGTGGGCGTCCCCAACCGGTCCAAGGTCGCCCGTGCCTGGGCGGATATGTCGAGGACCTGCTGCATGGCCTGGCCCGCGCTGCCTTCGCCGACGTTGACCAGATTGTTGGTGCTGTGGCGCCGCCCACGTCGGCGGGGCTTGTCGGTGACAACGTGGTGGACCGCCGGCTCGTCAGTGTCCTGATCGGCATTCGGCCAGTGCGTGGGGATCTGCATCTTCTCCAGCACCGACATATTCCATGCCTCGTGGCAGGCCAGCAGGATCGCGGCTGCCCCCATCTCCGTGGGTGTCGGGAACAGTCGGGATATCGCCCGGCCGAAGCCCTCCTTCACGATCACTTTCTTGACGCGGTCGGGCATCTGTCCGCACGGCTGGCGCGGAGCGTCAGCCGTGCGGGCCATGTGGTCCAGCAGCTCGCCCCACCGCGCGTCCTCGTCCTCCAGGCCCGCAGCGTTGGCCCGCCAGCGTTCCAGCAGCGTGACGTTGTCCGCGATCCGCAGACGGGCCGTCCTGACGGTCTTGGCCGCCGCGTACCGGATCGCCTTCAGTTCCGCGCGGGAGTATCCGGTCTTGACCGACGGCTTCTGCCGGCGGATGCGGGCCGTGACCACAGCCCTCGTCGCCTCCGGCAGCGACGCAATCTCTCCCAGCACCACACCGAGGGTGGCCCGATCGACGCTGCCCGTCAGCCGCCACCTTTTCCAGTGGGCAGCGGTGAACTGGGCCATCGACGCGATCGGCGGGTCAAGTTCCGCCGCCCAGGCGATGAACGTCTTCAGCCCCCTTGCCCGGGTGCGGTAGGTGTCCTCACTGTCCCAGTGCCGCAGGCCCCGGGCGGCGAAGGCGGCCACGAGCTCACGCCGCATCTGCTCGGGCCCGGGGCTGTCGGTGAAGTCGTAGATGCCCAGCGCCAGCCCGCCCTGGTTGACGGGCCGGACGATCAGCCCGGAGGCATCGACGGCCTGAGGCCGCCGGTAGTCCGCCGGGGGCAGGGCCGCCCCGCGCTTGCGGGCCGTCATGCCACGTCCAGGATCAGACCGGTGCGGGCGGCAAGGCCGGCCAGCAGTTCCTCGTTGCTCGGGTTGTCCTCATCGTTCAGCAACGAGTCCAGTTGCAGTCCACGCAGCGGCTCCAGGTAAATCTCCCGCGTCGTCTCCTCCGAAGCGTGTCCCAGCAGGTCCTTCACCATCACCCACACATTTCCGTAGATATCTTCGTAGTTCCGCCGCTGGGCCGGGGTCAGGCCCAGACGGCGGTCCAGCGCACGGTTGAGCGCGAGCAGAACGCGAAGAGCCATCGAATGCCGCAGCATGTGCGGCGTGGCCCATACCCCCAGGCCCCGGGCCTGGCAGCGCTCGCTGGCCCGCTCGAAGACCTTGCTCCAGCCCCGGTAACGCATCGGCAGACCGGACTCCGCCAGCCACACCATCGCCGGTTCCAGCCCATCGTCCCCCCGGACGAACAGCAGCAGCCGCTGCCGGTCGGTCAGCGTGTCCAAATGGGCCCGTCCGCCCTGGCCGTTCGTCTCCGTCCAGCGCACCAGCCCCCGCCGGGAGACTTCCTCGACGATCCGCCGGCCCTCGATCTGCTCGTAGAGCCCGCGGCGCTGAGCACGGCGGACCGCCTGGGCCCGCGTGGTGATCCGGTAGGTCTCCACGCCCTGCAAGGCCCCATGGCTGGCGTAGAAGAAGCGGCCCGCCCGCTTGGCGACCGCCTTCGCCACGTTCCCGGCGTAGTAACGCCGGTCCCCGAGTGCGGGCAGTTCGGCCGTGACCAGCGTGCCAGCCTCCCGGCGCCGCAGCCCGGTGGAATAGACCAGATCCGCATAAGCGGTGTCCCGGCCGTCGTTGCGGCCCCGCCAGCTCTCGTCCTCCAGCCCGTTGGGCAACAGGCCCCCGAGCCCCACATCACGCCACAGCCGGTAAGCGCGCGGCGTCAGCCACTTCACGTTGGAAGCGCGTACGTCCTTCGGCGCCAACTCGGCGATCTCGGCTATCGCGCCGTCCCGGGTGACGACCGAGCGGGTGCGTACGGGGCTGGCCTGCATGTGCTGCCGCTCCACGGCCAGGTCATAGAACAACCGCATCGCGGCCAGCTCGCGGCCCCACTTCGAGCCGCCGATCGGGCTCGGGTTACCGGCCCCGCGCAGCCGCCAGTCCTCCCAGTCCTCAAGGTCGTCGGCTATCGCCTGGTCCCAGTCCAGTCCCCGCCGCCACAAGAACGTGAAGAACAGCCGGAGATCCGGCACGTACGACTCCTGCGTGCCCTGAGCCTTCACCGCGAAGCGCCCGCGCCGGAAAATCTCTGCCATCCGCGCGTCCACCCGGCCCAGAGGAGAAAGCAGAATTGGCTGGCGGTCCCGGAAACCCAGTGCGCGCTCGCGCTCGCTCAAGTCTTCCCATGCGGCAAGAGCGTCCGTTCCCGAACTGCTAGGTGTACCGCCGTCGCCCACCCAAAACAGACGCCACTCATCCACAACACAGACCTCCACGTGTGCAACACGACCTCGGGCAACACGCGAACTGTAAACAGAATTCAGCGTCCTCCGGGCAGACGAACCGGCCGCCGAGCGCGGCGACGGCGGCCAGATCAGCCGCAGGGTCAAGGCCGGCGGCGCGGAGCGCGTACCCGGCGAGGCGGGAAGCGCTCGCCCCGTGCGGCGGCTCGCACTCCCCCGTCAGCGCGCGGCGCAGCCCCACCGGCCCCAGCCGGCGCAGCCACCGGCCTACGGTGCTGTCACCGGGCTCCACCAACCGCGTCAGTGCCGCCCTCGCCAGTCGCACCTCGTCGGAAGCCCCGCGGCGCCAGCCTGAGGCCGCATCGGCTGTTCTCCCGTCATCCGTTCCCGCTTCCGCCGGACTTTCCGCCATCACGCGCTCCCCACAACGTCCGGCGCTCCCCGGCTGACGCCGGTGCGCAGTTGGAGCGCTCGCATCACGTCATCGCGCAGTGGCCGGTCATGCCCCGCCAGGTCCGCCACCGTCCACGCGACCCTCAGCACCCGGTCCAGGCCGCGAGCGGTGAGAAGGCCGCGTTCCATGTCGCGCTCCGCCTCGCGGAGTGCTCCGGGAGCGGGGTGCCAACGAGTGCGCAGCTCGTAGCCGGGCATCTCACCGTTCGTGCGCCATGGGGTCCCCTCATATCGCGCGCGGGCCCGCTGCCGTGCCTCGCGCACGCGGGATGCCACCACATCCGTGCTTTCGGACTGGCCGTACTCGCCACTGAGCTCCGCTCTGCTGACGGCGCCGACCTTGATACGCAGGTCCATCCGGTCGAGCAGAGGACCGGAAAGTCTGGCCTGGTAGCGGCGGATGGCGGCAGGCGGGCAGGCGCAGCCCTCCCCCAGCTGCCCGTGCCGCCCGCACGGGCATGGATTGGCCGCGAGCAGCAGAAGGAAGCGCGCGGGCATCCGCATCACGCCCGCTGACCGGGCCACCACCACGTGGCCGGACTCCAGCGGCTGCCGCAGCGCGTCCAGCGCCCGGCCGCTGAACTCCGGCGCCTCATCCGCGAAGAGCACCCCTCGGTGCGCCAGCGACACCGCTCCCGGCCGGGGCAGTCCGCTCCCGCCGCCGACGAGGGCCGCCATGGTCGCCGAGTGGTGGGGCGCACAGTAGGGCGGGGCGTCTACGAGGGGCTTACCCGGCGGGAGGATTCCCGCGACGGAATGCACGGCTGTGACCTCAAGGGCCTCGGTGGGCGTGAGGGGCGGGAGGAGGCCCGGCAGCCGCTCAGCGAGCATGGTCTTGCCTGCACCGGGAGGGCCTTTGAGGAAAAGGTGGTGGCCGCCTGCGGCCGCTACCTCCAAAGCCATCCTGGCGGCGCGCTGCCCGGCGACTTCCGCCAGGTCAGGTGGCCTGGCCGCGCCATGGCCGCCCAATCCCGCGCCCGTGTCCATACCTGCTCCCGGCAACGACAGGCCCGCGAGCATCGGGTCAGGGCGGCCGTCCTCGGGCTGTTCCTCCTCTTCGGGCACGGGGGCGTCGGTGAGCACGGCGATGAGCTGGCGCAGGCTGCGGATGCCCAGCACGGAGATCCCAGGAACCAGCGATGCCTCGGCTGCGGTCCGCTCGGGGACGACGACCTGCCGGTATCCGGCGTCGGCCGCCGCCAGCACGGCGGGCAGGACACCCCGCACCGGGCGCACCCGGCCGTCGAGACCCAGCTCCCCGATCATCATGAGGTCGGCGATCTCCCGCGGGTCGATGCGCTCGGCCGCCGACAGCACGGCGCAGGCCACGGCGAGGTCGAAGCCACTGCCACTCTTGGGGACGGACGCGGGGCTGAGCCCGACAGTGAGTTTCTTCTGCGGCCATTCCGCGCCGGAGTTCACGACGGCCGCCCTGACGCGGTCCCGGCTCTCCACCAGGCTCTTGTCGGGCAGACCGACCAGCGTGAAGGCCGCGACACCGGGCTCCAGGTCGGCCTGGACCTCGACCACCACGCCCTCGACTCCGACCAGGGCGACGGAACACGTACGGGCGAAGCTCATCACTCCACCCCCTTCGCGTGCTCGACGACCGGCGCTCCCCGATCGGGCAGGAGAACGCCGATCAGGTCGATCCGCACGCCGCCGGAGGGCGGGCCGCCGTGCAGCTCCAGCCAGCGGTCGGCGAGCCGTCGCAGCCGTTCCCCCTTGACCGGACTGACGGCTGCCATGGGGTGCTCGTACGCACCGGTTCGGCGGGTCTTGACCTCGCAGATGACGAGCGCGTCGCCGTCCAGGGCGACGATGTCGATCTCACCGGCGCGGCAGCGCCAGTTGCGCGCGAGCACCGTCATTCCGGCCGCGGCCAGGGTGCGCACCGCCAGGTTCTCGCCGTAGCGTCCGAGTGCACGGCGTGCCTGTGACGGGCTCGGCTCGCCTACTGGGGACGCTCGCGGTCCGTCGGGCGGGCCGGGGACCGGGGGGCTCGATGGGCGGGCTGGGCTGGGTCGTGTGGGACGTACGGCACGGCGTTCCGGCGGTACGGGGCGTCGCTCCCCGGATGTTCGCGGCATGGGCACCACCTCCGGCACCGACTGTGCCGCCCCTGCCCGCAACTTTTGGATCTTGGTGGATATCCGTGGGATTGTGGATAACTCGCTCACCCATTCGGGTGGCGAGATGCCGATCCGGGGTCTGCGGTGATCCCTAGCTGTTAAAGCCCGATTCCCCTGAGGTCAGATCGAGGTCGCTCTTGTTGAGCTCTTCGATGTTCACGTCCTTGAATGTAAGGACACGGACCTGCTTGACGAAGCGAGCCGGGCGGTACATGTCCCATACCCAGGCATCAGCCATGGAGACCTCGAAGAAAACCTCGCCCTGGACCGAGTGCACCTGCATCTCGTAATCGTTGGTGAGGTAGAAACGCCGCTCGGTCTCAATCACGTATTTGAACAGACCGACGACATCGCGGTACTCCCGGTAGAGCTTCAGCTCCATCTCGGTCTCGTACTTTTCGAGGTCCTCGGCGCTCATGGCATGTTCCCCTTCAGCCGTGCGTCCCCCCATTGTGCGTCAGACGCGCTCAGTCTCCAGGACCACCGGCGCACTAGGGGGTCCCTCGTCGAGCAGCGTACGCAGCAGTTCGGCGAGTCTGGTCGGATACACCGTCTCATGAGCGGCGAACAGTTCTTCGGAGGTCCACCAGCGCAGCCCCGTGACGCTACGCCGCTCAAGGTCGGTCTGGCCGCCGGTGCGTGTCAGCGTTTGGGACGTTCTGGCCAGGTAGTACCACTCATCCTGGTCCCACCTGCGCCCGTCGAACGGGAACGAGCACACACGCTGCCAGATCACCGGCCCCAGCCGCACATCAGTGATGCCGGTCTCTTCCGCCAGCTCCCGCAGGGCTGCCTGCTCCCGGGTCTCCCCCGCCTCAAGGCCGCCGCCCGGAGTGAACCACCAGGTCATCGACGGATCGTCCGGCTCGAAGCCGTGCATCAGCAGAATCCGGTCATCGGGGTCGAGCAGGATCACCCGCGCCACTTTGCGCAGCGCGGACTCACCCGCTGTCGCCGGTATGCCGTCAGCCACTGCTCCTCGCCGTTCCCTTCTCGCCCCTTCGGGCCTCGCCGGGCGCGCCCGGCGCCCCAGTATCACCGGCGGCGCCCGCGTTCCCGGAGGCACTGGGGGAGTCGGCGGGCCCCGCGCCGGTTCCGGTGGACGCACCGGCCCCAGGGGCCTTGCCTGCCTCGCCCCGTGCCCCGGGCCCCGTAGCGCCGCCCCGCTTGCTCTTGCCGCCACCGGCACACCGTGCGACCGGTCCGTAGGCGGCACCGCCCAGGATGAGTACGGCGCCGACCACCACCATGATCACGATCAGCTGTAGTGGACCAGGCTGCGACACGCCACCTGGAAGATCGTCGAACGCCGACGGCCGGTCGAGCATCCCCACGGAACCCAGCGGCCACGCTGTACCGTCCACGCGCGCGTCCACCGCGTCCCGCGACACCGCCCCGTGGTCACCGTCGGTGAGGTGCCCCCGGGAGTCGACCGAGGTGTCGCGGTTGTCGCCCAGGAGGAAGAGCTTGTCCTCAGGCACCGTGGCGGAGAACTTGTTCGGCGAGACAGGACCGTCGCCGGGTACGTAGGACTCGTCGATGGCCTTGCCGTTGACCGTCAGCCGACCCTGCTCGTCGCAGCAGGCGACCTTGTCGCCGCCGACCCCGACCACCCGCTTCACCATCGGCATGTCGCCCCACACCGAGTCGCGGAAGACCACCACGTCGCCACGGCGTACGTCGCCGCCGTCAATGCGCTCGGCGAGCACCCGGTCGTCCTTGGCGATGGTGGGCGACATCGAGTCCGTGGGAACGGTGTACGGCTGGTAGAGCACCGCGCCCCACGCGAACCCTCCGAGGAAGAGCACACAGCCGATGGCGACCGCCAGCCCGGACAGTACGTTGCCCCGGCGGCTCGGCCCCCCGCTCGTACGCGCAGCTCCACTCATTCCACTCTCCTGTCGCCCGGCAGCGCCCCGTACAGGCACGCCCCGCGTCGGATGTCCGCACCCATGCCCGGCTACCCCTCCCACGTCGGCTGACCGCGGCCCCCGGAGCGGAGGCGCGGTCCACACGCCCGGGGCACGGAGCACGGGGCACGGGTCCGCACCCTACCCGGCGGTATGGGCGCCGTCAGCCCCTGCTATGCCTTCTTGATCAGCCGACGACGGCGCCACAGCACCAGCGGCAGCGCGCCCGCGAAACCGGCGACCGTCGGAGTCACGGACGCCGCGGCGCTGATTCCCGGCTGGTCGAAGGTGTCAGGGATGGGAAGCGTCCCCCAGCGGTTGACTGGCCACGCCTTGACGATCGCCCGGCCGACGACCTCGTCGACCGAGACGGTGCCGTTGTCTAGATCCTGGTGGTAGCGGGAGTCGAGCGAGTCCTGGCGGTGGTCGCCCATGACCCAGATCCGGCCGTCCGGTACGTGGATCGGCCCGAATTCCTTGTCACCACAGGGTGTGTCACCCGGGAAGATGTACGGCTCGTCAAGCGCCTTGCCGTTGACCTTGACCGGGCCGTCGTTCTTGCACTCAACCGTGTCGCCGCCCACCGCGATGACCCGCTTGATCAGATCCTTGTCCTCCGCCGACGGCATCAGGCCGATGAAGCTGAGCACCTTCTGCATGCCTTCGGCGACTGGGCCGGAGTCGGACTGCGGCGCTTCGTCCAGCCAGCCGCCCGGGTCGTGGAAAACGACGACTTCGCCGCGCTCCGGCTCCGATCCGAACCACGGCGTCAGCTTGTCGACCAGCACCCGGTCTCCGCGCTGCAGCATGTTCTGCATGGAGTCGGAGGGGATGGAGAAAGCCTGCACCAGAAACGTCTTGATCAGCAGCGCGAGCAGCAGCGCGATACCGATGAGAAGCGGCAGTTCCCTCCAGAAGGAACGGTGCTTCTTCTGCTTCGCGGCACTCGCTCCGCCGCTCTCCTGGCGCTCGTCATCCTCGTCGGGCTGGTCGGGATCGCCCGTCCGGGCATGCGGTCCCGGCTGGCCCGGAAGCGGGGCAGCGTCCGCGCTCTCGGCCCCGTCGGCGCGGGGCCACGGGGCGTTTGCGGCGTCCGCCCCGTGCGTGGCGGGCGTGTCGCGGAGACCGGGGCTTCCGTCGGCGCTCGCCTCGTACTGGGTCCGGGCCTCGGACGACTGGGCTTCGGGCGCCTCGTTCACGGATGGCTCACCGAGTCGTCCTGGCCGCCCCTCGGGCTCTTCGTGTCCGGACCGTGCGCCGACCGCCAAATCCCCCACATCCACTCCTCTTGCCGCGCTGCCGCCTGCCCCAGGTCCGGCGCAGGCCCACCAATCCCATAACGAGCGGGAGTTCCGCAAGGGTCGGGGGATGGGTCAATCCTTGCGCTTCTGGAGGAAACGCACTGCCTGGGGACACACTATGCGCAGTGCCGCCGTCTCGTTGCTGGGCGTCACCCGCGTCGCGTACGGAGGCGAACGTCTCCGGCTCGTCCAGTTGTCGCCAGTGGCCGAACGGCCAGGCGATGACCACGGCCCGGCCGACCACCAGGTCCTCCGAGATGGTGCCGCGCCCCTCGTCGTCGAGGTGGTAGCGGGAGTCGGCCGAGTTGGAACGGTGGTCGCCCATCACGAAGATGCGGCCCTGCGGCACCGTCACGCGGAACTTGAGCTTGGACGGGGCGTCCCCGGGGTGCAGATAGGGCTCGTTCAGTGGAGTGCCGTTGACCGTGACGCGACCGTTCTTGTCGCAGCAGCGCACCGTGTCGCCGCCCACACCGATGACGCGCTTGATCAGGTCTTGCTCGTCGGCGGACGGCAGCAGTCCGATGAACGTCAGTGCCTGCTTGGCCTGCTTGATGCCCACCGGGTCGTCCCCGCTGGGCTTCTGTTCGTCCTCCAGCCAGCCACCGGGGTCCTTGAAGACCACGACGTCACCACGTTCGGGCTTGGAGCCGAACCACGGGGTGAGCTTGTCCACCAGTACCCGGTCGCCGATCTTGATCGTCTGCTCCATGGAGCCGGACGGGATGACGAACGCCTGGACGAGAAAGGTCTTGAGCCCCAGCGCGATGAGCAGCGCCACGACTATCAGTACCGGTATCTCCTTGATCGCGGAGCGGCGGCGTCTGCGCTTGATACGGCGGGCGGCCCTGCGCCGCTCGGCCCGACCACCTGTCGGCCGTCGTGGCCCCGTCGTCCGCTCGCCCTCTGCTGACGGCGGCTCCTGCCCGGCGGGCTCCGGGTCGGTCTCGTACGGGTATCCGGGGCGCTGCTCCTGGCCGTACGGCGGCGAGTCCGGCCCGTGGCTGCCCCCGAACGCTGCTCCGCGCGCCGGGCTTCCCGCCCCGTAGGCCTCATATCCGGCTCCGGGGCGTCCGCCCGCGGCTGTCGCGCGTCCGGCCCCGTGGACTGTGCCAGGCACGTATCCGTACGGGGCCCCAGTGTCATGAGCGGTGTCGTACGGCTCACGCGTGAGGGCGTCAGCCGCCCCGCGCCCCGTGCCGTATCCGTTCCCCGGCGGGAAACCGGCCGGCGGCGTGTATCCGACCGGTCCGGCTGTTGCGTGTCCGGGTCCGTGCCCCGTGGACGGCGGCACCGTCTGCTGGCCCAGTGGCGGTGCCGACTGCTCCGGTGGCTGGCCCTGCTGCTCCGGTGGGCCAGCGCCGCGGTGTCCGGAGCGAGGCCGTCCGCGGTTACCCATGCGCCCTGCCCGGCTCCGGGGCCGGGCTGGGCTCCGGTACCCGGGCGAACACCTCCGGCCGGTGCAGTGTCCGCCAGCGGCCCAGCGGCCAGCCGATCCAGTCGGCCCGCCCGATGACCTTGCCGACCGGCACGGAGCCACCGCCTGGTGCGCCGAGCAGGTCACGTGAGTCACGCGAGGCGCTGCGGTGATCCCCCATGACCCACAGCTTTCCCTGTGGCACCACGATGTCGAACCGCACTTGCGACGGAGCGTCCCCAGGACGCAGGTAGTCCTCGTCCACCGGCTGCCCGTTCACCTTGATCCTCCCCCGCTTGTCACAGCAGGTGACCCGGTCACCTCCGGTGCCCACCACACGCTTGACGTAGTCGGTTTCGGCCGGTTCGGCGAGCCCGACCGAGGCGGCCGCCTCGCGGAAGAACGACGTCACCGGGTTCTCCGACGGCTCGTCCTGCGTGAAGGAGCCGGTGCCGTCGAAGACCACTACGTCGCCGCGCTGCGGCTCGTCACCGAAACGGTACGCCAGCTTGTTCACGAGCACCCGGTCGCCGACCTTCAAGGTGTTTTCCATGGAGGTGCTGGGGATCAGGAAGGGCTGCACCACGAAGGCGCTCAGCAGCAGGACGACTGTGACGCAGGCCGTGGCGAGCAGCCCCGCACGGCGCCAGGGCCCCCCGCCGGTCAGCCATCCCAAACGCACGGAGCGCGACCGCTCCTCCGGCCCCTCTGCGGGGGCGGGAGAGCGGTCGCGCTCCGAAGTCTGTGCGTCGGTGTCCATCGGGCTCAGAGCCTAACCGGCCTGCCTGAGCCGCCTGGCACACGCTCGGCTCAGTTGTCGCGCTTCTCCTTGATCTTCGCGGCCTTGCCGCGGAGCTCACGGAGGTAGTACAGCTTCGCGCGACGGACGTCACCGCGGGTCACGAGCTCGATCTTCTCGACGATCGGGGTGTGCACCGGGAAGGTGCGCTCGACGCCGACGCTGAAGCTGACCTTGCGGACCGTGAAGGTCTCGCGCACGCCCGAGCCCTGGCGGCGGATGACGACGCCCTTGAACTGCTGGACACGGGAGCGGTTGCCCTCGATGACGCGGACGTGGACGTTGACCGTGTCACCCGGGCGGAAGGCCGGGAGGTCGCTGCGCAGCGACGCGGAGTCGACGCTGTCAAGAAGATGCATGACGTCTGCTTTCTTCGCTGATGCCACAGGTCATCAACGGGATATTCGGAATGATCAGAGGTGCCGCCCCGTCGGGCGGACGTCGTTCCCCCTGTGGCAGGGGCGCGCGCCGGACGGACAACAGCGGCCTATTCTTCCACGTCTTCCCCCGGCGGCCCAAATCGGCCGCCCGCCCCCTCGACCCAGCCCAGGGCCGCGAGGATCGCGCGGTCTCCTTTGTCGAGTGCCGCCGGGTCGCAGCGCTCGATCAGGTCCGGGCGGTGGCTGACGGTGCGGCGGAACGCCTCGTCCCGCCGCCAGCGGGCGATCTTGCCGTGGTGGCCGCTGACGAGGACGTCGGGGATGCCGCGCCCCCGCCACTCCGGAGGCTTGGTGTAGACGGGGCCCTCCAGCAGGTCCGCCATGGCGCCGGGAGCGAAGGAGTCGTCACGGTGCGACTCGGCGTTGCCGAGCACTCCCGGCAGCAGCCGGGCCACGGCCTCCGTGATCACCAGCACCGCCGCTTCGCCTCCGGCGAGCACGTAATCGCCGATGGAGACCTCATGGACTTCGAGCCGCTCGCCGTACTCGTCGATGACGCGCCGGTCGATGCCCTCGTAGCGGGCGGGTGCGAACACCAGCCACGGCCGCTGGGACAGCTCGACCGCGAGCGTCTGGGTGAAGGGCCGGCCGCTGGGCGTCGGGATGACGAGCGTCGGCTTGGCACCGTCACCGCCCGCCTCCGCCTCGCCGTCGCCCGCGCCAGAGGCGATGACCGCGTCAAGCGCCTCGCCCCACGGCTCAGGCTTCATGACCATGCCCGGCCCACCGCCGTACGGGGTGTCGTCCACCGTGTTGTGGCGGTCATGCGCCCACTCCCGCAGGTCGTGGACGCGTACGTCGAGCTGCCCGCGCGCGCGTGCCTTGCCGACCAGCGAGACGTTCAGCGGCTCCAGGTACTCGGGGAAGATCGTGATGACGTCGAGCCGCATCAGCTGTCGTCCCTGCTGCTCGCGATCTCGGCCTGGCCCTCGTCGAGCAGGCCGGGGGGCGGGTCGATCACGGCGCGCTGTTCCTCAAGATCGATCTCCGGCACGATCTCGGCGACGAACGGGACCATCACCTCGGTGCCATCGGGGCGCTTCACGATGAGCAGGTCCTGATGCGGAAGGTGGGAGACCTCCGCGATGCGGCCGACTGCCGCCCCGTCCACGGTCACCACGTCGAGGTCGATCAGCTGGTGATCGTAGAACTCCTCGGGGTCCTCGGGGACGTCCTCGGGATCGATCTCGGCGATGAGCAGGACGTTACGCAGCGCCTCGGCGCCCGTACGGTCCTTGACGCCCGCGAAGCGCAGCAGCAGGCGGCCGCTGTGCACGCGGCCGGTTTCGATGGTCAGCGGTCCGGCCGACGCCGGCTCCGTGGCGAGGACGGCGCCCGGCGCGAGCCGCACCTCGGGCTCGTCGGTGCGCACCTCGACGGTGACCTCGCCCTTGATGCCGTGAGCGCGGCCGACGCGCGCGACTACCAGCTGCACTGTGCGTTTCCTTCTCTGCTCTTCACGAGGGCCTCTACGAGGGTGGGGACGGGGCCCGAAGGCGTGGTGGGGGCTTGAGGCGCCGGAAGGCGGGTGCTCGACGACGCACGGGGCGCCACGGGCCGTGAATCCTACGGGCACGGGGCACGGGGCACGGGGCACGGAGCGCCGCGGCCAGGCGTGCGGGCCGCGAGCCGAAAGCGGCACGGGCCGGGAACGGCATCAGCCGTTCCCGGCCCGTGCCGGTGCTCTTTCGCTCTTCAGCGAACCTGGTCCACGTCGACAAGGTCGACGCGGATACCACGGCCGCCGATAGCGCCCACGACAGTACGCAGCGCGCGTGCGGTGCGGCCGTTACGGCCGATCACCTTGCCGAGGTCGTCGGGGTGTACCCGGACCTCCAGCACACGTCCACGACGCAGGTCGCGCGATGCGACCTGCACCTCGTCGGGGTTGTCGACGATGCCCTTCACCAGGTGCTCGAGGGCTTCCTCGAGCATCCTCAGGCCTCGGTCGACTCGGTGGACTCAGCAGCCGGGGCCGCCTCGTCCGACTTCTTGTCAGCCTTCTTCGCCTTCGGGGTGATCGCCTCACCCTTCGGCTCGTCACCGGCGTCCTTGGCAGCGGCCTCGAACAGCGCGCGCTTGTCGGCCTTCGGCTCAGCGACCTTCATCGGGGGCGGGGCGGGCAGACCCTTGAACTTCTGCCAGTCACCGGTGACCTTGAGGATGGCTGCGACCGGCTCGGTCGGCTGCGCACCGACACTCAGCCAGTACTGCACGCGCTCCGAGTCGACCTCGATGCGCGACGGGTTCTGCACCGGGTGGTACAGGCCGATCTCCTCGATGGCCCGGCCGTCACGGCGGGTACGGGAGTCGGCAACGATGATGCGGTAGTGAGGCGCGCGGATCTTGCCCAGGCGCTTCAGCTTGATCTTGACTGCCACGGGAGTGGGTGTCTCCTGGTCTTGACGTGGTTGAGCACTGCGATGTGCCGCGTGGGGTTGCGGTACCCGAGTGCCCGATGGACGCGTCAGCCGGAGGAGAGAGGGGTCCTGTTCGACTGTCGAGTACAGCTGTTCATTGTGCCATACCGCTGCCGGGTCAGCCGACCGCGACCACTTCGGGGATACGGAAGGGCTTGCCGCATCCTCCGCACATGATCGGGGCCTGGGCAAGGACGGACGGTACGACTCTGACGTTGCGGCCGCAGTCGCACACAGCCTTGACCCGCACACCGCCACCGGACGAGCCATGCCGCGCGGCCGGGCCGCGGAAGCTGCGGGCGGTGTCGGACGCGGTCGCCACCGTATGCGCCTTGAGGGCGCGCTGGAGGCGCTCGATCGTCGGGCGGTAACGCTTTCTCGCTTCTGGGTTCAGCGTGACCAAGGAGAAGCCGCTGCTGGGATGTGGCTCCTCGGCATGGTCGAGTCCCAGCTCCTCGGCGATCGCCAGGAACCGGCGGTTGTGGTAGCGGCCTGCGCGCGAGGTGTCGCGGACGCCGCGGGTGGCGGCGATGCCGTGAACTGCCTCGTGCAGAAGCCGTTCGAATGAGAGCTCGTGGCCGCAAGCGGACGACGACTCTCCGATCAAGGATTCGGGCGCGGCGAGATCCGGCAGCTCGGGGTGGTGCCGTTGAATATCGGCCCACGCCTGCGCCAGTTCCGCGGCGAGAACAGGTGGTGTCGTGCTCACGTCGTGACAACGAGCGGTGGTGTCCGGGTGTTCCGATTCCGGGCATCCCAAATAATTTGCACGTACCAGTCGGTTCACGCTGATGCCTCCTGACGAGGGCGGGTGCGCAGATCTGCGGATGAGCGGTACGGCGCGCGTCAAGCCGGTACGTACTGGTGCGTACGCCCCAGCGTGCGGGCGCGCCCGCACGCTGGGCTGGAGCCTCAAGCCCGCGCTCGCTCGCACGTGCGCGCCCCGCTATGCCGCCCCTTCCCACAGGGCGATCGCGGCGGCGTCGCGCGCCGCAAGCCACAGCGACGCGACGGGCGTGGATATCTCCAGCCGAGTGTGCGCGCCGTCCAGCCGTGCCCCGTGTCCGGCACGGCTGGGTGTCCGGCCGCGCTCCGTGCTCCGCGTCGGCCCGCCCCGTCCCGCGCTCAGTAAGCGCGGGCGACGATGGCGACCGTACCGGGAGCGTCGTCCGCGTCCGGCACCGACCCATCCTCGGCGATCAAACACCGCACGGACACAGCCTGTTCAGCCAGTTTGGCTTCGCCCTCGGGGCCGAGATCCGCCCAGCGAATTCGGGCCCAGCCGCCTGCCGTAGCGGCTTCAGCGGCCTCGTCGATGGTGGAGACATCCGAGGTACGGGCCTCGCGGCGCTCGCGCGACTGCCGGAGGAGGAGCGCCTGGTCCTCTTCGAGGATCGCGGGCAGCGACTCGGCCAGCGTCTCGGTGCGTACGGGCTCCTTGCCACCAGGAATGCGGCGGGCGAGCATCGCGGTGCCGTTCTCCAGGTCGCGGGGGCCGATCTCGATACGGACCGGCACGCCCTTGAGCTCCCAGTCCACAGCGCGGCGGCCGAACGGGATGTCCACCCGGTCGTCGACCTGCACCCGGATGCCCGCGGCCTTCAGCTTGTCGCCCAGGGCGCGCACCGCGGCGACGGACTCCTCGCCCTTGATGGCCAGGACAACGGCCTGAACCGCCGCCAGTCGCGGCGGCACCCGCAGCCCGTTGTCGTCGCCGTGCGACATGATCAGCCCGCCGACCATGCGGGTCGAGACGCCCCACGAGGTCTGCCAGACGAGCTCGCGGCCGCCCTCCTTGGAGAGGTACTGCGTGTTGAACGCCTTGGCGAAGTTCTGGCCGAGCTCATGGCTCGTACCCAGCTGCAGGGCCTTGCCGTCGCCCATCATGCCCTCAAGCGTGAGGGTGTTGATCGCGCCCGCGAACCGCTCCTTGGCCGTCTTGCGGCCCAGCACCACATCAATGCCGAGGACGTTCAGCATGAAGTCGGCGTAGACGTCCCGGTGGATGCGCGCCGCGTACTGCTGCGCGTCCTCGTACGTGGCGTGGGCGGTGTGGCCCTCCTGCCAGAGGAACTCGGAGGTGCGGAGGAACACGCGGGGGCGCATCTCCCAGCGGACGACGTTCGCCCACTGGTTGATCAGTAGGGGCAGGTCCCGGTAGCTCTGCACCCACTTCGAGAAGTACTCGTTGACGATCGTCTCGGACGTGGGGCGCACCACGACCGGCTCGTCGAGCTCCTTGCCGCCGCCGTGTGTGACGACGGCCAGCTCGGGGGCGAAGCCCTCGACGTGCTCGGCCTCGCGCGTCAGGTACGACTGCGGGATGAAAAGGGGAAAGTACGCGTTGGAGGCGCCCGCTTCCTTGATGCGTGCGTCCAGCTCCTGCTGCATCCGCTCCCACAGGCCGTACCCGTAGGGACGGATGACCATGGTGCCGCGCACGGGGCCGTTGTCGGCCAGCTCGGCCTTGTTGATCAGATCCTGGTACCAGCGCGGGAAATCGTCCGCCTGGGGAGTGAGTACGGGAGCCTTTGCCATGGCCCAGATCGTACGGGGCCGCCATCCCTGAGCGTGAATCGCTGCCCCGGTCTCCAGGGCGCTGCGCTCCGGGGCGAGCGCCACCACCAGCCCCGATCGCACCGCCCCGTGCTCCGTGCTCCGTGCTCCGTGCTCCGTGCTCCGTGCTCCGTGCTCCGTGCTCCGTGCTCCGTGCTCCGTGCT
>NZ_JBWLKN010000045.1:0-42844 GCF_059026195.1 Streptomyces sp. A01 | reverse complement strand
CTCCGTGCTCCGTGCTCCGTGCTCCGTGCTCCGTGCTCCGTGCTCCGTGCTCCGTGCTCCGTGCTCCGTGCTCCGGCGGAGTGAAGCAGGACTGCGGCTCCCTCGCCGTCCGCCCCGCCGGGGGTTCTGCCCCGTGCCCCGTCCCCGGTGCCTTATGCCTCGCGCCTCGTGCCCCTGTCACCTACGGCTCCGCCACCCCGCGGCTGGGCGTACGCCTGCGCGCGCGACAGGTCAAGGCCGTACGGGCCACTGGCCGGAGACGGCGCGCGGAGGGTGAGGGAGTGAGTCGTCGACGGAGCGAAGGGTGGGCGTCGGAAAGCCCTCCCTCCCTCTGGACGTAGGCACTGATGGGGAGTTCCCTGGCATACGGGGGTGTTTCACAGCAGCGCGCATACGGGGGCGACATGAAGGAACTCGGTACAGCTCTCGGCGGATTGGAGCGCTTTCATGACCCCTACGCTCGTACGGCAGCACCACCCGCACCTCTTGTCACCCGACCCGGCTGACGCTGCGGCACGCGCCCGTGACTGGGCGGAGATCCAAGAACGGATGCTGGTGCCGCTCTACGAGGCGGTGTACGCGCGGTTGGAGGTCGACTCCAGGACAAGGCTGCTCAGTCTGGGCTGCGGCTCCGGCCTGGCGCTGCTCATGGCCGCCTCGCGCGGGGCGGCGGTCGCCGGTGTCGACAGGGATGAGAAGCGCCTCGATCTCGCCCGTGAGCGGCTCCAGCCACGGGGCGACGACGTGAGTGACCGCCGCGCACGGCTGTGGCATGGCGGTGCTGAGTGCGCGTGGAACGACGGAGCGGCCGCGTTCAACATGGTGACGGTCTTCGACCCGATGAACCCCTACGGCGTACGGTCCATGACGGAAGCGCTGGAGCAGGCCGCGGGGCTCGCCGAGCGGGGCAGTCCTGTGGTGCTGGCCGGTTGGGGCCCGCCCGAGCGGTGCGCCACGGCGGGCGTCCTCCGGGTAGCCGCGCGTCTCGCCGACTCCCCGGGGCCTTTCGGCGCGGGGGACGCCAGAGCAGGCGGAGTCGCCCGAGGTACCAAGGCCTCCAACGCGCCCGGCTGGCAGCCGTGCGGCCGGGACGACCTGGAAGAGGTCGCCCAGCGGACGGGGCTGCGCCCAGACGGCTCCGGCCGAGTTGCTTGCCCGTTCGGCTACGCCGACATGGACAGTGCCGTACGCGGACTGCTCTCCACCGGCCAGTTCGACGCGGCGGCCCAGGCCACCGACGCGACGCAGGTGACGAAGGAACTCACGGAGGCTCTGCATCCGCATCTACGTTCCGACGGCACCGTCTGGATGTCCAACGTCTTCCGCTATCTCGTTGCCCGCGTCTGACCGACCCCAACTCCCTTACTCGGTGAGCACGCTGCGCCTGGCCGTACGGTGGCGAGGCGGGGCGCAGGCACGCACGCCGCCGTCAGATGACACGCGAGACGGCACGGCAGCGGGAGAGAGCCGATCACCCCGGCCTACGCGCGTGTGCACGCGTGTAGGCCGGGGCGGAGCAGAGCGATAGCGACGGTGTGCTTGTTACTGCTGCGGCGGGAGCATGTCGCGGAATTCCTTGGGAAGCTCGAACGAGCTCGCGTCCCGGCCGGCACCGGGCAGCCCGAAGGCGTCGCCCTCCTGCTGGCCTCCGCCGCCCGCGGCCCGCCGCTCGGCGGCGGCCTGCTCGTCAGCCTTGCGCTTCATGGGGTTGCCGCTGCGCTGCTTGCCCTTGGCCTTCTTCTGCGGCTTGCCCTTCTTCTTCGAGCCGACTCCGCCCATGCCCGGCATCCCGGGCATTCCCGGCATGCCGCCGCCCTGAGCCATCTTGGACATCATCTTGCGAGCTTCGAAGAACCGCTCGACGAGGTTCTTGACCGCGCTCACATCGACGCCGGAACCGCGCGCGATGCGCGCACGGCGCGAGCCGTTGATGATCGTCGGCTCGTGCCGCTCGGCCGGGGTCATCGACTTGATGATCGCGGCGGTGCGGTCGACATCCTTCTCATCAAGGTTGTTGATCTGGTCCTTGATCTGCCCCATGCCCGGCAGCATTCCGAGCAGCTTGGAGATGGAGCCCATCTTGCGGACCTGTTCCATCTGCGCCAGGAAGTCGTCGAGCGTGAACTCCTTGGGCCCCTTCGCCAGCTTGGCCGCCATCTTCTCGGCCTCGTCCTGGCTGAAGGTCTGCTCGGCCTTCTCGATCAGGCTGAGCATGTCGCCCATGCCGAGGATGCGGGACGCCATACGGTCCGGGTGGAACGCGTCGAAGTCGTCCAGCTTCTCGCCGTTGGAGGCGAACATGATCTGGCGGCCGGTGACATGCGCGATGGACAGCGCGGCACCACCGCGGGCGTCACCGTCGAGCTTGGAGAGCACCACGCCGTCGAAGCCGACGCCGTCGCGGAACGCCTCGGCGGTGTTGACCGCGTCCTGGCCGATCATCGCGTCGACGACGAACAGGACCTCGTCAGGGCGGACGGCGTCGCGGATGTCCGCGGCCTGCCGCATCAGCTCCTGGTCAATGCCGAGGCGGCCCGCGGTGTCGACGATCACGACGTCGTGCTGCTTGGTCTTGGCGAACTCGATGGAGTCCTCGGCGACCTTCACCGGGTCGCCCACACCGTTGCCCGGCTCGGGCGCGTAGATCGCCACACCGGCGCGCTCGGCGACCACCGAGAGCTGGTTGACGGCGTTGGGGCGCTGCAGGTCGCAGGCGACGAGCAGTGGCGCGTGGCCCTGCCCCTTCAGCCAGCGGCCGAGCTTTCCGGCAAGCGTGGTCTTACCAGCACCCTGCAGACCGGCCAGCATGATCACGGTTGGCGGCGTCTTGGCGAAGCGCAGGCGGCGGGTCTCCCCACCGAGGATGCCGACCAGTTCCTCGTTGACGATCTTGATGACCTGCTGGGCGGGGTTCAGCGCCTGGGAGACCTCGGCGCCGAGCGCCCGCTCCTTGACCTGCTTGATGAACGCCCGTACGACGGGCAGGGCGACGTCCGCCTCAAGGAGGGCGATACGGATCTCGCGCGCCGTGGCGTCGATGTCCGCCTCGGACAGGCGCCCCTTGCCCCGGAGGTTCTTGAACGTCGCTGCGAGGCGGTCGGAGAGGGTATCGAACACGGCGGTCGCGAGTCCTTCTTGTCGAAGTCGGTTCGGCGGTTGACCCCCAAGGGTATCCGCCCGGTCCAGTGTGGTCTGCCCCGCTGCCCGCACGGGACGGTTTGAGCCCCCTCACAACCCCCTTCGGGACCCGCACAACCAGGTGTGACAGTGCACACGATGGACCGCTGGATAACGCGGACTCCGGCTCGTGCTCCGTGCACCGTAACTCTCGCCCCGTGCCCCGTGCCCCGTGCCCCGTCGCTCCGCACTGTTGGCCCCCGTGCCGTGCCCCCAGGCATGGCCCCATGCTCGTGCCAAGGCTCCGTGCTCCATGCCCCGGGCACCGCGGCGCTGGCCCGTCCGCAGATTCGCTCCGTGCCCCGTGCCCCGTGCCCCGTCCACACCCGGACCCGCACTCCGTGCACCGTCCCCCGTCGCGCTCCCGCCTCGGCGCGCGGCGTGCTCGGGAGTGCGTGTGCTCCGCTCAGCGCAGCGCGCTTTCCAGGGTCCGGGCCACCTCGGCTGCCCGGAGCTCAGGGAGTGGCGTACCGGCCGGGTCGGTCACGTAGAAGGCGTCCACCGCGTTGGCGCCCAGGGTGCTGATGTGCGCGCTGCGTACGGTCACTCCCGCGTCCTCCAGGGCGCGGCCGATCCGGTGGAGCAGCCCTGGTGCGTCCTGGGCTCGTACCTCGATGACGGTCGCGTGCTGGGAGCTGTCCGGGGCGACGGTGACCCTCGGCGGCGGGGCGTGTACGCCGCGGCGGCGCGGGTGGGCGTTCTCACGTTCGGTGAGCCGGGCGGTGATGTCCAAGGAGCCGTCCAGTGCGCGGACGAGGTCGTTGCGCAGCCGCGCCGCCTGCGGCAGTGACCCGTACTCGGCGGCCACTCGCCAGCTCAGCAGCAACACGCTGCCCGCACCCTCGCCGCCTCCGGTGCCTTGCCCCTCGCCCCGTCGGCCGCTGCGCCTTCCTTGCTCGCCGCCCCGGCCGGGGCGCGCGCGTGAGGCCGCGGTCGGGCTCCCCGTTGCTGGCGCTCCCGTACCGGCGGCCGCGTTGGCTGCCGCGTCGGGCCCTGGCCATGGTGGTCCTCCGGCGAGCACGGCGGCGGGCAGTTCGACGGCTCGCAGGTCGGCGGCCCGTACGGTCAGCCGGTGGGTCGCCAGCACACCGGCGGCCACTGACAGTACTCCCGGCTGGTCGGGAACGGCGATGAGCAGTTCGACGCCGACCGGTTCCTGTCCGGCCGGTTCCGTGACCGCGGGCAGGTCGGCCTCGGGCCGCTCTGTGGCGTCGTCGGGCGACGGCGGCTCCGTGCGCGCGTGCAGGGCGAGTACGGGCTCGCCCGTGCGCCAGGCTTCGATCGCCAGCCGTTCCTGTTCGGCTGTCGGTTCCTGCGCCGTGGTCTGCTCCGTCGCCGGCTCGCCGGCGAGCTGCGCCGTGACCCGCTTGACGAGGTCGGCCAGCAGAGAGGCGCGCCAGCTGCTCCACGCGGCGGGGCCGGTGGCCAGGGCGTCCGCTTCGGTCAGCGCGTGCAGCAGTTCCAGAGTGCTGATGGTCCCGACGGTCTCGGCCACCGACCGTACGGTGGCGGGGTCCTCCAGGTCGCGGCGGGTGGCCGTCTCGATGAGCAGCAGATGGTGCCGGACGAGGGTGGCGAGGACCGCCGTATCCGCCTCGTCGAAGCCCATCCGGGCCGCCACGTCGCGGACGATGGTCTCCCCGGCGACGGAGTGGTCGCCCGGCCAGCCCTTGCCGATGTCGTGCAGCAGCGCGGCGACGAGCAGCAGGTCGGGGCGCCCGACCCGGCGGCTGAGGGCGCTGGCCCGTACGGCGGTTTCGATCAAGTGCCGGTCGACGGTCCAGCGGTGTACGGGGTTGCGCTGCGGGCGGCAGCGGACTCGTTCCCAGTCCGGCAGGAGCCGGGTGATCAGTCCCTGCGTTTCCAGGGCCTCCCAGACCTGCACGGTGGGCTCCCCGGCGCCCAGCAGCGTGATCAGCTGTTCACGGGCCTCCGGCGGCCACGGGACGGGCAGCGAGCGCGCGTCGGCCAGGCGGCGGACCGCGTGCGGTGACAGGGGCAGTCCCGCCTGGGCGGCAGCGGCGGCGGCCCGTAGCGGGAGGACGGGGTCCCGTTCGGGGCGGGCGGTGCGCGCGAGCACGGCCTCACCCTCCTGCTCGACCACGCCTTCCGCGAGGGGGCTGCGCTCGCCCATCGCCGGGCGGGCTCCGTGGGGCACGGGGCTGCGGCCGCCGCGGCCGCCGAGCAGGCTACGGAGCCGGGGTTTGGCGGTACGGGAGCGCAGCACGCGGCCGACCTCGCGCCAGGTGACGTCGGCGGCGTAGGAGATGGTGCGGGCCGATTCGTATACCTGCCGCAGCAGTGCGTCCGCGTCGAGCAGGCCCACGCTCGCCGCGACCTGGTCCTGCTCCTGGAGGGCGAGCCGGTCGGTGGCGCGGCCGGTGACCAAGTGCAGGGCGTCCCGGGCGTCGAGCAGGCCGCGGCGCGCCTCCTCCAGCCCTTCGCGCGGAGCGTCGGCCAGCCAGGACGCGGCAATGGCCCGTAGCGCCGTGGCGTCGCGCAGACCGCCCCGCGCCTCCTTGAGGTCGGGTTCGAGCAGGAACCTCAGCTCTCCCTGGCGGCGCGCGCGGTCCTGACACAGTTCGTGGAGTTCGGGAAGACGTCGCGGTGCCTTGGCGCGCCAGTCGGCGAGTACGGCGGTGCGCAGCTGGGCCGTCAAGGCGGCGTCGCCCGCGATGTGCCGCGCGTCGAGCAGCCCGAGCTGCGCCTTGAGGTCCTCGGCCGCGGTCTTGCGGGCCTCGCCGGGGGTGCGTACCGAGTGGTCGAGTGCGAGGCCCATGTCCCAGACGGGGTACCAGATCTGGTCCGCGAGGGCCGCGAGGGACGACGCGTCGGCCGACCCGTCGTGCAGCAGGAGCACGTCCAGGTCGCTGCGTGGGGACAGTTCGCCGCGCCCGTAGCCGCCGACCGCTACGAGGGCGGCTCCGGGGATGGGGGGCGCGGGGGCGACCGGGGCGGGAGCTCCGGTCGGCGAGGGGACGGGCTCCGCTGCCCCGCCGCGCCGTGACTCCGCGCCCTGTGACTCCGTGCTCCGTGGCCCCGTGCTCCGTACGTCCGCCTCGTGCCCCGTGCCCCGTGCGTCCGCCCCGTGCCCCGTGCTCCGCGCCCCGTCCGCACCCGCACCGCGTCCCACGCCCCGTGGGTCCGCCATGCCCGCCGCCCGCGCCCCGCGTGCCAGCAGCGAAGCCAGCCACTCGTCGGTGAGTTCGGCCAGCCGGATACGGCGCGACGGCCCGGGCCGCGCGTCCTCCTGGAGGAGGCGCAGCCGGGCCGCCGCGTAGCCGCTGGACCCCGAGTCGGCGTCCGTGGTCTCGTCCTTTGTCTGGTCCGTGACGCCGTCCATCAACCCGGGCTCCGTTTCGGCTCTGTGCCCAGCGGCTGGTCCCGCCGCCGGTCAGCTTGTTGTCACCGCGTCCAGGGCGCCTTAGAGCGCGTCCGGGCCGCGTTCGCCGGTGCGTACGCGCACGGCGGTGTCGACGGGCACGCTCCACACCTTGCCGTCGCCGATCTTGCCGGTCCGGGCGGCCTTCACGACCACCTCGATCAGCTCCTCGGCGTCCGCGTCCTCGACCAGCACCTCGATACGCACCTTCGGCACCAGGTCCACGGTGTACTCCGCGCCCCGGTAGACCTCGGTGTGGCCGCGCTGGCGGCCGTAGCCGCTGGCTTCGGTGACGGTCAGACCCTGTACGCCGAACGCCTGCAGCGCTTCTTTTATCTCGTCGAGCCGGTGGGGCTTGACGACGGCCGTGATGAGCTTCATGCGTCCACCTTCTTGGTCCCCGGCTGCTGCGCGGCGGCCGCGCCGGTCTCGTCCTGGCTGGAGCCGCGCACCGTACTACGGCCCGCGGGGGAGCCTCCGACGGCGCTGAAGTCGTAGGCCGTCTCCGCGTGGAACGCCTGGTCGACTCCGCTGACCTCGTCGTCCTCAGCGGCCCTGAAGCCAACGGTGACGTCCACGAGCTTGGCGAGAATCCAGGAGACCACGAAGGAGAAGGCCAGCACGGAGAACGCGCCGGTCGCCTGCTTGCCGAGCTGCTTCATGCCGCCGACACCGTCGATGGCGAGGACACCGACGAGCAGTGTGCCGATCAGACCGCCGACCAGGTGCACGCCGACCACGTCGAGCGAGTCGTCGAAGCCCAGCCTGTACTTGAGGCTGACGGCCCAGGAGCAGGCGGCACCGGCGACGACGCCGATGAGGATCGCGCCCATGGCGTTGACATGCGCGCCGGCCGGGGTGATGGCGACCAGACCGGCGACCGCTCCCGAGGCGGCGCCGAGCGTGGTGAACGCTCCGTGCCGGACGCGTTCGTAGGCGAGCCAGCCGAGCATCGCCGCGCCCGTGGCGACCTGGGTGTTGAGCGCCATGGTGGCGGCGGTGCCGTTGGCGGCCAGCGCGGAGCCCGCGTTGAACCCGAACCAGCCGAACCACAGCAGCGCCGCGCCGAGCATCACCAGCGGCAGGCTGTGCGGCCGCATCGGCTCCCTCTTGAAGCCGATGCGCTTGCCGACGACGAGGACCGCGGCGAGCGCGCCTATACCGGCGTTGATGTGCACCGCTGTGCCGCCCGCGAAGTCGATGACCTCCAGCTTGAACAGCCAGCCGTCCGCCTGCCACACCCAGTGCGCGACGGGGAAGTAGACAAGGCTGACCCAGAGCGTGATGAACAGCGCCCAGGCGCTGAACTTCACCCGGTCGGCCAGCGCACCGCTCATCAGTGCGGGGGTGAGGACCGCGAACATGAGCTGGAAGAGCACGAAGGCGAAGACCGGGATGCCCTTGTCGCCGCCGGTCAGCGTCTCGGGGTCTATGCCCTTGAGACCGATGTGGTCGAAGTTCCCGAGCACCCCGCCGCCGATGTCATCGCCGAACGCCAGTGAGTAGCCGTAGAGCACCCACAGGACGCTGACGATGCCGAGCGAGATGAAGGACATCATGAGCATGTTGAGGGCGCTTTTCACCCGCACCATGCCCCCGTAGAAGAAGGCCAGGCCGGGTGTCATCACCATCACCAGCGCGGCACTGATCAGTACGAATGCGGTATCTGCGCCATTCAATGTCGACGTCTCCTCGTGGCGACGGCCCGTGCGGGTAAGGCGGGTACGAGTGGGTTTTGACTGAGTGGGCCGGTGTGGCCACGAGGCTGGCGCAGCGCCGTTTCAGCCAATGCCGCACGATGTTTCGCCACCATGACGATGGGCGCGGGGATGTTACGCGGCGATGAACTGCCGGGTCCGGCGGGCGGGGCGCGGTTATTCTCTGGCGCACCGTGCGCCCCATACGGGAACCGGCCGCGGAACCATCCCGCTGACCTGGCGTAGGGGAGCCGAGTCGGGCTGTACGGGGTGGTCGCCGCGGCCGGAATCAGGGGCCGGTGCGTGTCAGACCGCGTGTGCGGCCTCCGCGGAATCCGGCAGGTAGAACGCGAGCTGGTCGGTGAGGTGGGACACTTCGCGGACGTCGCCGAAGTCGCGTACGGCGGTGTCCACGGTCTTGCGCAGCCGGTTGTTCACGCGCTCCGAGCGCACCTGTTTGGCGGCGCGCAGCGCCTGCTCGGCGAGGACCGCGCACTGTTCCGGCTCGCGCTGGAGCAGGTGGACGGTGGCCATACCGATCAGGTTGAGCGCATACGAACGCTGGTGGCCGCCTTCCCGTTCGGTTTCCTCGGCGAACAGCTCGACGGCCTTGCGCATCAGCGGCTGCGCGAGGTGCGCGTAGGTGGGGCTGCGCCCGGCCACGTAGGCGAGGTCGCGGTAGGAGTGCGCGTTCTCGGCGTGCAGCTCGGCTTCGGAGAAGAAGCCGATCCAGTCCGGGTCGCTGTCGCCGGGAGCGCAGTCGGCGAAGGTGTCCTCGGCCATCTTGACGGCGCGGTGGCACTTGTTGGGCTGGCCCATGTTGGCGTACGCGCGTGCCTCCATGGAGTGCAGCATCGCCTGCGTGCGCGCGGTGGCGGACTCGCGGCCGCCGTACTGCGCGAGATGGATCAGCTCCAGCGCGTCCTCCGGGCGGCCGAGGTGGATCATCTGGCGGCTCATGCTGGACAGCACGTACGAGCCCAGTGGCCGGTCACCGGCCTCCTTGGCGGCGTGCAGCGCCAGCACGAAGTATTTCTGGGCGGTGGGCTGGAGCCCGATGTCGTAGCTCATCCACCCGGCCAGCTCGGCGAGCTCGGCGGCCGCTCTGAACAGCCGCTGCGACACCGCTTGCGGCTGGGGTTCCTGGAGGAGGTCCGTCACCTCGTGCAGCTGGCCGACGACCGCCTTGCGGCGCAGCCCGCCGCCGCACTGCGCGTCCCACGTCCGGAACATCACGGTGGTGGATTCCAGCAGGTCCAGCTCCGGGCCCGAGAGCCGGTTCCGACGCGACCGGTCGGTGTGGAGCTGGTCGGGCGGGGCTGCCGCCGACGGGCCGCCTGGGGTGGGCACGAGCCAGCGCTGCATCGGCTCGATCAGCGCGGGGCCCGCGGCCAGCGCGAGTGACGTGCCGAGGAAGCCGCGCCGCGCCAGCATCAGGTCGCTACGGGAGAACTCGCTGATCAGCGCCACGGTTTGCGGCCCCGCCCACGGCAGGTCCACGCCGGAGACCGACGGCGACTGATGATGTGACCGCAAACCCAGGTCCTCGACGCTGACCACGTAGCCGAACCGCTCGGACAGCAGCTCGGACAGGATGCGCGGAATGGGCTCGCGCGGCTGCTCGCCGTCCAGCCAGCGCCGCACACGCGAGGTGTCGGTGCTGATGTGGTGGGCGCCCAACTGGCGCGCCCTTCGGTTCACTTGCCGCGCCAGCTCACCTTTGGACCAGCCACTGCGCATAAACCATGAGCCCAGCTGCTCATTGGGGCGCTTGTCAGCACTTCCGCCGTTGTCGCCCACTGGAACGCCCCCATTTCGAGAGTCACTTCACCGCTCACTTCGCTACGGCCTTCACTGCGGCCTTCGCCACGTCATCGCCACGTCATCGTCATCGTCGCCGCACCGCCCCGCCGCCCGCGCCACGAGGCCACCGTCCGCTCGCGCGGTTGCCGCCCCTCGCGTGGGACCAACGGGGCCGCTCGGGCAAATGCCCCGACCGGAACCCGGACTGCCGCCAGCTCTCCGCGCTTCACGGCCACCGTCCGGGGTGTACCCCATTCGACAGCAAGTCCGCTACGGATCAGGCCACTTGGCAATGCCCGGATGCCTCCGGCATACCCAAGAGACGAGCACTCCTCTGGTCTTGTGCGTACCGACGGTAATCCTACGATCACGGGCCCGGCGAGGCGATTCAGTGAAACGCCACCATTCGCCACCCCTTTGAATGAACTCCCCTGCCGCGCATCACGATTCACTTGACACAGGGCGACCCGGGCAGGCGCAGCGGTGCAACACAGGGCGCGCGTCCAGCGACGCGCCACCCACACTCACCTCAATGCGCCGCCCCGTCACCCGTGGCGACAGACGGTTATGGCGGAACTCCAGCACGTAACCATCGATGAGCGCGACCCGTTGGAGGGGGCATGGGCTTCACTATGGGCGGCATCCGGGACATGCGCTCCGCCTCACGGCGCCGCGGCCGTGCGGCCGAGGGCACCACGGTGGCGGAGTACACCGGACTGTGGGGATGGGATGTGACGCCCGGCGCCCGCGCCGCGCGGGGCACCGGCGGGGGGCGCGAGTGTTCGTGCGGGGCCGTCGACTGCCCCGCACCGGGCGCGCATCCACTCGCCCGTGCGGCGGGTGTCCCGGCGGGTTCGACGCTGGAGGACGCCGCCGCGGCCTGGGCGCGGACGCCCGGCGCGGCCGTACTCCTGCCCGTAGGACAGTCCTTCGACATCCTTGAGGTGGGGGAGGCCGCCGGGCGGCACGCGCTCGTCCGGCTGGAGCGGATGGGGCTGCCGCTGGGGCCGGTGATCGTCACGCCGGACGGCCGCGCCCAGTTCTTCGTCGCCCCCGGTGCCGCCACCGAGCTCCCCCAGCTGCTGTACCGCATGGGCTGGGACGACGCCGATCTCGACCTGCGGTGCCTGGGTGCCGGCCACCACATCACCGCCCCGCCCTCCGACCTCGGCGGCCTCGGCCCGGTCCGCTGGCTGCGCCCGCCCACCCTCGACACGGCCGGCCACCCCCCGCACGCGCGGCTGCTCCTCGGCACCCTCGCCTACGTCTGCCACCGGTCAGCGACCTGAGGCCCGCCCGGCGCGCACGCCGGGGCGTACACGGGATGCCCACGTCGCGCGCGCCACGGGGCGCATAAGACGACGGGGCGTACAAGACGTACAGGCAGAGCCTCTTACGCAGCGTGGTGGCTCCCCCGGCGTCTCCGCCGGGCGAGCCACCACGGGGGTGGGTCCTGCCATCCGCTCGCCGTTCACCGGCGGCGTCAGCGACCGGCGAACCGCCGGTCAGGGATCGAGCGGTCAGTGGTCGGCCGGTCAGTCGTCGGCCGGGGTCAGTCGCCGACCGGGGTCAGTCGCCGATCAGGGCGTCGACGAACGCGCCCGGCTCGAACGGCGCCAGGTCGTCCGCGCCCTCGCCGAGTCCGACGAGCTTGACCGGAACACCCAGCTCACGCTGTACGGCGATGACGATGCCGCCCTTCGCGGTGCCGTCCAGCTTCGTCAGGACGATGCCGGTGATGTTCACGACCTCCGCGAACACCCGGGCCTGAATGAGCCCGTTCTGGCCAGTGGTGGCATCGAGGACGAGCAGCACCTCATCCACTGTGCCGTGCTTCTCCACGACGCGCTTGACCTTGCCCAGCTCGTCCATCAGGCCGGTCTTGGTGTGCAGCCGTCCAGCGGTGTCGATGAGCACGACATCCGCGTTCTCCGCGACGCCCTCCTTCACCGCGTCGAAGGCGACCGACGCCGGGTCGCCGCCCTCGGGGCCGCGCACGGTGCGTGCCCCCACCCGCTCGCCCCAGGTCTGGAGCTGGTCGGCGGCGGCGGCGCGGAAGGTGTCGGCCGCACCGAGCACCACGGACTTGCCGTCGGCCACGAGCACTCGGGCGAGCTTGCCGGTGGTGGTGGTCTTCCCGGTGCCGTTGACTCCGACGACCATGACGACGCCCGGCTTCTCCTGACCGTCGGCCGTCACACCGCTCTCGGTGTGCACCACACGGTCGACGTCGGGGTCGATCAGCAGCAGCAGCTCCTCACGGAGCAGGCCGCGCAGTTCCTCCGTGGTGCGGGTGCCGAGCACCCTGACGCGCTCACGGAGCCGTTCCACCAGTTCCTGCGTCGGGGCGACGCCGACGTCGGCGGTGAGCAGTGTGTCCTCGATCTCCTCCCAGGTGTCCTCGTCGAGATGTTCACGGGAGAGCAGGGTCAGCAGACCCTTGCCGAGGGTGTTCTGCGACCGGGAGAGCCGGGCGCGCAGGCGTACGAGGCGCCCGGCGCTCGGCTCCGGCACCTCGATCGCGGGGACGGGTGGCGCCGGTGGCGCCACGGTGGCCGGGGCCGGTGCCCCCGGCAGGTCCACCTCTTCGATGGTCCGGCGCGGTTCCTCGCGCGGGGTCTCGGCTTCCTCGCCGACGTGTGGCTCGGCGGGCGGCGCGGTGACGGATGGGCTGCTCGGCGGGGCCGGGGGCAGCTGCTTCTTCTTGCGGCTGCTGACCACGAGCCCGCTGATCGCGCCGAGCGCGACCACAGCGATGACTACAGCAAGGATGACGATTTCCATAACGCCACCAGTATCGGCCACGTATCCGGATTAGCGGCGCTCATCTTTGGTGCTGAGGACCAAAGCCGCTTAACCGCCAAAGTTGGAGCAAAGTACGATGGTATGGCAGCATGCTACACGCGTAGAGTCCCCCGCGTCCCCCAGGCGGCTTTCCGCCCCCGTTTGAACGCACGGAGCCCCATCCCTATGGACAACAGGTCCGCCGCGCCCAACGCGTCTACCGCGCCCCACCCCTCGACGGGCGATACCGCCCTCGCCGGCGCTGCCAACGCGATCGAGACCCGCGGCATTGAACCGGTGCCCGCCCACGAACGTCACGGCCGGGTCCGGGAGCTGTTCCCCACCTGGGTCGCCGCCAACATCAGCGTGTTGCTGCTCACCATGGGCGCGGGCCTGGTGGTCTTCAACGGCCTGAACTTCTGGCAGGTGCTGCTCGTCGCCGGGTGTGCCGCCGCCGTCTCCTTCGGGATGGTCGGGTTGCTGTCGGTCTCCGGCAAGTGGGGCGGAGCCCCCGGCGCGATGCTCTCCCGCGCCACCTTCGGCGTCCGGGGCAACTACTTCCCGGGCGCGATCTTGTGGGTCGCCCGCTTCGGCTGGGAGACGATCAACGCGGTCACCGGCGCGTACGCCGTCCTGACCATCCTCGACCTGCTGTTCGGCGTGCGGCAGAACAACCTCTTGGTCGTCATCACCCTCTTCGCGTTCGTGGCGTCCACCTTCCTGGTGAGCGGCATGGGCCGAAAGGCCCTGCACGTCTGCAACACCTGGTCGACGTACGTCTTCGGCGGCTTCAGCGTGCTGGTCCTCGGCTACCTGATAGCCGACACGGACTGGGGCTCCGTCTTCGACCGGCCGACGGGCAGCACGGCGATGGTCATCGCGGGCATCGGGACCATCGCGGCGGGCGGCATCAGCTGGGTGCCCACCGGCCCCGACTTCGCGCGCTACCTCCCGCACGCCGCCTCCGGCCGCAAGATCGTCGGTGTCACCGTGTCCGGCGCGGGCCTCGTGGTCGTCCCGATGGTGCTGATGGGCGCCGTCATGGCCGTCTCCACCCCCGACCTCGCCTCCGCGCCCGACCCGGTGTCCTTCCTCGGCGACGTCCTGCCGGACTGGCTGGCCGTGCCGTATCTGTTCACCGCGCTGGTGGGCATGCTGCTGATCAACAGCCTGTCGATGTACTCCGCCGGTTTCACCGCCCAGACCATGGGCGTGAAGCTGCCGCGCGCGCTCGCCGTCAGCATCAACGCCGTCATCAGCCTGGTCGGCGGTCTGTTGCTGATGCTGGTCGCCAAGAGCTTCTACGGTTCCTTCATCACCTTCCTCACCCTGCTCGCCGTCTCCTTCTCCGCCTGGATCGGCGTGTACGCGGTGGACATGGCACGCCGCCACAAGCTGGCCGTGCGCTACGACCCGCAGGGCCTGATGGACACCGGCCGCAGCAGCCGTTACTGGTACGCGGGCGGGTTCTGCTGGCAGGCGATGACGGCCTGGGCGCTGGCCCTGACCGCCGGCCTCTGCTTCACCAAGGTCGAGTGGTTCACCGGGCCGCTGGCCACCAGCTGGATCGGCCGCAACGGCCTCGGCTGGGCGGCGACCATCGTCATCGCCGCCGTGTGCTTCGCGGTGCTGCCGAGGCCCCGTGAGGGTGCCGGTGGCCCCGTAACCGAGAACGCCGAAGATGGCCGGAATCTGGAGCCCGTCGGCTGATCGGCGCCCTACCGCAGGGCCTCCCCCGCGAGCTACCGTCCCCTTCGCCGTCCTCGGACCGTCTACGGCGAAGGGGATTTCTCATGCCCGCTGCCCAGCACTCCGGCCCACCGGCAGCGCCAAGGACCGTCGTCCGGTTCAATCTGGTCGATCCCACAGCCACCCCCGAATCGCTCTCCCGGCGCTATCGCGCCGCCGTCGACATGGCCGCCTTCGCCGACGACCGCGGCATCACCACCATCCAGACGGAGGAGCACCACGGCGCGCTGAACGGCTGGCTGCCGTCCCCGCTCGCCTTCGCCGGCACCGTCTTCGGCGCCACCAGGCGGATCTCCGTCACTGTCGCCGCGCTGCTCGCCCCGCTCTACGATCCGCTGCGGCTCGCCGAGGACATCGCCGTACTGGACCTGCTGAGCGGCGGGCGGCTGATCACTGTCGCCGGGCTCGGGTACCGGCCCGCTGAGTACGCGGCACACGGCAAGGACTGGCAGTGGCGCGGCGGCCTCCAGGACGAGGTGCTGGAGACGCTGCTCGCCGCGTGGACCGGGGAACCGTTCCGCTACCGGGGCCGCACCGTGCGCGTCACGCCGCGCCCGTATACCCAGCCGCATCCGCCGCTGCTGGTCGGCGGCGGCTCGAAACCGGCGGCGCGGCGCGCGGCGCGGCTGGGGCTGCCGCTGTTCCTGAGTGCTCATCTGCCGCGGCTCGCGGAGTACTACGGGGCACGGTGCGCGGAGTACGGCACCGTGGGACGGTGCGTGATGCCCGCGCCCCGGACGCCGCTGCTGCACCTGACGGAGGACCCGGACCGCGCCTGGGCGACGTACGGCCAGCATCTGCTGCACGAGGCGAAGGTGTACGCCTCGTGGCAGTCGCCCGGCGGGCGTTCCGCGGTGGGCTCCACCGCCGACGACGTGGACGCGCTGCGCCGCGAGGGCGTCTACCGGGTGCTGACGCCTGACGAGTGCGTGGATCTGGCGGGACGGCTCGGCGACAACGGGGCGCTGGTCCTGCACCCGCTGTGCGGGGGCATCCCGGTCGAGGAGGGCTGGAGTTCGCTGCATCTGTTCGCGAGCGCCGTGCTGCCGAAAATCGGCGCTGCCCCGGCTCCGTGACGGAGCCGGGGCAGCGACCTGAGGAGTCCCCGTGACGGGGACGCGAGGAGACGGGTGGGCGGGGTGATCAGCCCATCTCCTCCAACGCCTTGCCCTTCGTCTCCGGCACCCACTTGAGGATGAACGGGATCGAGAGCACGGCGAAGATCGTGTACAGGACGTAGGCACCGGAGAGGTTCCAGTCCGACAGCGACGGGAAGCTGACGGTGATCGCCCAGTTGGCGACCCACTGCGCCGAGGCGGCGACGCCCAGCCCGGCGGCGCGGATCTTGTTGGGGAACATCTCGCCCAGCAGCACCCATACGACCACGCCCCAGGAGAGGGCGAAGAAGAGCACGAAGGAGTGGGCGGCGATGAGGGCGACGGTGCCCTGCATGTCGGGCATCGATATGTCGTCACCCGTGCCGGTCTTCGACGAGAAGGCCCAGGCGGCGACGCCGAGCGACAGGGCCATACCCGCCGAACCGATCAGGGCCAGCGGCTTGCGGCCGAAGCGGTCGACGAAGAGCATCGCGATCACGGTGCCGACGATGTTGATGATCGACGTGGTGAAGCTGTAGAAGAACGAGCTGCTCGGGTCGATGCCGACGGACTGCCACAGCGACGACGAGTAGTAGAAGATCACGTTGATGCCGACGAGCTGCTGGAAGACGGAGAGGCCGATGCCGATCCAGACGATGGGCAGCAGCCCGGTCCGGCCGCCCATCAGGTCCCGGAAGGTGGACTTGTGCTCACGGCGCATGGCTTCCTGGATCTCGGCCACCCGCAGGTCGAGATCGATGTGCTTGCCCTCGACGTCCGCCAGCACCTCACGGGCCTCGGCGTGCTTGCCGACCGAGATCAGGAAGCGGGGCGACTCGGGGATCACGAAGGACAGCAGCCCGTACACGATGGCCGGGAGCACCATCACACCGAGCATCCACTGCCACGCCTCGAAACCGGCGATCTTGCCGCGCTGGTCGCCGTCGGCGAAGTGGAGGATGGCCCAGTTGACGAGCTGCGAGACGGCGATGCCCGTCACGATCGCCGCCTGCTGGAAGGAGGCGAGCCGGCCCCGGTACGCGGGCGGTGAGACCTCCGCGATGTACGCCGGGCCGATCACGGAGGCGATGCCGATGGCGACACCGCCGAGCACCCGCCACATGGCCAGGTCCCACAGCGCGAACGGCAACGCCGAGCCGATCGCGCTGATCGTGAACAGCGTGGCGGAGATCTGCATGCAGCGGATGCGGCCGATGCGGTCGGCGATGCGGCCCGCGGTGGTGGCACCGATGGCGCAGCCGATCAGTGCCGCGGCGATCACCTGGGCGAGGGCTTCGGAGCCGATGTCGAACCGGCCGCGGATCGCCTCGACGGCGCCGTTGATGACCGAGCTGTCGTAACCGAAAAGAAAGCCGCCCATCGCGGCAGCCGCGGCGATGAAGATGACGTGGCCAAGGTGCTCGGGGCGGGCCTTACGACCCTCGGGCGCCGATGGCTGCGCGGTGCTGGTCAACGTGAACTCCTGTGGCCCGGCCGCACTGCCGGGCGTGGGGGGCTGGCACTCCCAGTGGGGCATAACTCAGCGTGAGCCACCACTTGAAGGTAAAAGCGACGTTGCAGAGACTATGCCTTCAAGTTTCGAAGTCAATAGGTGCAAGTGAAGAACTTCCGCACACTCCGCAGCGGAATAGGTTCAAGTAATGAAGTTGATCTTCTGGTCAGCGCAGCCGCTGGCTGATGACCTTCGAGACGCCGTCGCCCTGCATGGACACGCCGTACAGCGCGTCGGCGACCTCCATCGTCCGCTTCTGGTGCGTGATCACGATCAGCTGCGAGCTCTCCTGCAGCTCCTCCATGATCCGGATCAGCCGCTGGAGGTTGGTGTCGTCCAGCGCCGCCTCGACCTCGTCCATCACGTAGAACGGGCTCGGCCGCGCCTTGAAGATCGACACCAGCAGCGCCACGGCCGTCAGCGACCGCTCACCGCCGGAGAGCAGCGAGAGCCGCTTGACCTTCTTGCCCGGCGGACGGGCCTCGACATCGAGTCCGGTGGTCAGCATGTTGTCGGGATCGGTGAGGATGAGCCGCCCCTCACCGCCCGGGAAGAGCCGCGAGAAGACGCCCTCGAACTCCCGCGCCGTGTCCCGGAACGCCTCGGTGAAGACCTGCTCGACACGCTCGTCGACGTCCTTGATCACCTGGAGGAGATCGGCCCGCGTCTTCTTCAGGTCTTCAAGCTGCTCGGTGAGGAACTTGTGCCGCTCCTCCAGAGCTGCGAACTCCTCAAGCGCCAGCGGGTTCACCTTCCCGAGCTGCTGATACGCGCGCTCGGCGGCCTTCAGCCGCTTCTCCTGCTGACCTCGTACGAAGGGCACCGGCTGGTTTCGCGGATGCTCCGGGTCCTCCGGCAGCTCCTCGCCCTCGGCGGGCGGCGATGGCGGCACCAGCTGATCCGGGCCGTACTCGGCCACCAGCCCCGCCGGTTCCACCCCCAGCTCCTCCAGTGCCTTCGTCTCCAGCTGCTCGATGCGCAGCCGCTTCTCGGCGCCGAGCACCTCGCCCCGGTGCACCGAGTTCGTCAGCTTGTCCAGCTCCGACGCGAGCTCGCGGCCCCGTTCCCGCTCGGCGACCAGCTCCGCCTCCCGCTCCGTCTTCGCCCGCTCGGCCGCCCGTCGCTCCTCATCCGCCCGGAGAAGCGAGATCTCGACGTGGGCGAGCAGCTGCCGGGCGCCGGAGGCCACCGACGTCCCGACCTCCCCCTCATGCCGCAGCCTGGCGCGCTGCTGTTCGGCTCGCGCCCGCGCTTCCCGTTCCGCGCGCGCCGCCCGGTCGAGACCGTCCGCCCGGCCCGCGAGCCCCTTGACCCGCTCCTCGTGCGTACGGACCTGGAGCCGCGCCTCCATCTCGGTCTGCCGCGCGTTCGCGCCGTCGGCGGCGAGCCGGTCACGCACCGAGGTGTCGGGCTCGTCCGCCCCGTCCTCCCCGAACGGCGACTCCTCCTGCGCCACCCGCAGCCGCTCCGCCAGCTCTGCGGCCTCCTCAGTCGCCCGTACGAGCGCCTCCTCGGCCTTGGCTGCGGCAGCGGTCATCCGCTCCGCCTCCCCGGCGGCGCCACGCGCCTGCCCGCCGAGCCGTCCGAGGGACTGGGCGACCTGCGACTTCTCCCGGTCGGCCACGCTGCGACGGACCGCGAGCTCCTCCACCAGCGCGGCGCTCGCCACCCGCCGATGCTGCGCCTGCCGCTGTGCCTCAGCCAGTTCCTCGCACCGTACGGCCAGCTCCGTGAGCTGCGCCGCCGCCTCATCGACCTGCGCCTGCACCTCAAGCAGGCTGGGCGCCCCGGCGGAGCCGCCCTGCGCGAAGTGCGCCCCCAGCACGTCGCCCTCAGCGGTGACCGCCGTCAGCTCAGGCCGGGTGGCGACCAGGTCCTCGGCGTCCTCCAGCGTGGCGACGACCACGACGTCACGCAGCAGCCACCGCACGGCGGGCAGCAACTCCCCGGGACCGCTCACCAAGGCCGCCGCGAACGGCGCACGCTGCCGGGGCACGTGAATTCCGGCGGGGCCTCGCCCGGCCTCGTCCGCCGCTGCCCCGTACTCCCCTGCCGCCGCTCCGTGCTCCATGCTCCGTGCTGCGGCCGCACCGCCGACGTGGGGGTGCGCCGTGGCTCCATGCGCCGTGCCCGGTAGGCCCGCCTCCGCATCTCCGTGCCCCGTCGCCCCATGCGTCGTAGCTCCGTGCTCTGTGGCCCGTACGCCCGCTTCCGCAGCCCCGTGCTCCGTGCCCCGTGTGCCTGCCTCAGCGGGGCTCTGCCCCGTCGCCCCATGCGTCGTGGCTCCGTGCTCCGTGCCCCGTGGCTCCGCCCCCTCGGGCGCGATGTCGGCGTCGCGCCCCGCCGCGCGCTCCAGGGCGTTCGGTGGGGCCCCCAGCAGCAGCGCCGCACGGCCCGCGTCCTGCTTACGGAGCAGCCGCAGCGCGTTGGCGGCCGTCGCTGAGTCGGTCACGGCGATGGCGTCGGCGGCGGCGCCGAGTGCCGCCGCGATGGGAACCTCGTAACCGGGAGTGACGGTCAGCAGCTCCGCCGCCGGGCCGAGCAGACCCGTGAGCCGGTCAGCGGCACCGAGCAGGGCTCCTGTGCCGTCCTTGCGACGCAGTCCGAGGGCGAGCGCGTCATGCCGGGCTGCGGTCGCCGCGCGCTTGCGCTCGGCCGCCGTCGCCGCCTCCCGCGCCGTGCTGAGGGCGGACTCCGCCTCGGCAAGTTCCCGCTTGGCACGCTCATGCTGGTCGGCGAGCTCCGCGTCACCCGCGTCGAGGCCGTCGACTTCGGCTTTCAGCTGCTCGTACTCTTCCTGGGCGGCGACGGCCCGCTCCCTCGCCTCGTCCCTGGCGTGGGCCAACCGGTCGATCTCGGCCTGGGCCGAACCGGCGCGGCTGCGGGCCGCGTTCACCTGGCCGTGCAGCCTGGCCAGCCCCTCACGGCGGTCGGCGAGCGCGCGAGCGGCGTCCCTGAGCCTGCGCTCCTCGTGCGCCAACTCCCGCTCCAGTTCCGCGCGGTGGCTGACGGTGTCGTCCAGGGCCCGGCTGACCGCTTCGAGCGCGGCTTCCAACTCCGCTTCCTGCTCGCGGATGCGCTGGGCTTCGCGCTCCATGTCCTCGGGGTCGCGGCCGCGCCGTACGTCAGCGGGGGCCGAGCTGGCGCTCTTCACGCGCGCGTCCGCGAGACCGATGGTGCCCCGTACGCGTTCGGCGAGCTGGGACAGCTCGTGCCAGGTCTGCTGCGCCCGGCCGAGCCGTGGCGCCAGGGCGCGTACCTGTTCCTCCAGCGCCGCCTCGCGTCGCTGTGCGGCACGCAGGTCGCTCTCGGCGGCGTCCTTGCGCTCCTTGAGCGCGGCCTCGTCGGCCACTTCGGCACGCAGTGCCTCGCGCAGCGCGACCAGGTCGTCGGCGAGAAGCCGCAGCCGCGCGTCGCGCAGGTCGGCCTGGATGACGGCGGCCCGGCGCGCGACGGCGGCCTGCCGGCCGAGCGGCTTGAGCTGGCGGCGCAGTTCGTCGGTCAGGTCCTGTACGCGCGCCAGATTGGCCTGCATCGCGTCCAGCTTCCGGACCGCTTTCTCCTTGCGCTTACGGTGCTTGAGGACCCCGGCCGCCTCCTCGATGAACGCGCGGCGCCCCATCGGGTCGGCGTGGAGTACGGAGTCGAGCTGGCCCTGCCCGACGATCACGTGCATCTCACGGCCGATGCCGGAGTCGGAAAGGAGTTCCTGGATGTCGAGAAGACGGCAGGTGTCACCGTTGATCTGATATTCGCTGCCGCCATTGCGGAACATGATCCGCGTAATGGTGACCTCGGCGTAGTCGATGGGCAGCGCGCCATCGGCATTGTCGATCGTGAGCGAGACCTCGGCGCGGCCCAGCGGCGGGCGACCGGTCGTCCCGGCGAAGATGACGTCTTCCATCTTCCCGCCGCGCAGCGATTTGGCGCCCTGTTCACCCATGACCCAGGACAGCGCGTCCACCACATTGGACTTACCGGAGCCGTTGGGACCCACGACGCAGGTGATACCCGGCTCGAAGCGCAGCGTCGTGGCGGAGGCGAAGGATTTGAAGCCTCGCAGGGTCAGGCTCTTGAGGTGCACGCCGAGGGACTTTACCGCTCCGCCCACCGTCCGACTGCTGCCCCACCGCGTCGCGGTCGCGCGTGCCGACGCGTATTCGGTTTCACCGGGGAATGTGAAGGGCACATCAGACGGTAAGGAAAGCTCGAATGACTAGCCGGGAAACGACGAAGGGACGCCGAAGCGTCCCTTGCAGGTTCTCAAGCGGGTGGCGATGCAAGCCCGACCAGTCCTTGGGGGACCAGTTGGTCAGGCAAGCGCAGGCTCCGCCTGGGATACGTCGATGCTGTCGAGCAGCGAGTCGCTGTGGTGAGCGGCGGCGGCCAGCGCGTCGTTCTCGGCCTGCATCCGAATAAGCTCGGATTCGAGGTCCTGGACACGCTGCTGAAGCCGTCGCATCTCGGTGAGGACTCGGGGATCGGAACCGCCGACGTAACCGAGAAGCGCCTTTGCCATGATGGATGGTCCTCCACAATGAGTGACCGACCGAATGCGGTATGGGTCGTGAGGGATTCGCACCCGCGGTGTCTGCCATCACTCCTGTGTTCGATGCCAAACAGTTAAGGTGCGCGGGGTTTCCAGCGTCTCACCAAAAAGATTGACGGTCAACACGATCACACCCCGTATCGTCGGGCGACCGAGAAGGCGCGGCAACGGACCGTGCGGCGCGGCATCTCTCGGGCCCTCCGGGGCGTGGAGATCATCCTTAGTGCGGCAGCCTTGCACGACCGGGCCGTATTGGCAACCACCAGGCCGTTTCTGCCGGGCGCGCATGCCGGAGCACACGGCGCAGCCGACCGCGCTCCCTTCTGTCAGCGGATTTCGAAGGTGTCATAACCACCTCGCGGGGTGTCCCAGATCTCAGTGACACCGTCGACCCTGCCGGGCGTGTCGCCGGTACGCAGCCAGCCGAGGAGCTCCTCGCACGCCGCCCGCGGGCCCTCGGCGACGACCTGGACGCGCCCGTCCCCCAGATTGGACGCGAAGCCGACCAGGCCGCCCACGCGGAGGGCGTTCGCCCGGGTGAACCAGCGGAAGCCGACGCCTTGCACACGGCCACGCACCCAGGCGGTGAGCCGAACATTCTCGTTCATGGGTGCACGCTAACTGGCCGATTCATCAGGCATCGCTTCGGCCCGCCGCGTCCTCCCGTACCGTCGCCCACCAACGCGCATCACCCATGCGAGTGAAGCAGTTGACGGCGAGCAGGTAAGGAAGGCAGCAGATGGGCCGCCATCGACGCTCTGCCCCCGGACCCACCGCGACCCCACCCGACGCCGGATGGTCGGGACGTCACCGGGGCGCCCGCCTGCGGCCCGCCACGCCGCGAGAGCGGAAAACCCCGGCCGAGCCAGGCGCCGGGCCCACCGGTCCCGGCCCCGCCCGCCCGACACCTCCGGCGCCGGAACGCCCGCCCGCCCCGGTCGGCTCCGACGCCCCGGACACCGCCGCCGAGCGCGAAGTCCTGACGCTGGTCAACGAGGAACGGACCAGGGCGGGATGCGACGCGGTGAAGGCCGACAGCGAACTCGTGGCCCCGGCTGGGGTCTTCAGCCAGGACATGGACGAGCGAGACTTCTTCGACCACACCGACCCGGACGGGGCCGGCCCCTGGGACCGGGCCGCACGTGCGGGGCTCAGCGGCCTGGGCGGCGAGAACATCGCGCGCGGACAGGCGGACGCCCGGTCGGTGATGGATGCCCGGATGAACAGCCGGACCGCCGGGCCAACATCCTCAACCGCGACTACACGGCACTGGGGGTCGGCGCGCGCATGTCCGAGGGGGGACCGTGGTGGACGCAGGACTTCGGGTACTGACGACCTCGACGAGCCGCCACGTGTCGGCGGAGTAGCCGCGCGGTGCCTTGCCGCCGCGCAGGCGGCGCCCCGCACCTCTTACGGGGCCGCGTCATGCCACGGGCCTTGGGGCCCGTGCTCGGGGCTCCGTGCTCCGTGCCCCGTGGTGCCCAGCGCATCGGGGCCCCGTGCTCCGTGCCCCGTACGACGTAGCGCCCCGTGCCCCGCGCCCCGTGCCTTGTGCCCCGTACGGTGCTGTACCCCGCCCCGCCCCGCCCCGCCCCGTGTCCCATACGGCGCCGCGCGCACCGCCCCGTGCCCGTCCGCCCCATGGCGCCAAGCCAAGGCCCTCGTGCCCCCTCCTACGTCACAGAGCGTGGCCACGGGCACCGGAGGGCAGGGAGGCCATGCGCGGTGGCCGCTGGCAGCGGGGGCAGAAGTAGCTGGAGCGGTTCATCCAAGGGCTGCGCCGCATCGCCGTTCCGCAGCGGCGGCAGGGCTCGTCCTCGCGCCCGTACGCGTCCAGCGACCGTTCGAAGTACCCGGACTCACCGTTCACGTTGACGTACAAGCTGTCGAAGCTGGTGCCGCCGACGGCGAGCGCGGCGCTCATGACGTCCCGGGCGTTCCCCAACAGCTCCATCGCGCGCGGGCGGTTGAGGGTGGCGGTCGGCCGGTCGAAGTGCAGCCGGGCGCGCCACAGGGCCTCGTCCGCGTAGATGTTGCCGACGCCGCTGATCAGTGACTGGTCCAGCAGCGCGCGCTTGACGGTGGTGCGGCGGCGACGCAGCGCCGCGCAGAAGGCCTCTTCGTCGAACTTGGGGTCCAGCGGGTCGCGGGCGATGTGGCCGATGACGTCAGGGAGCCCGTCAGGTGCGCCGGGGAGCTGGTCGTGCAGGGACAGTCCACCGAAGGTCCGCTGGTCCACGAAGCGCAGTTCGGTGCCCGCCGCGTCGGCGAACCGGACGCGGATGCGCAGGTGCTTCTCGTCGGGGGCGTCGTTCGGCTGGACGAGCAGTTGCCCGCTCATGCCGAGATGACCAAGCATGGACCGCCCCGTGGCTCCTGCCCCGTGCTCCGTGCTCCAGGCCCCGTGCTCCAGGCCCCGTGCCCCGCGCCCCGTCCCCGCGGCTCCGGCCCCCACCGGCTGCGCATCGTGCTCCGTCTTCCCCGCGCCGGGCCACACGTCCCCCGGCCCGCCTCCGGGCCGCTCCCCCGCGCCCGCCACCTGGTCGGCGCCGAAGGGGCCGTGCTCGCCCGCCGCCCGCGCCCCGCCGGTCGGGTCCATGGCGACGACCGGGTCCGCGCCTTCGGCCGTCTCCTCCGCTTCCACCAGGTCCACCGGCAACCACAGGTACTTGCCCCTGCGGCAGGCCGCGGCGAAGCGGTGGCCGACCAGCTGGGCGGCGAAGTCGGCGGGGCCCGCCAGGTGGCGGCGGATGGCGCGCGGATGCAGTACCTCCACCTCGGCGATGGTGCGGCCGGTGATCCAGCGCTCCAGGCCGCGCCGGACGACCTCGACCTCGGGCAGTTCCGGCACGTGATCCTCCGTGGGAGTCGGGGATGGACGAGCAAGGGGCCCACCAGCGATAGCCGGTGGGCCCATCATGCTCATGCGTTGCATCGAGCGCAGTCGTCACACTGTGCGGCGGCGGCGCGGTGTCACCGCGAGGTGGGTTCAGCCCCCTCAGCGGTGCCGGACGTCGCCGGAGCGGCCGAGGCACTGGCCGCTCCTTCGGCGGATTGGACGTCCGTCGCAGCGGATGCCGCGGCGGTCGCAGCGGATGCCGCGGCGGTCGCCTGGTCCGCCGCCGAGCGGATCGCCCGCCAGGCGGCCTCAGCCGCCTGCTGTTCCGCTTCCTTCTTGCTGCGGCCGGTGCCGGTGCCGTACGCGACACCACCGACGCGAGCGGCAGCCGTGAAGACCTTCTCGTGGTCGGGGCCGGTCTCGGTGACCAGATACTCGGGCACGCCAAGCCCCTCAGTGGCCGTGAGCTCCTGAAGGCTGGTCTTCCAGTCCAGGCCGGCACCGAGGTTCGAGGAACGCTCGATCAACGGGTCGAAAAGCCGATGCACCAGCTCGGCGGCGGCATCAAGGCCCCGGTCGAGATAGACGGCGCCGATCACCGCCTCCAGCGTGTCGGCCAGAATGGATGCCTTGTCCCTGCCGCCCGTACCCTCTTCGCCCCGGCCGAGCCGGACGAACGCGCCGAGGTCGAGGCCACGGCCCACCTCGGCAAGCGCACGCGAGTTGACCACCGCGGCCCGCAGTTTGGCCAGCTGGCCTTCGGGCAGGTCGGGGTGGATGCGATACAGCGTGTCGGTGACCACCAGGCCCAGGACCGAGTCCCCGAGGAACTCAAGCCGTTCGTTGGTGGGCAACCCGCCGTTCTCGTACGCGAACGAGCGATGGGTGAGCGCACGCACCAGAAGGGCGGACTCAAGGTGATACCCGAGCCGCCCTTCCAGAATCGTGTGGGACGAGGCCGTGTCCGCCGTTGCCAGTGAATCGTCTCCGCGCTTGCGGAGCGGCGTATTGGCGTCTGACATGGAGCCTGTCACCCGCCGATCAGACCTCGAGGACCTGGCGGCGGTTGTAGGTGCCGCAGCTAGGGCACGCGATGTGCTGCTGCTTCGGCTCGTGGCAGCGCTCGCACGCCACCAGGGTGGGGACCGCAGCCTTCCACTGCGACCGGCGGTGGCGCGTGTTGCTGCGCGACATCTTCCGCTTCGGAACAGCCACGGCTACTTCTCCTGTGGGTCATCCCCGCTGTCGCGGGGTGTGTTGTCCTTCTCGCCGCCCTGAGTGGTCTCAGCGAGTCCCTGCAAAGCCGCCCAACGGATGTCGACGGCCTCTTGATGATGGTGGTCCGGGTCGTCAGCGAGCCGCGCTCCACATTCGGGGCACAGACCCGGGCAGTCCTCCCGGCACACCGGCTGCAGCGGCAGTGACAGCACTACCGCGTCCCGCAGCACGGGCTCAAGGTCGAACAAGTCGCCCTCAAGGAAGAGAGTGTCCTCCTCCTCGGCGTCGTCGCCGGTATCCGCTTCGCGGCTCCGGTCGTCGGCGTCAGGGTAGGAGTACATCTCCTGGAAATCCGCTACGAGCTCACGCTCAAGCGGCTCCAGACACCTTACGCACTCCCCTGTCAGCGGTGCACGGGCGGTGCCTGTGACAAGCACCCCTTCCATGACCGACTCCAGACGGAGGTCAAGCTCTACGGTCGCGTCCTCACGCACACCGATCACCTCGACGCCGAGGTCAACGGGGGCCGCGATCGAACGGGAGAGCCGCTTGAGCGCACCGGGACGCCGCCCCAGCTCTCGTGTATCGAACACGAGCGGGGAACGGTGGTCGAGACGGGCGTTCAGGGCTTCCTGCTTTCTACGCTGCGGCACAGGCCGCCCGCCACGTGCTGGACGAAGTGGGCAGCCGAGATCGCGGATGAACATGCGACCGAAGAGCCAGGATACTGGACAGGCCGCCGTAGACCCAATCCGCCCCTCGCCGGCTCCCTCGCCGCGTCTGACGGCACGCGACCTCGGGCTACGGCACTCTCAGCGGCCCTGTTCGTACTCGCGGAGCTGATCCAGATTGATCATGCTCGTGTCGAAGAGGCTGGCCTCGTCCAGCGCGGGGGCGCCCGCGCGTGGCTGCTGCTGCGGCTGCTGGCCGCCGGCCGTCTGCGGCATGGCGTACCCGGTGTGCGGGTCGTAGCCCTGCTGCTGCTGTTGCTGTTGCTGTTGCTGTTGCTGTTGCCAGCCGTAGTCGCCTGCGGGCTCCGTCATGCCGACGGGCTGCTGCTGGTAGCCGTGGTGCGGCTGGGCGGCGTACGGATCATGCTGCGCGTACTGCTGCGGGTAACCGTAGGCGTCCTGCTGGTAACCCGCTGTGGCGTAGTAGTCCGCGTAGTCGCCCTGCGCCGGGACCTCGGGCTGGGCGGCGGGCTGCTGGGGCATCGGCGGCAGCTGATCCGGCATGGGCGGCTGGTCCGGCAGCGGCGGCTGCTGTGCAGGGGGCGCGATGCGCGGGTCCGCGGCATGCTGCACGGTCGCGTGCTGAGTGGTGCCGTGCTGAGTGGTGGCGAGATCCGCCATGTAGTCGTCGTCACTGGTGCGCAGCCCGGCGCCGAGGGCGGCGTCCTGGGCGGCCATGTGGGCGCCCAGCTCGTCCTCCTCCGCGCCGAGGAGCTTCTGCCTGCCCCGGCCGACCGCTTCGAGGGTCTTGGCCAGTACGGCCGCCACAGCGCCGAGCTTGGTGTCCACGTACTCGTCGGCGCGGCGGCGCAGCGTCTCCGGGTCGGTGCTCCGCTCGGGCGCCTGGTCGGGCTGGCCGTTCTCGTCGGTCGCGCCGTACGGGCCGGACGCGGAGCCCCAGCCGAGCAGCTTCTCGCGGCCCCGGTCGACGGAGCCGATGGTCTTGGTGAGGACGACCTCGAAGTTGGCCAGCTTGCTGTCCACGTAGTCGTCGGCCTCGGCGCGGATCTCCTCGGCCTCCCGGCGCGCCTCGGCGAGAATGCGGTCCGCTTCCTCCTGGGACTGGCGGGCCACCTCGGTCTCGGAGATCAGCAAGCCGCTGTGCGCGTGCGCGGATTCGATGATCCGCTGGGCTTCCTGGCGCGCCGCCTCGACCATCTGGTCGCGGCCGCCGAGCAGCTCACGGGCCTGCGCGAGGGAGCCGGGCAGGGCGGCGCGTACCTCTTCGAGCATGGCGAGCAGCTCGGCCCGGTTGACCACACACGAGGCGGACATGGGCATGGACTTCGCGCTGCCGACGGTGCCGACGATCTCGTCGAGCTTCTTCTGCACGTCCACCTTGGGTGCTCGCACTCTCTAGGCCGAAGGGTCGGGACGGGACCGACTGTACGGGCAGTGGGCTCCCGCCCGACACCTGCTGACGGACCGTCAGTGACTCAGCGCTGCGCGAGCCGCTCGGTGAGGTGATCCAGAACCAGTGGGGGCACCAGGTGGGAGACGTCGCCGCCCCAGGCCGCGACCTCTTTGACCAGGCTGGAGGAGAGAAAGCTGTAGGTGGGGTTGGTGGGAACGAACAGTGTCTCCACGCCGGACAGCCCGTTGTTCATCTGGGCCATCTGCAACTCGTAGTCGAAGTCGCTGACGGCGCGCAGTCCCTTGACGATGGCGGGGATGTCGCGCTGCTTGCAGAAGTCGACGAGGAGGCCGTGGAACGCCTCGACCTCGACGTTGCCGTACTCGGCGGTGACCTGGCGCAGCAGGTCGATCCGCTCGTCGACGGTGAAGAGTCCCTGCTTCGACTTGTTGATCATCACGGCGACGTGCACGACGTCGTACAGCTTCGAAGCGCGGGCGATGATGTCGAGGTGCCCATTGGTGACGGGGTCGAAAGATCCCGGACAGACGGCGCGACGCAAGAGTGGTTCCTCGCTCTCCAGTGCGGTCATGACGCGCTGTTGCGGGTCGTGATCAGGCGGCATGAAGCGGCGCGACCGTACCAAAGCGTGCCTTCCCCGTAGCGACGGGCCCGCAGCCCCTCGAAACCGGTCGGCCACCGGAACTCGCCGCCCCTGGTGCTCCGCTCCACGGTGACCAGCGCCTGTGCCGCGAGCCAGCCATTACCGCAGAGTGTGAGGAGGATCTCTCGTAGATCATCGTCGGTGGCGGCGTAGGGCGGGTCGAGAAAGGCCACGTCATACGGGTCGGTGGGGGCGGGCCCCGCGACAACCTGCTCCGCCTTGCCGCTGCGGACCTCGGCTCCTGGCAGGCCGAGCGCCCGCACGTTGTCCCGGATGACGCGGGCGGCGCGCGGGTCGGACTCCACCAGCAGGGTGTGCGCGGCACCCCGGGAGAGCGCCTCCAGGCCGACGGCGCCCGAGCCTCCGTACAGGTCGAGTACCCGCGCCCCGTCGAGGGAGCCGAGCAGCGACTCCCAGGTGGAGAACAGGCCCTCGCGCGCCCGGTCCGAGGTGGGGCGGGTGCCTGTGCCGGGCGGCACGGCCAGGCGGCGCCCGCCGGCGGCCCCGGCGATCACGCGGGTCATCTGTGGTCGGCCCTTCGTGGTGGATGGACGGGCAGCCCCGGACGGCTGCCGCTCCCCCACGATATGGCGTCGCTCGGCGGGCGACTCATCGACCGCCCCGGCCGTCACCTCCGGGGCGCGCCCTGGGCGCCTTGGACGCCCTCCGGCGGTCAGCACGGCGGGAGGCACGAAAGCGCCTGAGGCGGGACGTCAGCCCTTGCTCTGCCCTTGGCCAGCCCTTGGTCAGCCCTTGTCCAGGTATCGCTCACGGTCGGCGTCGAGCAGGGCGTCAAGCGCCGTACGCAACTCGGGTAGCCCCTCCAGCTCCGGGTCGGCCGCGACGATCGCGACGGCCTCCTCACGGGCGGCGGCGATGACCTGCTCGTCGTCGATGACGGTGAGCATGCGAAGGCTGGAGCGCACGCCGGACTGCGCCTGGCCCAGCACGTCGCCTTCGCGCCGCTGCTCCAGGTCGATACGCGAGAGTTCGAACCCGTCGAGCGTCGCGGCGACCGCCCCCAGCCTCGCCCTGGCGGGGCTCGCCTCCGGCATGTCGGTGACCAGCAGGCACAGGCCGGGAGCCGAGCCACGGCCGACCCGGCCGCGCAACTGGTGCAGCTGGGAGACGCCGAACCGGTCCGCGTCCATGATCACCATGGCGGTCGCGTTCGGCACGTTGACGCCGACCTCGATCACCGTCGTCGCCACGAGCACGCCCACCTCGCCCGCCGTGAAGCGCCGCATCACCGCGTCCTTGTCGTCGGGGTGCATGCGCCCGTGCAGCACCTCGACGGGCAGCCCGGCCAGCGCCCCCTTCGCCAGCTGCTCGGCGACATCGAGGACCGCCAGCGGCGGCCTGCGCTCACCACCGTCATCGACGGACTCGGGCTCCATGCCGCCTTCGCCCGGCTCCTCCAGCGGGTCCGCCTTGCCCGACTTGGCACCCTTCGGCTTCTTCGGGTCGTCCTCCTCGTCGCCGATGCGGGGGCAGACCACGTACGCCTGGTGCCCGGACTCGACCTCCTCGCGTACGCGCTCCCACGTACGGCTCAGGAAACGGGGCTTGTCCTTCGCCGGGACCACGTGGCTGGCGATGGGCGAACGCCCCGCGGGCAGCTGGTCGAGCACCGAGGTCTCCAGGTCGCCGAAGACCGTCATGGCCACCGTGCGCGGAATGGGCGTGGCCGTCATGACCAGCAGGTGGGGCGGGCGGTCGGCCTTGGCGCGCAGGGCGTCGCGCTGTTCCACACCGAACCGGTGCTGCTCGTCGACCACGACCAGCCCCAGGTCGTGGAACTTGACCTTGTCCTCGATGAGCGCGTGCGTGCCGATCACGATTCCGGCCTCGCCGGTGATCAGGTCGAGCAGGGCCTGGCGGCGGGCAGCCGTCCCCATGGAGCCGGTGAGGAGCACCACTTTGGTGCCGTGCTCGGAGCCGCCCAGCAGACCGCCTTCGGCCAGCTCCCCCATCATCTCGGTGACGGAGCGGTGGTGCTGCTGGGCGAGCACCTCCGTCGGAGCGAGCATCGCGGCCTGGCCGCCCGCGTCGACCACGGCGAGCATCGCGCGCAGCGCCACCAGGGTCTTGCCACTGCCCACCTCGCCCTGGAGCAGCCGGTGCATGGGGTGCTCGGTCGCGAGGTCGCGGAAGATCTCCGCCGACACCTGCTCCTGGCCCTCGGTCAGCGTGAAGGGCAGCTTGGCGTCGAAGGCACTCAGCATCCCGTCCGGACGGGGTTCGCGGGGCACGGCGGGCAGCTGGGCGTCGGCATGCCGGCGGCGGGCGAGAGCCACCTGCAGGACGAAGGCCTCGTCCCATTTCAGCCGGTCGCGCGCGGTGGCGATGTCCGCCTTCGTACGCGGCCGGTGGATCTTCACCAGCGCTTCGGGGAGCGTCACGAGCCCACGGCCCTCCCGCAGCGAGCGGGGCAGCGGATCGGTCAGGCCCTCCCAGCCGGTGGCCTCCATGGTGTCGAGCAGCATGCCCACGGACTTCGCCAGCTGCCAGGACGCGAGCTGCTTGCACGCCGGATACAACGGCAGCTGCTGATTCGCGAACGCGTCCGCCGCGCCCGCCGCGCCCGCGTCGTCGTCGTTCTGGTCCAGCAGCTCGTAGTCGGGGTGCGAAAGCTGGCGGGCCCGGTTGAACACCGAGACCTTTCCCGCGAACATCCCCCGGCGGCCCGGCAGCAGCGCCTTCTCATGATGGAAGACGCTCCGGCCGAAGAAGACCAGCGTCAGCGAGCCGCTGCCGTCGGTCACGACCACCTCCAGCCGGACCCCCTTGCCGTGGTTGAACGTCTTCTTCGCCGCCTTCGCGACGCGCGCGACCACCGTGACGTGCTCGTCCAGCGGGAGGTCGGCGAGCCGGGTCAGCTCGCCGCGCTCGGCGTACCTGCGGGGGTAGTGATGCAGCAGATCACCGACCGTATGCAGGTCGAGATGGGCGGCCATCACCTTCGCGGTGTTGCCGCCGACGATCTTCTTCAGGGGTTCATCGAGCACGGGCATGTAGTCCATTGCACACCACACCACCGACAGCCCGTACGACGTGCCCCGAACGCGCGGCACTTCATACCGCCCGTACGGCTCAGCTCGTACGGCTCAGCTCGTACGGCTCAGCTCGTACGGCTCAGCTCGTACGGCTTGGCTCGTGCGGCTCAGGCTCGTACGGCTCGGCTCAATACGGGTTCAGTCCCACGGCCCGGCCAGTACGGCTCAGCGAGGAACCGTCCGCCCGGGCGACGGGGTCTGTCCGCCGACAGTGCCCGTTAGGCCATGCCCGCCGCGTCCGCCGTGTCCGGTCGGGAGCGGCCAGGGGCGGGCATCCGCGTCATCCGTCGCCGGGCGCGGTCGGCTCCGCCATGGGGCCGCGAGCTCGCACGGCCCCGCCTGGAGACCGCGCTCATTCGATGCCGATGAGCAACGGGGCGGACTGCTGCTCGCCCCGGTAGACGACCGTGTCGACCGCGAGGTGCGCCTCGCGCACATGCCGTTCCAGACGCTCGGCGAGGTCGCCGGGCACGCCCGCGCCCAGCACCAGCGTCACCATCTCACCGCCCGCCGCCAGCATCCGGTCCAGCACGGTGCACGCGGTCCCCGCCAGGTCGGCCCCGATGACGGCCACATCACCATCGATCAGGCCGAGAACGTCACCGGCCTGGCAGATCCCCGCCATGGTCCACGACTGGTTCTCGGCGACGGCCAGCTCCGCGTACCGCGTCGCCCCGGCGGCGGACGTCATGGCGACGACGTCCTCGTCGAAGCGACGCCCGTCCTCGTGTACGGCGAGCGCGGCGATGCCCTGGACAACGGAGCGGGTCGGGATGAGGGCGACCCGTACGCCCTCCGTACGCGCCTGCGCCGCGGCCGCCGCGGCCGTGTGCCGCAGCTCCGCGTCGTTGGGCAGCAGCACGACCTCGTGAGCGTGCGCTTTCCGAACCGCCTCGACCAACTCCCCGCTGGCAGGCGGCTCTCCGGGGCGCGTGGTCACCACCGTGGCGCCCGCTTCCGCGCACAGGGCGGCGAGGCCATCGCCGGGCACGACCACGACCACCGCGCGGGGCACGCGTTCGCCGCGCGCGCCCCGCCCCGTGCCCCGTGCCCCGTGCCCCGTCTCCCGCGTGGCGGCATCGGCCGCTTGCCCCCGCCGCTGTTCCGCCGCGCCGCCGAAGTGGGTGATCCGGACGCGGTACGGGCGCCCCGCCTGAATGCCCGCCTCTACCGCCGCGCCCGCGTCGTCGACGTGGACGTGGACGTTCCACAACCCGTCGCCGCCCACCACGACGAGCGAGTCACCCAGCGCGTCCAGCCGGGTCCGCAGCCTGGCGACGGCCACGTCGTCGGCCTCCAGGAGGTAGATCACCTCGTACGCGGGCCCCTCACCGGAAGCGTCCGGGACAGTGCGCCCCTCGGCAGCGGGGCCGCCGCTGACGGAGCCGGGTGAGAGACACGTGCTGGAGGCACCCTCACCGGGTGCGCTCCCGGCCGTACGTCCCGTACCAACGAGACCGGAGCCGGGAGGCTCCTCATCGGTGGAAGCCCCCCGGGGACCCGAGCCCGCACCGGGGTCGTCTTCGCCGGGGTGGCGAGGGGCTGCCGAAGAGGAGGCAGTGAAGGCTGGCTCGGCGCCCCTGACAGGTCCGGTGCCATAGGCGGCTTCGCTAGCGTGGGCGGCCTGGGCCTCCCCGTCGCTCCCTGCGCCTGCCGGTCCGTGGGCGCCTGACGGGAGCGTTTCAGCGGCCCGGGCGGAAGGCCGCCGCCCGGGCGCTCCGGACCACTTCGCGCGGCCGAGTGCGCTCCGGGGCGCGCTGAACGGCGCCGAGGGCCGCTCACCGGTCAACGTCTCAGCGAGGGCGCCCAAGACCGTGACGAGCCCATAGCCGCCCGCGTCGACAACCCCGGCATCGGCCAGGGCGTCGAGCTGGCCGGGGGTCTCGTCGAGGGCAGCACGCGCGCCCTCATAGGCCGCACGCGCCACGGCTGCCGCTCCCCGAGCACCGCGCACCGAGCGACGCGCCAGCGGCCCAGGCCCAGGCCCAGGCCCATCGTCGGCCCCGTGCTCCGTTGCCGCGACGTTCCCTGCCTCCGCCCCGTGCTCCGTAGCGGCGTTATGCTCCGCCGTCGCCCCGTGCTCCGTTACGTCGCTTCGGCCTGCCGTCGCCCCGTGCTGCGTCGCGGCGTGCTCCGTCGCCGCATCACAGCGTTCGGCTGCCCCGTGCCCCGTGATCGCGCCCCGCTGGGCACTCGCCCCGTGCTCCGTTGCCGCCCCATTACGCCGTGGGCCCGATGCGAGTTCCGCGCCGTCAGCACCCCGCGTGGTCGTCATAGCTTCCCATGCGGTGGCGGCCGCGGATGCTGCCGATGTGGCCACCGTGAGGACTGTGCCCTCTACGGGGTGGGCGACCGCCTGCCGGGCCGACTCGGCCGCGCGGGACAGCGCGCGGGACAGCGCCTCACCCCCGGCGTGGCCTTCGTCATCGGCGCCCGGGGCCAGCTCCCCGGCCTCGTCGCTCGCGGCCAGCACCTCAGCCATGCCGCGCAGCAGCTGCGACAGAATCGTTCCGGAGTTCCCGTGCGCCCCGATGAGCGCCCCGTGGGCCATGGCCCGGATGGCATCAGCGAGGCTGGGCCTGGACGCGGTACCCGTGGCCGCATGGCCGCCGAAGGCTGCGCCAACGGCCTGCGTAGCGGACTCCACAGTCAGATACAGATTGGTACCGGTGTCCCCGTCAGCGACCGGATAGACGTTGATCGCGTCGATCTCCTCGCGCGCCCGGCCAAGCGCCTCCAGCGCCAGCCCGCACCAGGTACGTACCGCCTCGGCGTCGAGCGTGTGCGGCACGTACGTCCTCCTTGGACCGTCCTGGCTGAGCAGCCTGAATGCCCGCAGGGTAGTCGCGCACCGGAGGGACCACCCGGGGCAGGGGCCCGCGCACCCATGGTAGTTTCGTTGTACGGAAGCAGTCGTTGTATGCTGCTCCGGTTGCCCGATGAGAGTCGGGCCTTTACCCCCTGGCAATGCAGATCATTCGTTGATCCGGCACGTCAGGGATTCACCGTAAGTGCATCTGAAGTCTTTGGAGTGACCCGTGGCTGCCAACTGCGACGTCTGCGGCAAGGGGCCGGGCTTCGGCAACAACATTTCGCACTCGCACCGCCGCACTCGCCGTCGTTGGAACCCCAACATCCAGACGGTGCGCGCTGTGGTCGGTCGGACGCCGAAGCGGCTCAACGTCTGCACCTCGTGCATCAAGGCCGGCAAGGTCGCGCGCTGACGTTCCCGTCGTAGCGCAGCCAGCCGGTTGCCAAAGTCGGCCCGCCTTTATGGCGGGCCGTCTTTTTTTGCCCGCTTGCGCCTGCCTGGGCCTGCCCACGGCGCAGAGAGTTCGGGCCTCCTCTCTTCACGCTATTTATCGCTCCTCCCTACGCCTCCCTTGCTTCGTGTGGGCACGCGTGCATGCGCGCGTACGCGCGCGCTCCGCGAGCGTTCGACCGTGCTGAGATGAAGACGTCTTGCGGTCCGGGCCCCGTGCTCCGTACCCCGCAGCCCCGAGGCCCTGTGCACCCGCACCGTCCGGCACGGCCCCGTGCTCCGTGCCCCGTGCCCCGTGTGCTCCGTGCCCCGTGCTCCGTGCTCCGTGCTCCGTGCTCCGTGCTCCGTAGGACTCTCCTTGGCCCGCACCCTTCAGGCCAGGGCTTCCTGAGCGCGGGGGATCAGCGCCAGCGCCACGCGTGGTCGACCGGGCCGATGCCCGAGCCCAGCGGAAAGCCCGCTTCGATGGCTCCCGTGACGTACTCCTTCGCCGCGGCGACCGCCTCCGGTACGGGCATCCCGTGCGCCAGGTGCGCGGCGATGGCGCTGGCGAGCGTGCAACCGGTGCCGTGCGTGTGCCGGTTGTCATGGCGTACGGAGCGGAGCCAGTGCTCCTCGGTCCCATCGGTCAGCAGGTCGACGGCGTCCCCCGCCAGATGACCGCCCTTGATCAAGGCCCAGCGGGGGCCGAACTCCAGGATGACGGCCGCAGCGTGCCGCAGGTCCGCCTCCGCAGCCACTCGGAACCCCGTGAGCTGTTCGACCTCGTCCAGGTTGGGGGCGGCGACGGTCGCCGTCGGCAGGAGCTTCGTACGTACGGCGTCGAGCGCCTCGGCGGCCAGCAGTGCGTCGCCGTGCTTGGAGACCCCGACCGGGTCGATCACCACGGGGGCGGCGAGACCGGCGAGCAGCTCAGCGACGGTCTCCACGATCTCCGGTGAGGCGAGCATGCCCGTCTTCACCGCCTGGACGCCGATGTCGTCGACGACAGCCCGGTACTGGGAGCGGATCGCTTCCACCGGGAGCTCCCACGCACCCCGCACACCGAGGGAGTTCTGCGCCGTGACGGCCGTCAGCACACTCATCCCGTGCGTGCCGAGGGCGAGCATCGTCTTCAGGTCGGCCTGGATGCCCGCCCCGCCGCCGGAGTCGGAGCCGGCGACGGTGAGTACGCGAGGGGGTATCGCGGCGGGCACAGGGCTTACGTCTGGGGTAACCACGGTCATACCACCGAATCTACTCGGCGCCCGCGCGCCGACTGCCCGGCGCCCACCCGGGGCGGCTTCGCCGCCGCCCCGGCGCCGCGTCCAGGCGCTCCGTGTCAGTTCTCCTCGGCGTCTTCCACGTCGCTGAAGTGGTCCCAGCCCGCCTTCGCCCACGGCGCCCCGTCGACCGTCACCTGCGGCAGCGCCGACGGGTTGAGCACCTCGCCGATGACCTTCCAGCGGGCGGGAAGTTTCACGTCGCTGGGGAAGGTCGCCACGATCGCGTGGTCCTCGCCGCCGTTGAGCACCCACTGGAGCGGGTCCACACCCACCGCCTGACCGATGTCGGACATCTGCGAAGGGATGTCTATGGCCGCCGACCGCAGGTCGATGCGGACCTTGCTGGCCTCGGCGATGTGACCGAGATCGGCGACGAGCCCGTCGCTGACGTCCGTCATCGATGTCGCGCCAAGTCCGGCGGCGGCGGGGCCCGCGTGGTACGGCGGCTCGGGGCGCCGGTGTGCTTCGACGAAGGCGCGCGGCGAACGGAAGCCGCGTGAGAGCACCGCGTGCCCCGCGGCTGACCAGCCGAGCCAGCCCGTCACGGCGACAACGTCGCCCTGCTTGGCACCGGAACGAGTGACCGGTTCGTGGTTGCGCAGATCTCCCAGAGCCGTGATGGCCACCGTGATGATCTCGCCGCGCACGACGTCGCCGCCCACGACAGCGGCGCCCGCCACCTGGCATTCGTCGCGGATGCCGTCCATCAACTCGTTGGCCCACGTCACAGGAAGGTCCGCGGGCACGACAAGACCGAGGAGGAGAGCGGTGGGCACCGCGCCCATGGCGGCGATGTCAGCGAGGTTCTGCGCGGCGGCCTTACGTCCGACGTCGTAGGCGGTGGACCAGTCGCGGCGGAAATGCCGCCCCTCCAGCAGTACATCGGTACTGGCCACGACGCGCCGGTCCGGCGCTGCGACCACCGCGGCGTCGTCCCCCGGTCCAAGCCGGACCGCCGGGGTGCTGGTGAGCCGGGATGTGAGCTCCCTGATCAGCCCGAACTCCCCCAACTCGCCCACGGTGCCCTTCATCCCATTGCCCCTTTGCACTGATCTTCCGCCCTGTGCTCCGCTGTCTGGTCTACGGGCCGCCACGCCGCGCACGCCGCGCGGGTCTCCCCGCGCCGCTCGGCGACGCGGTACCGTGGCGTCCCTTCTCCCCACATGATCCTCGTCGCCGCCCTGGAGGTTCCGTGGTACAGGCGTACATCTTGATCCAGACTGAGGTCGGCAAAGCGTCGACCGTCGCCGAAGTCATCGGCAAGATCCCCGGAGTGATCCAAGCCGAGGATGTGACCGGCCCTTACGACGTCATCGTGCGCGCCCAGGCTGAGACGGTGGACGAACTTGGACACATGGTGGTCGCCAAGGTCCAGCAAGTCGATGGCATCACGCGCACCCTCACCTGCCCGGTCGTCCATCTGTAGCTCCCCGTATCCTCGGCCCGGTGAGTTTCCCACCACGCCGGTTGTCTCGTCTGCCCATCGCCGCGCTGCTGTTGTCCGCCGTCGGCTGCACTGTCAGCGACGATTCCCCAGCACCCACGGTTCCCTCGCCGTCGCCACGAGCCGCGACGCTGTGCCGCGCGCTGCACAGGGAGCTGCCCAAGGAGGTCGACGGACTCGACCGGCGTAAGGCCGATCCGGCTTCGGAGTTCACCGGCGCCTGGGGCGATCCGGCCGTACAACTGCGCTGCGGTGTGCCCCGACCTGAACTGCTCACGCCTGGTAGTGAACATTACAACCCCACCGCCGACTCGGTGGACGTGAACGGTGTCGGCTGGCTGCTGGAAAAGCAGGACGACGGCTACCGGTTCACGACGATATTGCGCAAGGCGTACGTAGAGGTCACGGTACCGGCGAAGTACGCCCCAGAGATCAACGCACTGACCGACCTCGCGAGCGCCGTCAAGAAGACCATACCGACGGGCGTCTAGCCATCGGGCCGACCGGCTCCGGCGCTCCCACGCGCGCGGGCGGGCGCGTTCCGCGCTCGCCGGTCCCACGACTTCGCGAGTCCAGCCGCCACCCCGCGCCCCGGGCTCCAGACCCGCGCTCCGTGCCCCGTCCTCCGTGCCTCGTATACCGCGCGCCCGGCGCCGTTGTCCGGCGCCGCCACCCAGGCCCCGTGCCCCGTGCCCCGTGCTCCAAGCCCCGTGCCCGGCCCCAAGCGCCCGGCACGTCAGCAGCCTGCGATCCCCGCCCCGTTCCGGGCGGTACGGAGCCGGGGCGGCGCGGCGCGCATGCCGCCCACCAATCCACTCCCCGTAGCGCCACGCGCCCGCTGTTCGTCCGCCGTCCCCGGCCCCGGGTTCACGGCTATGGGCCCGGGCCGGCAGCGGGGCGGCGGAAGCCCCGTACGCGACAGGTGCCCGCAGGGGAAAGCCCGCCGTGCTCCATAAGTCCCTGCGGAGACGGCGAGGGAGCCGAAAGCAGGACGACGGAGAAGGAGCGAACCGGGGACGGAGAGAGGCTGACCGGGGACGAGCAGCGGGGCTTAGCGCAGGCCCGTGGGGCGGTTGAGGGCCGCCTGGATGAGGCGGTCCACCAGCTCCGGGTAGCTCACGCCGCTCTCCTGCCACATGCGCGGATACATGGAGATCGGGGTGAAGCCGGGCATCGTGTTGATCTCGTTGATCACGAAGTCGCCGGTGTCCGCCAGGAAGAAGTCCACCCGTGCCAGCCCCTCACAGGAGGCCGCCTCGAAGGCGGCGACCGCGAGTTCCTGCACGCGCCCGGTCTCCTCGGGCGTGAGCGGGGCGGGCACGATGCCGGTCGCCGAGTCGATGTACTTGGCCTCGAAGTCGTAGAAGTCGTGGGCGGTGACCGGGGGGATCTCCGCCGGGATGCTCGCCCGGGGCCCGTCCTCGAACTCCAGCACTCCGCACTCGATCTCGCGACCACGCAGCAGCGCCTCCACGATGATCTTCGGGTCGTGCCTCCGCGCCTCCTCGACGGCCTCATCGATCCCAGCGAGGTCGTCCACCTTGCTGATGCCCATGGAGGACCCGGCGCGGGCGGGCTTCACGAAGACCGGCCAGCCGTGCTCAGCGGTGAACTCCACGATCTTCTTGCGCGCGGCCGCTCCCCCGTCACCACCGGGGCCGGTCCGCCACTCACGGGACCGGATCACCTCGTACGGCCCGACCGGCAGCCCGAAGGAGCTGAAGACCCGCTTCATGTACTCCTTGTCCATGCCGACGGCTGAGGCGAGCACCCCCGCGCCGACGTACGGCACTCCGGACAGCTCCAGCAGGCCCTGGAGCGTGCCGTCCTCGCCGTACGGGCCGTGGAGCACGGGGAAGACGACGTCCACGTCGCCCAGCACCTTGGGCACGGAGCCCGGTTCGCTGTAGACCACTTCGCGGCTGCTCGGATCGAGCGGCAAGAGCACGCCGCCCTCAAGGCTTTCGGCGAGCTGCTCGACGCTCGGCAGCGTCGTGCCGCTGATGGCCATCCGCTCGGGCTCATCGGCGGTCAGCGCCCACCGTCCGTCCGTCGTGATGCCGATCGGCAGCACGTCGTACTTCGTACGGTCGATGGCTCCGAGCACGGCGCCCGCGGTGAGTACGGAGATGGCGTGCTCGGAGCTGCGGCCACCGAACACAACGGCGACACGCGGCTTCCGGCCGTCAGGTCCAGGGCCGGACGGGGCGCCGGAGACGGGTACGGGGCTGGGGGAAGTGGACTCGCTGCTCATCGAAATGAGATTACCCTGCGGTTCGCTCGGGGTCAGTCCTCACCGGTCTCCCCCGGCCCAGTGTCCGCGCTCCCCCGCGCCCCGTGCGCGCTTCCCGGGCCCCGGAAGCGTACGCCGGGGGATTCGGGCGCCCGGCGGCTCAGGAGTGGTGGCCCCGTACCGGCTCCGCTGGCTGAGCCGTCAGTGCCGTTCCGGCTTGGCGGAGCGCGACATCAGTTCCTTGAGGGCCACCAGGGGCGGCTTCCCGTCGTGCACGATGCCGACCACCGTCTCCGTGATCGGCATGTCAACTCCGTGCCGCCGTGCCAGATCCAGGACCGACTCACAGGACTTGACGCCCTCAGCGGTCTGCTTGGTCACCGCGATGGTCTCGGCCAGGGTCATGCCCCGTCCGAGGTTGGTGCCGAACGTGTGGTTGCGGGAGAGCGGCGACGAGCAGGTGGCCACCAGGTCGCCCATGCCGGCCAGACCGGCGAAGGTGGGCGCGTCGGCGCCCATCGCCAGGCCGAGCCGCGTGGTCTCGGCGAGCCCGCGGGTGATCAGCGACGCCTTGGCGTTGTCCCCGAGACCCATGCCGTCGGCGATGCCCACAGCGAGCGCGATGACGTTCTTCACCGCGCCGCCCAGCTCGCAGCCCACGACGTCGGTATTGGTGTACGGGCGGAAGTACGGCGTGTGGCAGGCGGTCTGCAGTCGCTGGGCGACGCTCTCGTCGCGGCAGGCGACCACGGCGGCGGCGGGCTGCCTGGCGGCGATCTCCTTGGCGAGGTTGGGCCCCGTGAGCACAGCGACCCGGTCCGGGTCCGCCTGCGCCACCTCCTCGATGACCTCGCTCATCCGCTTGGCGGTGCCGAGTTCGACGCCCTTCATCAGGCTGACGAGCACCGTGTCGGCGGGCAGCAGCGGCGTCCACGCGGCGAGGTTCCCGCGCAGCGTCTGGGAGGGCACGGCGAGGACGGTGAACCGCGCGCCGCGCGCCGCCGCGGCGGGGTCGGTGGTGGCCCGTACGGAGCCGGGAAGCTCCACGCCCGGGAGGTAGTCCGGGTTTCCCCGGCCGTCATTGATGGCGTCCACCAGCTCGGCACGGCGGCCCCACAGGGTCACCTCACAACCAGCGTCGGCGAGCACCATCGCGAAGGCCGTGCCCCACGATCCCGTGCCGTAGACCGCGCAGCGTGTCACGTGGCGCCCTCCTTGGCCCCGTCGCCCCCGGCGGCGAGGCCCCTTCGCTGTCCGTACGCGGTGTCCGGCACCGGTTCCTCGCGCAGTTCGGCGAGGAGTTCGGTGACGGCGCCCATGATGGTGTCGGTTGCGGCACGCAGCACCTCAACGGTCGGTTCCTGTCCGTAGTACTCGGACAGATCGACCGGCGGGCCCGCGATGACCTTGAACGTTCTCCGGGGGAACAGCCGCACCCGCTTCGCCTTCGCGTACGGCGGCAGTACCTGGTTGGCGCCCCACTGCGCCACCGGGATGACCGGGGCCTTGGTCAGCAAGGCGACCCGGGCCGCGCCGGTCTTCGCACGCATGGGCCAGTGGTCGGGGTCGCGGGTCAGGGTGCCCTCGGGGTAGAAGGCGACGCATTCGCCCTTGTTGATGGCGGCCACGGCGGCCCGGAACGCGTTGGCGGCGTCGGTGGACTCGCGGTACACCGGAATCAGCTGCAGGCCACGGAACATCCTGCCGAAGACGGGCACCTTGAAGAGCGCTGATTTCGCGAGGAACCGCGGCACTCGCCCGCTGTTGTACTGGAAGTGCGCGTACGAGAGCGGATCGAGATACGAGTTGTGGTTGACCGCGGTGATGAATCCGCCGTGATCTGGAATGTTCTCCATTCCGCGCCAGTCCCGTTTGAACAGAATCACGAGCGGCGGTTTCGCGAGGACCGCCGCCAGGCGGTACCAGAAGCCGATTCTGTGGCGGGGCACTCGGACATCCTCCTCTTGGAGCTCGCTGACCTGCTGGCTTGTTGCCACCCGGGCAGTCGCACAAGTGTCGCCCCAGGTATCCGGTCTGTCGAGAACACCGTAACCCCGCCGGTCCGGGGCAGCTCCGGCAGCAGGCGAGAATGAGGCGGGCGCGAACAGAGGAAGCGGAGGGAGCGGCTGTGGACTGGAGCCTGGTGGTGCCGCTCAAACCACTGTCCCGCGCGAAGAGCAGGCTGGCGGACGCCGCTTCGGACGGGCTGCGGCCAGGGCTCGCGCTCGCTTTCGCCCAGGACACCGTCAGCGCGGCGCTGGCTTGTGCCGGGGTGCGCGATGTGGTGGTCATCACGGACGATCCGCTCGCCACGACCGAACTGGCGGCGCTCGGCGCGCGACTCATGCCCGATGTCCCCGGCGGCGGGCTGAACGCCGCGCTCGCACACGGAGCGGCGGCGGTACGGTCCATGCGGCCGGACGCCGCGGTCGCCGCCCTCAACGCCGACCTGCCCGCGTTGCGCCCGGCGGAACTCGACCGGGTCCTGAACGCGGCGGCCGGCTTTCCGCGCGCATTTCTCGCGGACGCCGCGAGAATCGGCACCACTTTGCTGACGGCCGGACCGGAAACAGAATTCGAACCCGCTTTTGGTGGCGCTTCTCGTATACGGCATCGCTTGTCAGGCGCGCACGAGATATTGCTGGCGGGCGTGGAGAGTGTTCGCCGCGACGTGGATACGGGCGCCGATTTGCGGGCCGCCGTGCACCTGGGAGTGGGCGCGCGCACAAAGGCACGCCTGAGCGCGGCAGCCGTGTTCCCACCGCCTCCTCCGGCCCCTCCCTCCCCTCCGTCGCCCCCCTCAGCCGCGTCGTCGCCCACCCAGCGCTAGCCAACGCGCCCCGTCCCGCAAGCGGCCTGCTCCGGGCCCTGATAGCGGCCCGATAGCCGGGCAGACCCCTCGCGCTTGCGGCCCCGTGCCCCGTACGCTCCCGTGCTCCGTGGCGCCGTACGCTCCGTGCTCCGTGCTCCGTGCTCCGTGCTCCGTGCTCCGTGCTCCGTGCTCCGTGCTCCGTGCTCCGTGCTCCG
>NZ_JBWLKN010000044.1:0-45617 GCF_059026195.1 Streptomyces sp. A01 | reverse complement strand
GCGGCTGAGGTGACCGCGTGCTGTTCGGCGATGCCGACGTCGAAGACCCGCTCGGGGAACTCCTTCGCGAACGCCTCAAGACCTACGGGCCGCAGCATGGCCGCCGTGATGCCCACCACGTCCTCGCGGTCGGTGGCGACACGGACCATCTCATCGGAGAACACCGACGTCCACGACGGTTTCAGCGGCGTGGCCTCCGGTGCGCCGGGGACCGCCCCGTCGGCGCGGCCCCGGCCGGGCTCGTGCCGCTCCGCCGGTTGACCGTTCCCCTCGCGCGTCACGCAGTGCACGATCACCGGCCCGCCGAGCGACTTGGCGCGCCGTAACGCCGACTCGACCGCCTTGACCTCGTGGCCGTCCACCGGGCCCAGGTACGCGAAGCCGAGGTCTTCGAAGAGGCCCCGGGGGGCGGTGAAGTCCCGGAATCCCACCGTGGCGCCGTACAGGGTCCCGAGTGGCGCGGCGCCCATCTCGGGGCGGTCGCCCACGGCGTCCTTGCCCCACTCCAGGAGCCGCTCACGTCCCCAGTTGGCACGCAACGTCGCCAGATAGTGGGCGAGGCCGCCGAGGGCGGGCGCGTGGGAGCGGCCGTTGTCGTTCACCACGATCACCAGCGGCAGGTTCCTCGACGCGGAGATGTTGTTCAGCGCCTCCCAGGCCATCCCGCCCGTCAGCGCGCCGTCCCCGATCACCGCCACCACATGCCGGTCCCGCAGCCCCCGCAGCCGGTGCGCCTTCGCGAACCCGTCCGCGTACGACAGAGCCGTCGACGCGCGCGCGTTCCCGGCCGTCTCGTGCTCGATCACCTCGTGCTCGGGCTCCCGCCGTGGGGAACACCCCGCGAGGCCGCCCCGGCCCCGCAACCGGAACTTCGTGCGTCCCGTCAGCAGCCGGTGCGCGTACGACAGGTGGCCGGTGTCCCACAGCAGCCTGTCGCGCGGCGAGTCGAAGACCCGGTGCAGCGCGATCGTCAGCTCCACCACACCCAGATTCGGACCGGGCTGCCCACCCGCCCGCGACACCGCCTCCCCCAGGAACCCCCTGATCTCCCGCGCCAGCTCGGGGAGCCGGGACGCGGGGAGGGCCCGCACGGCGCGGGGGCCGGACAGCGAGTCGAGCAGGGGTGTCGCGGCGGGCTGCGCCGGTCTGTCAGGGCGCAGGGTCAAAACGCACCTCCATGTCGGGCCTCAGTCCGAGGTCCGGTCCCGTGGACGTCTTGTCGGCCGCGATCAGGATGTTGTAGTGGTTCGGGAAGTGGCAGGAGTCGAAGCCGAGGACGGTGCCGACCAGGTGCCCGTCGACGCGCACCTCGTCGCCCCGGTCGATGACGCCGCCGGAGTTGACCTCCACGAAGCCGAGGAAGCCGACGCGGTCGATGACAGCGCCAGTCGAGGGGTCGTCGTGGTCGGTGGTGACCAGTTCGTGGATCTCCTCGCGGCGGACACAGCGGCTGGCGAACTCCGTCAGCTCCATGCCCCGGTCATCGCGCTTGTGGGTGAGGATCTTGACGAGGCCGCCGGTCACCGGCCGCTTCAGACCGTCTTCTTCGGGGTTCATCGGGTGCCTCCCTTGGTGTCCGCCGTGGTGCTGCCTGGCGTGGTGTTCTTCTCGGCCGCCTCGCGGCGGTAGACCTCGGCGACGAGTTCCAGTGCGGCCAGGCCGCCCCCGCTTCGGTCCTCCGCACCGGCGACGGCGGTCGCGAAGTCCCGCAGGACGCCGACGTACTCGTGCCAGAGCGAGGTCTTGAAGCCGTTGTGCCCGCCGAGCATGTCGGCGCGTCGCACGGTGCCGTCGGTGAGCGTCACCTCGACGTCCTTCGTCTCGCCCGGGTAGGCCCAGTCGAGCAGGACCCGGGCGGTGGCGCCCGAGGAGGCCAGCAGCGCGACGTCGGCCTGCCGGTCGGTGCCCTGGGCGTCGCGGATCACCTTGGAGTCGGTGACCGTCACGTCGCCGACGATCTGCCGGACGGTGTCGAAGGCGTTGGGCCCGTTGTCGGCGACGCAACCGCCGCCGCAGCGCTCCGGGTCCAGGTACCAGTGGTCGTCCCCGGCGTGCTCCTCGATCATCTCCAGGTAGCGGACGGTGAGGTGTTTGACGCCCACGTCCGCGGGGAGCCCGGCGATGAGGTCGAGGACGTTGTCGTTGTAGCGGCGGTGGAAGGACGTGAAGAGCACCACGCCTTTCTCGCGCGCCGCGCGCACCAGTTCCCTGCCGTCCTCGACGCGGGTGGCGAGCGGCTTCTCCACACAGACGGCGAGCCCGGCCTCGATGAGGTGGCCGCAGACCAGGGCGTGCACGTCGTTGGGAACGTTCACGACCACGGCGTCAAGACCGCCGTCGGCGATCATCGCCTGGTGGTCCCGGTAGGTGCGCGCCCTGCCCTCGAACGGGGCCAGCGCGTCCTGGCGCAGGTCGCACACGGCCACCAGCTCGACGTCGGAGAGCTCGTCGAAGGCCTTCACGTAGAAGCGGGATATGACGCCGAGCCCGACGATCCCGACCCGCAGCCTGCCGCTCACGCGCGCTCTCCAGCCGGGGCCTGGAGTCCCCATTGGGTGGCGACCTCGCACAGTTCCCCGTAGAGCGCGGGGCTGATCGGCACGCCGTCGGCGCGCGCGGCGGCGGCGACGGCTGCCTCTCGTGCGCCGGGGTAGCTGACGGGCGCGGCGGGGTCGATGGGCGGGCAGTCCAGGAGCGACTGGAACAGCCCGCCCGCCTGGGAGAGGAATCCGTCGACGGGGCGCAGCGCGCCGGGTGCGACGGCAAGCGCGAGGATGCCGATGTCGTCGTCGCGCCCGGAAGGGCCGCCGGTGCCGCTGTACGCCTCGGGGTCGGGGCCGAGCCCCGCGCCGGGTACCAGCGCGGCCAGCACTTCGACGAGCAGGGCGAGTCCGTAGCCCTTGTACGCGCCGGTCTCCGGTCGGCCGCCCAGCCACAGCGGGAAGCCCTCGCCCCGGTCGAGCGCGTGCGGGTCGGTGATGGGCTCGCCCCGCTCGTCGGCCATCCAGCCCTCGGGGATGGCGCGGCCCGCGCGGGCGGCCTCGCGTATCTTGCCGGTCGGCACGGCCGTGGTGCTCATGTCCAGGACGTACGGGGGGAGCTCGGGGCCCGCCGGGGCGGCGACGCTCATGGGGTTGGTGCCCAGCATGGCGACCTTGCCGCCCGGTGGCCGGGCGATGCGCTGGCCGCCGCAGTTGGAGGCGAGGATGCCGATCATGTCGCGCTCGGCGGTGCGCGCCGTGTGGAACCCGGCGCAGCCGAAGTGGGTGGCGTCGCGCACGGAGACCATGCCTATGCCGTATTCGGCGGCCCGGTCGGCGGCGAGGTCCATGGCCTCGCTGGCGACCCACAGGCCCAGCCCCTTGCGGGCGTCGAGCAGGACGGAGGCGCCCTTGTCGGCCAGCACCTCGGGCTCGGCGCCGGGGTCGGCCCGCTTGTCGTCGAACAGCGGCAGGTAGAGCCGGGTGAGGTTGGTGAGGCCGTGCGAGCGCATGCCCGCGAGGTCTCCGTAGACCAGGGCTTCGGCTGAGGTGCGGGCCCGGCCGTCCGGCAGGCCGCGGGCGGTGAACACCTCGGTGGCGAAGTCCACCAGGGCCTCGTACGGGATGCGCTGGGCCGTGTCCTCGGCTGTGGGTGGCGTCGGTGTCATGACGATCCGTTCCTGGCTAGGGCGGTGCGGCTGTAGCCGGCGGGTCGGGGGGCGCCGGCCGGGCCTGCCGGCCCTGTGGCGCGGACGAAGTGGGCGAGCAGGGAGCTGACGCCGGTGGCGAAGGACTCCAGGTCGGCGAGGTCGGCGTGCTCCCCTTCGGCGTGGGCGCCGTTCGCGTCGAGGTCGCCGGGCCCGTAGACGGCGGTGTACGCGCCGGGGACGCCGTGCATCCAGATGGCGTCGCAGGTGCAGACTCCGGAGCCGTCGGGCGCGTAGCGCAGTCCGGCCCCCGAGGTCAGCAGTTCCTCGGCCCACGGGTCGGCGCTGCTGAGCGCGGGAAGGCCGCGTTTGAGCCAGTCCAGGGTGGTGACCGCGGCGGCCTCGCGCGCGGTCAGGGCGAAGTCGGGGAGGCCGCCGAAGTGGGCGGTGAAGGCGGCGAGTCCTGCGGCGAGTTCGTCGGCCAGGGCCCGCTGGAGGGCCTGGCCCGCTTCGGTGGTCTGGTAGGCGAGGTTCAGCAGGAGCCGCCCGCTGCCGTAGACCTTGTTGTGCAGTTCGCCGGTGTGCAGTCCGGCGACGCACACCCGGCCTCCTTCGACGCGCCCGGAGAGCCGCTCCGCGAGGTGCTGGGCCAGGTAGCCGAGGAGCACGGTGGCGTTGTGGCCGCCGCCGGGCCTGTCGTCGATGGAGTCCTGCCCGGCGACGGTGACGCGGGCGGTGGCCGAGGCGGTGGAGCGCGGCACGAGCAGCGTCCGGGTGGGCTCGCAGAAGATGTTGAGCCTGCCGGTGTGGCCGCTTTCGACGAGCGGGCGGGTGCCGAAGACGCCCATCGCCCCGCCTTCCTCCCCGGCGACGAGCTGGATGAGCACGCTGACGCTGTCGCCGAGTCCGGGCACGGCGGCCCGCGCCGCGCGCAGTCCCGCGAGCAGCGCGACGGCGGGTCCCTTGGCGTCGATGGCGCCCCGGCCGTGGAAGCGTCCGTTCTCATAGCGCGGCGGCTCCCACCCGGCGACGGTGTCCAGGTGGACGTTGAACATGACGGTCCGCTCGCGCGGCAGCGCGGGCCCGAGCCGCAGCACCATGCTGGGCTGGCAGTCCAGGAAGCCGGGCATCGCGGCGGCGGCCTCGCGGACGGTGACGGGCACGCCGTCGCGGTCCAGCACGGACGGGTCGGGCGCGGCGTGGTGCAGCACGGTGAAGCCCAGTTCGGCCGCGGCCTCCGCGTAGGCGCGCTGAGCCTCCCACAGCTGCGGGCGCGGGCCGTCGGGGCCGGTCTCCAGCGGACCCGCTGTGGGCATGCCGATCAGCCGCAGCAGCAGGTCCCGCTCGGCGGGCAGCAGTTCGACGTGACCGGCGCCGGGGGCACCCGCCTGCTCGCCGCTCACGCCCGTTCCTTGGTGAGGCCGTCGATCAGCTTCTCCAGGGCCCGCCCGTAGTCGATGAAGGCGTCCACGCCGTCCCTGCCTTCGACGGCGAGTGATTCGTGCGGCCGTACGTTGATGTGCGGTTCGATGGACCAGACGCCGGTGTAGCCGTGGTCGAGGAGGTAGCGCAGCGAGTCGGCGACGCGGCAGCGGCCGTCGCCGGGAAGGGTGTAGCCGGCGTCCTCGGGGGTACCCAGGGCGTCCTTGATGTGGACGTGCGCGACATACGGCGCGATCTCGGGCAGCAGGTCGTACGCCTCGTAGTCGTAGGCGACACCGTTGCCGACGTCGAACAGCAGCCGCAGGGCGGGGCTGGCCACGTGGTCGAGCAGCTCGCGCATCCGGGCGGCCTCGGTCCCGGCCCAGCCCGCGCAGTTCTCGTGCAGCAGGACGAGACCGGCGTCCTCGGCGCGGGCGGCGAGCGTGCTCATCCGGTCCAGGACCGTCGCGCGCCAGCGCTCCTCGGGCAGCCCGTCGTTGGGGTAGGACATGACGCGGACGTTGCGGGTGCCAAGGCGCGGGCAGCGTTGGGCGAGGATGTCCAGCTCCCGCAGGTCCTGGTCGAAGTCGCCGGTGACGGGGCGGGCCCAGTTGGCGATCCGCGAGTCCACGCAGGTGACGGCGAGCCCGGCGGCGTCAAGGCGCTCCACGAGCCGGTCGAACGCGGCGTCGTCCAGGTCGGCCACGGCCGTCCCGTCGATGTTGCGCAGTTCGATATGGCCCCAGCCGAGGGTGGTGAGCGCGGTGATCTGCTCGTCCAGCGAGGCTCCCGCCTCGTCGCCGATCCCGCACAGCGCGATTCCCGCCGGTAGCGCGGTTCCCGCGCTGGTCCCGGTGGCGTCAGCCGACATGGACGCTCCCGTTCTTGTGTGACGTGGCCGCCGCTGCCACCGGTTCGCCGGAGGCCGCGTGCCGCTTGGCGCTCTCCAGCAGCTCCACCACCTGGGCCTGGAGTTCGAAGTCCGCGGTGAGGTCGGCATGCTCGACGAATCCGCGGTAGCAGCTCAGCAGGCATGCGTCGAGCGCGTCCTCCTGGAAGATCTCGCGCTCCTCCGGCAGGCCGGTGGGGGTGACGTACAGCTGGGCGTAGTTGTCGTCGCCGCTGATGGGGTAGTGGCCGACGGCGACGCCCGCGTCGAAGTCGAGCACGATGCTGCGTTCCCGTATGGGTGAGACCAGGTCCGTCACGATCCGCGTGGACACGCCCTCGTCGTGGGCGAGGGTCAGCTCGGCGGTGCCCATGTGGGGCACCACCTGATCACCGGCCCTGGCGTCGGTCCAGGCGGCGTCGGTGATCCGCCCACCGCCCGCGAGCCGCAGGGCGACGCCGACGGAGTGCGGCAGCTCCACGTCGAACGCGGTCGGGTGGCTGGGCGTGCTGAGCGTCCTGCGCAGCCGTGGCTTGCGCTGGTGGACGGTGATCCGGCGCAGCGCGCCGAGCCGCCCGGAGACAACGGTGCGGTGGAGCCGCTCGGTGAGCGTGCTGTGCAGCCAGGGCGCGACGACGGCGAGCCGCAACCGGTATTCGTCCCGCACGGCACGGATGTCCTCCACCGCGGCGCTGTCGAGGCCGAGTGGCTTCTCTACGAGGAAGCAGCGGAAGCCGTGGCCCGCGAGTTCGCGCAGCACCTCGGCACGCTCGCCCGGTGGCGTGCACAAGTGGACGACGGTGGTCTCCGGTTCGAGCCTGGCGCGGGCTTCGGCCAGCGAGGGCACGACGGTCAAACCTGGCACGGACTGGTCCTCAGACTGAGGCAGCAGGTCGTAGCCGAGCGGTGTGGCGGCGGCGAAGGGAGTGGTGGAAGCCGCGTTTCCGGAGCCGACTCCGGCGTCCTGCCGCAAACGGCGGAGTATCGGCAGATGCAGCTCTCGTCCTGACCGTCCGAGCCCGACGAGCAGTGTGTGCAGCATTGCGATCTCCTTATGCATGTACGTACGAAAGTGCCCACCGTACGTCAGACTTGACGCGGTCGTCCTTAGCAGATAACTGCCTGGAGTACCGCCGCGCGTGCAGCCTCTTGCCATAGCAGGGAATTGCACGGCTTCCTAGCCTGAGGGCCCACACAGGGGCACAGGCGGGGACGAGGGAGTGTTATGAGCGTCGCGGAGCGGAAGCCGAAATCCTACGTGTTCGATTCGGGTTGGGACCGGGAGACGGAAAGGCTACGCGCCAACGAGTCCATCTGGGACCCGGGCACCATCGAGCGGATGGAACGGCTGGGTGTGACCACAGGCTGGCATGCCCTGGAAGTGGGCGCCGGGTCGGGGTCCATCGCCCGCTGGCTGGGCGAACGGGTGGGCCCGACAGGCCGGGTGCTCGCCGCCGACCTGGACACCGAGCGGCTGGAACCGGTCAAGGCACCGCATGTCCAGGTCGAGCGGATCGACGTGCGTACCGAGGAGCTGCCCGCCGAGTCCTTCGACGTCGTGCACTCCCGCATGGTCGTCCAGCACCTCGAAGACCGCCCGGCGGCGGTGGCCAGGATGGTCCGCGCGCTGAAGCCGGGCGGCTGGCTGTTCCTTGAGGACACCGACTCGCTGCCGCTGTTCCGCAGCGCGGTCTCCGAGGACTTCCTCCAGGACGTGCGCGCGGCGGGCTACGAGCTGATGCGCCGCGCGGGCCATGAGCCGCGCGGCGGGCACTTCGACCTGGAGGCCGCCCTGGGGTGCGAGCTTGAGGAGGTGTCGGCGGAGGGCCGGGCCGTGATGGTGATGGGCGGCTCCCAGCAGGCCAGGCACTACCAGCTGTGGCTGGAATTCATGCGCCCGCGCATCGTCGCCGAGGGCATGCTGCCCGATTCCCGCATCGCCGAGGCCATCGACGAGATGGGCGACCCCGCCCACCACTGGCTGAGCCAGGTCCTCATCTCGACGTACGGCCGCAAACCCCGTTGAGCCCCGTGAGCCCCGGAAATCGCAGTAGCGCGGCGCGGGGCCGCACACCGCCGTAGCGCGGTACGCCGCCGGTACGCCGCTCACGCGCGTGCGCCGTGCGCGTACGGCGCGGGCGCCCGGCGGTGGATACGGCGGCCCGCGGCAAACAACCGAACAAGCGCCACGAGCGCCACCCCCACACCACACCACCGCCCCCCCCCACTGAGGCATCCACGCACCAGGCGCCGCCCGCGCGCCCCGCACCGAGGACGTCGGGAAGAACCCTCAAGCGCGAAGACAACACACAGAAGGCAGCCCTCTCATGACGCTCAACCTCGCCTTGTCGCCGAACACCAGAGACCGTCTGAACGCCTACGTCAAGCTCGGCAAGCTCTCGTTCTACGACTACTACCTGAGCGCGTTCGTCGTGTGGGCCGCCCTGCCGGGTTCGCAGCTGTGGGACGGCGAGACGTTCACCGTGCTGGTGCTGTACGTCGTGGGTTACGTCGGGGTGGTGTCGGCGACGGTCGCGCTGGACGATGTCACCGGCATCAAGGACGGCAGCGACGCGCGCAACTACTCCCCGGAGTCCGGGGCGCTGCGCGACTTCGCCCGTAAGCCGCTGCTGAGCGGGGCCCTGACGGTGCGACAGGCCGAGGTCTTCGGCTGGGTGGCGATACTGTGCGGCGCCGCCGTCTGGTCGCTGACCTTCGCCATCGCGCCCGAGAGCCCCCTGTGGGTCGGCCTGCTGATGGCGGCGGTCCTCGTGTCCAACGTGCAGTACTCCTACGGGGTGAAGATCAGCTACAACGGCGGCCAGGAGCTGATGCTGCTGACGCCCGGCCTCGCGATCCTCATCCCGTACGTGCTGCTGACGGGCGAGGTCACAGGCCTGATCATCCTGGAGTCGGTGATCTTCGGGCTCTGGTGCCTGCTGGTCTCCGTCTACTCGAACATGAACGACGTGGAGGGCGACCGGCTCGCCGGACGCCGCAACCTGGCGACGCTCACCTCCCCCACCACCTACCGGAAGATCATCGTGGCGACGCATCTGCTGGAGCCCGCCGCCGTGGTGACGGCCATCGCGCTCGGCGCGGTGGCGTGGTGGTTCGCGGCGCTGATGCTGCCGCTGTACGCGATGCGGGTCGTGCAGGCGAAGTCGGGTGTGCGCCAGGGGAATCTGCTGGAGGCCCGCATGCTCGGCATCAAGCTGCACCGCTGGGGCGTGCTCGTGCTGCTCCTCGCGAATGTGCTGGCACTTCACGTGTGAGCGGCCGGTCCCGGCCCGTCCCCTTCTCGGCCGCGCGTTCGCTGAATGTGTCCACTTGAGCGTGTCTGTTGGGCAGCTCCCGGGTTGAACTCCACGGCAGGGCCCAGGCATTCATCACCCCGCGAGCGCGCCGACCACGGAACCGGGGCAGTTATATGACGGGATGTCCGGGCCGCGCCACGACCTTGTCCACAGCCCTATAGAACAGCTTGCACCGGACCGGTCACAGGTGCAGACTGTTCCACAGGTCCAGTGCAACTTGTTCCACAAGTCTCGTCCGGTGCTTTCCCCTTCGCACCGCCCGACAGGAGATATCCACATGCTCGACAGACTAGCGAGTCTGATCCTCCCTCGGCCGAAGAAAGTGCTGCTGGCCGTGCTGATCATCGCGCTCGCCGTCGGTGGGGCCTCCATGGGCCTGACGGACAGGCTGACGATGGGGGGATACGAGAACACGGACACGGAGTCGCACAAGACCGAGGACATCCTGGAGCAGGAGTTCAAGCAGGGCAGCCCGAACCTGACGATCGTCGTCAGTGACCCGCGCGGCGTCGACGACCCGGCGGTCGCGGCGGCCGGCTTGAAGCTCACGCGGAAGCTCGCGCAGGAGAAGTACGTCAGGAACGTCGCGTCGTACTGGTCGATGGACAAGGCTCCGGCGCTGAAGGGGAAAACGGGCGACGAGGCGCTGCTGAGCGGGCGCATCATCGGTGACTTCGACGAGATCAACGACCGGGTGCAGGACCTGGACGAGGAGTACTCGGGCAAGGTCGACGGCCTCAAGCTCGAACTCGGCGGCATCGCCCTGATGAACTTCGAGAACGTCGACCAGTCGGCCAAGGACGCCGCCAAGGCGGAGACCCTGGTCTTCCCGCTGGTGCTGATCGTGCTGGTGGTCATCTTCGGCTCGCTGGTGGCCGCCGCCCTGCCGCTGGCGGTCGCGCTGGCCACGATGCTGCTGGTCTTCGGCCTGCTGTTCCTGATCACCTTCGGCTTCGACGCGAACAACCTGCTGACCAACGTCACCACCCTGCTCGGCCTCGGCCTGGCGATCGACTACAGCCTGCTCTTCATCACCCGCTATCGCGAGGAACTGAAGCGCGGCCTGGAGACCCACGACGCCATCCGCGCCACGATGCGGCAGGTCGGCCGCACGGTGACCTTCTCGGCCATCACTCTGGCCATCGCCTGCATGTCCCTGATGGTGATGCCGTTCGGCATGTTCCAGTCGATCGCCGTGGGCGGCGCGATGACATCGCTGACGGCGGCCGCCACCACCCTGGTCATCGTGCCCGCGCTGCTGGCCTGGGCCGGGCCGCGCATCGACAAGCTGCGGCTGATCCGCCGCAAGGCCCGCCCGGAGACCGAGTCCTCCGAAGGAGGCTGGCACCGCCTGGCGATCTTCGTCATGCGCAAGCCCGTTCCCCTGGTGGTCGCTGTTCTGGCGCTGATGGCCCTGCTCGGCTCCCCAGTCCGCGACCTCAACCTGCGGCTGCCGGACGAGCAGATCCTGCCGAAGTCCGCCCAGTCAGCGGAGGTCGCGCAGACCATCCGGGAAGACTTCGACACCCGCGAGTCCCAAGCCGTGCAGGTCGTCGGCCGTGACATCGGCAAGGTGACGGAGCGCAAGGGCGATATCAACGAGTACGCGACGACGCTGTCGGCCCTGCCCAACGTCGCCCGCGTCGACTCGATCACCGGCAGCTATGCGGAGGGCAGGCGGCTCACCCCGCCGACGAAGTTCTCCCAGCAGTACGCCACCGACTCCTCGACGTACCTGAGCGTCGTGCCGAAGGTGGACGGCCTCTCGCCAGAGGGTGAGGAGATCGTCCGCGACATCCGCGACGCCAACGCCCCCTTCCCGGTGAAGGTCGGCGGCCAGTCCGCCATCTCCGTCGACACCTTCGAGGTCTTCGCCGACAACCTCCCGATCGCGCTGGGCATCATGGCGATCGGCACGTACATCCTGCTCTTCCTGCTCACCGGCAGTGTGCTGCTGCCGCTGATGGCGATGCTGCTGAGCGTCCTGAGCCTGAGCGCCACCTTCGGCTCGCTGGTCTTCATCTTCCAGGACGGCCACATGCAGTGGATGGTCGGCGACTTCATCAACACCGGCGCGGTCAACTGGACGGTCCCCGTCCTCGTCGGGACCCTCGGCTTCGGCCTCTCCATGGACTACGCGGTCTTCATCCTCTCCCGCGTCAAGGAGGAGTACGACCGCACTGGTGACAACGAACTGGCGGTGGCGACCGGCCTGGAGCGCGTCGGCAAGGTGGTCACGTACGCGGCCATCATCCTGTCGCTGGTCTTCATCGTGATGCTGACCTCCGGGATCAGCTATATGAAGGCGCTGGGCCTGGGCGTGCCGCTGGCGATCCTGCTGGACGCCACGCTGATCCGGGGCATCCTGCTCCCGGCGTCGATGCGCCTGCTCGGCACGAAGAGCTGGTGGGCACCCGGCCCCCTGCGCACGTTCCACGACCGGTTCGGCATCAGCGAATCGGCGTCCTCCACCCAGACCACACCCCCACACGCGAGCGGCGAGCACTCCCCCGAGCGGACCGTAGACCGCGTGTGAGAAACCCGCTGCGCGACCGACCCCCGTGGACGCGCGGCGACGAAGGCGGAGCCCCGCACACCGTTCGCCCGGTGCAGCGGGGCTCCGTCGTCCGCACGGCCGTGCGTAGCGCCGTAGCGTGCCCGGCCATACCGTACCGGCCGGACGTCCGCGCCCGGAGCGCGCCGCACAGGCGCGGGAGGCGGGGATTACTGGCGCAGGCCGCTGAGCAGGGTGCGCAGGGCCGCCGTCGTGGCGTCCAGCGCGGACGGGTCGGAGGACCGGGCCAGCCATACGGCGGCCTCGTTCATGGCCCCCGACAGCAGCCGGGCCAGCGGCGCGACCGGCTGCCGGGCGATCACTCCGGAGGCGATCAGCTCCTCCAGGGCCTCGGCCAGATGGCGGGCGGAGGATGACTCGTCCATCGCTCGCCATGCGTCCCAGCCCAGCACGGTGGGCGCGTCGATGAGCACGATCCGCTGGATCTCCGGGTCGGAACCGGCGGCCAGAAACGCCCGGCAGCCCGCGAGCAGTTGGTCCCACGGGTCCTCTCGCGCGTCGGCGGCCGCCGCCACCCGGTCGCCGATCTCCCGCTGCGCCTGTTCGACGACGGCCTGGAACAGTCCCGCCTTGCTGCCGAAGTGGTGGTACGCGGCGCCCTTGGTCACCCCCACGCCACCGGCGACGTCCTCCAGGGTCACCCCGTGAAACCCCTCACCGGCGAACCGCCGCCTCCCCTCCGCCAGCAACGCACGCCGGGTCTCCGCACGTTGCTCGGCCCTGCTCGCCATGCTCCACCTCACCCTTCACCACGATTGACATACCGGGAGTATGTTACTAGCGTCACTTCACATACCGACAGTATGTGAACTCGTGGAGGTCCTTGTGCACGCCAAGCTCGACAGCTTCTATCCGGTGATCTGCACCCATGACGTCGCCGGGTCCCGCGACTTCTACGTGCGGCACTTCGGCTTCGACGTCACCTTCGCCGCGGACTGGTACGTCAGCCTCCGCCGACCCGAACCACCGTGCTACGAACTGGCGTTGCTCGACTACCGCCATCAGACGCTGCCCGAGCGCTACCGCACACCGGCCCGGGGCCTCATCCTCAACTTCGAGGTCGCCGACGTCGACGCCGAGCACCAGCGGCTGGTCAGGGAGGCCGGACTGACCGAGGAACTGTCCCTGCGCAGCGAGGACTTCGGCCAGCGGCACTTCATCGTGGCCGCGCCCGATGGCGTACTCATCGATGTGATCACGCCCATCGCCCCGGCAGCGGCCTTCACCGACCAGTACGCCACGGCCCCGGTCGACCGCTGAGACGACGCGCGGCGAGGCAGCGAGACGGAAGTGCAGCGGGGCAGAGCGGCAGCGGGCAAACAGCCGCGGACGAGAGCCGGGCTGCCGCCGGACGCCGGTCGCGCCACCTCGCCACCCGCGTGCCGTCTGCCCCCGTGTCGCCCCTCATGCCCGGCCCCGCACCGCCCCCACGCCGTCCTGAGCGGCCAGCAGGTCAGCAGTCGCGGGCGGTCGCGGAGAAGATGAGCGTGTCGCCGGGGCGCTCCTGCGCGTGCTGGGTGACGCTCAGCTTCCAGCCGCCTCGCTCCAGCATGCTGTAGACGAGCGTGCCCTTCGAGGACTGGTCCTTCACCTGCCACCCGTGCCGCTTCAAAGCGGCCACCGACTCGTCGTACGCCGGTTCCCTCGGGGACCGGCCACGCGCTCCGGACCACGCGAGGCGGCATCGCTCGGGCACGGCCGTCGCGTCGTCGCCGCTGTCAGCGATCGCGATGGCACGGAGGCCGTCCTTGGTCACTCCCGCCTCCTTCACGGCGGACTCGATCTCCTCGTCCACGGCCCTTCGCGTCAGCGGCGCGTCGCCGGGCTCCGCCGCTGTCTCCTCGGCCACGGCCCTGCGCTTCTGCGGGTCGCCGGGTTCCGCCGCTCCCCCGCATCCGGCCGCCGCGAGCACCACCACCGCGGCCAAGGCCGCCCGCCCCGCCCCGTTCACCGGTGGTCTCCCCGCGTCAGGGCCTCAGCCGTCGCCGCCGCGAACCCGTCAGGGTTGTCCAGCATGATGTTGTGGCCGCAGCCGGGGACCGCGACCACGCGCACGCCCGCCGCCGTCAGCGCGTCAGCGCCCGGCACTCCGCCGTCAGCCGCCGGGTGGAGGAACGTACGCGGAATCCTCAGATCCAGCAGGAGTTCGCGCATCGTGGGGACCGTGCCCTCGATGAGGTGGGTCGCACTGCGGTGCAGTGCCTCCCGGCCCGTCAGGCGCATCGTGGCCCACCAGTGCGGCCCGACCCGGTCCCTGACCTCCGCCCAGCCTCCGGCGAGGAACTCCCGTTCGGAGTAGGCCGCGATGCCGCTGCTGCCGCTCGCTCCCGGAGCGCGCGGGATCGGGTCGAGGTTGGCGTCGATCAGTACGAGCCGGGATACCAGGTGAGGGTGCCGGGCGGCCAGCACGATGGCTACCGAGCCGCCCATGCTGTGCGCGACCAGTTCGGCGCCGGTGACACCGGCGGCGGCCAGCGCGGCGGCCAGGGCGTCGGCGTGCGACTCCAGCGCGTAGTCGAAGTCCGTGGGCCGGTCGCTGATGCCGTGACCGAGCAGGTCGATCAGGAGGGAACGACGCCCCGCGAGCAGCGGGTGGAGGGCGGCCTCGGTGAAGTACGGGCCTGAGGCGGCGCCGAGGCCGTGCACGTAGACCCGTACGGGATCGCTGCCGGGCAGCTCGACCCAGCGGATGCGGGCCCCTTCGGTCGTCGCTTCGGCACTGCGCACGGCCCGCCCCCGTTGGTCGCGTTCGATAAAGGGCCGAGCGTAATCGCCCTGGCCGGACCCTTGGCACCCGGGGCCAGGTGACGCCGCACGAGGGCGGCGGCCACCCGCGCCACCACCCCGCCCCCGGACGCCACAGTCATCGCCGACGGGCCGGGCCCGGTGGGGGCCCGGCGAAGGGGCGCGCCCCGCCAAAGGCGCGGGGAACTGCGCGCCCGGCCACAACCCACCCGCAGCCCTCAACGCACAGACAGGCGCACGGACAGAGGCCCCCCACCACGACCCGCCGGCCACGGCCTAGTTCCGCCCCGCCAGCCAGGCGTGCACCCGCTCCACGGCCATCTTCGAGGACGCTATGGCCGCCTCGCTGCTCGGGCGGAGGTAGAGCCAGTCGCCCGCGTACTCGATGGGCTGCGGAGCCCGGCGTACGAAGCGGCCGCGCAGGGCCAGCGCGGCGGGCGGCGCGGCGGGAAGGCCGTTGCGCCAGCGGACGATGTGGTGACCCACGTACGCCTCGCGCAGACCGTCGATGAACGTCGTGCTCTCGTCCAGGGCCCGGTCCAGCACCTCCTCGTCGGGCAGGTCGTAGACCTCGCCGACCCGGCGCGGCGAGACGAGCAGGGTGATAAGTCCGCGTCCTGCGGGCACCCGGTCGGGGCACTTGTTGTGCTCGATCGTGGCGCCGGAGAAGAGGGAGCGCTCCTTCGGGCCGAGGACCACCGCGTAGGAGCGGGGCTTGTCCGGGTCGCGGCGGGGCTCCAGTGGGCGGTCCAGGCGGACGGCGACGCGCATCATCGTGGTGAAGGTGGACGCCTCGATGAACGGCCGTTCCTCGTCCGGTAGTCCGGGGTGGAGCGCGGGGATCTCCGGCGACGGCTGGGTGAGGACGGCGGCCCGCGCGGAGAGGTCGGTGCCGTCCGTGAAGTGGATGCGGACCTCGTCGCCCTCGCGGACCACCCGGTCGACCGAGCGGGACATGTGCACCTTGACCTTGGTGGCCAGGACGCGGGCCATGGTGTCCTGGCCGTCGCGGTAGGTCTGCCAGCGGAAGATGCCCTTGGTGCCCTGCATGATGGCCAGCAGTGGCGCCACCGCGCTCTGTTCCGGCTGCCAGCCGAAGGCGGTGTGGGAGATCGGGCCGAGGCTGCGCTCGACCATCTCGCGGCCGTAGCGTTCGCCGAACTCGGCGAGCGTCATGTTCCGGTACCGCGAGTTCTCCGGCCATTCGGGGTCCACCTGGCCCGAGCGGCGCATGCCTCCCAGCATCGAGCGGAACGACTGGAGCCGCCCGGAGACGGACAGCCCGGCGCCGAGCAGCATGCCCTTCGGGTGGCCCACCCAGGGGTGGTTGCGGCCCTGGTCCCACAGGCCGACCGGGTGCTGGATCTGGTGGATCTGACGGCCCCGGTCCAGGCCCAGTTCCTTGATGAACTCCCACGTCGCGGGGTAGCCGTACGGGGAGATCGTCTCCGCGCCCCGGTCGGTGGTGTAGCCGTCGACGCGGCTGGAGCGCATGCGCCCGCCCGGTGCGTCCTCGGACTCGAACACCTCCACCCGGTGGCCCTCTTGCGTCAGCCGGTAGGCGGTGGTCAAACCGGCTATGCCGGCGCCGATCACGGCTATGTCGATATCAGCCACTGGTGCTCCTCATACGCGTCTCGTACCCGTCGAAGTCGTCACAGCGGAATGTGGGGGCGATGTGCCGTGGTGCGGGAAGGCGCGCGGTGCGGGCCCGGCGCGCCAGGCAGCTGAGCAGGTGGACATACGGCCAGGCAAGCGGACATGGGGACGTGCCCGGACCTACACGTGCGGGCGGGCGGCGGACCGGCCGTGGGCCGCCCGCGCCGCGTCGCGAGTGCGGTGACGCGTCGCAGGCTGCCGACTGGTGCTCCGAGTGTGGCCGACCCGCCCTCGTGGCCCGTACGCGGTGTACCCCACGCGTCCGTCAGGTCCAGCGGCCTGTGCCGATGATCTGCTTGCTGCCGAGGACCTGCTCGCGCAGGTCCAGGCGGCGCACCTTCCAGGTCGCCGTCCTCGGGACCTCGGCCCAGGGGATCAGCTTCGGCTCGGCGAGCGGCGGCAGCCCGGCGGTCGCGGCCGCCCACTCCTGCGGGTCGAGCTTGTCGTCGGTCATCGACAGTACGGGCACGGGGAGTTCTCCCGGTACGCCGAGCACGGTGACGTCGGAGGCGCGGGGCAGCCGGTCGAGGAGGATGCTCTCCAACTCGATGCCGCTGGTGCCGGGGATGATGTCCACCTCGCGGTCGACCAGCTTGAGGCGGCCGAGGGCGTGCATCTCGCCGATGTCACCGGTGTTCCACCACTTGCCGCGGACCTTCTCCGCATGCCGGTCGCTCTCGCCGACGTAGTCCAGGCACTGGGCCTTGGTGGTGACCATCATGATGCCGGGCCGGCCCTTGGCGACCTTGCGGCCGGTTTCGGCGTCCACCACGCGGACCTTGTTGAAGCCGGGCGACGGCCAGCCGATGTCGCTGGTGACGGCCGAGTCGTCGGAGAGGTTCTTCATCCGGCCGCGCGTGAAGAGGGTGAAGCAGACGGGGCCGACCTCGCTCTGGCCCCAGCCCTGGAGCCACACCGGGAAGCGGCGCTTGGAGACGCCCAGGAAGGTCCGCACCGTACGGGGGTGAATGGCGTCGAACGTGCCGACGTACAGGCGTATCTGGCGGAACAGCTCCGGGCGCTGGTGGGCGATGTCCTCCCAGCGCTGGAAGATGTTCGGGCACGCCTCAAGGGAGGTGGGGCGGTGCTCCTCCAGCATGCGCTCGGCGACCTCCGGGTCATGCCGGGAGATGATCACGATCTTCTTGGGCGCGAGGACGAACTGCCCCATCACCCACGAGACGATCCGGCCGTGCGCGAACGACACCGAAGTGGCGGCCACGTCACGGTGCTTGCTCGCCAGGACCGGGAACCGGATGCGTTCCATCCGGGCGACGCCGCCGAGCAGTGAGTTACCGGAGTGCACCACGAGCTTGGGGACACCGGTGGTTCCGGAGCTGTGCATGATGAGCATCGACTCGTGCGGGGCGCGCAACCGGGTCGGCGGGGCGTCCGCGCCGTCCAGATCGCCGAGGGTCAGCGCGTCGTCCCGCGCCCCCTCCCCCCGTTCGCCGAGGACCAGCATCCTCGTCTTCGGACCGCACAGCTCGACGCCCGCCCGCGCGGCGTTGGCCAGCGCTGTCGGCGACACCACCAGAACCGAGGGTTCCAGTTTGGCGATCATGGCGCGGTGGTTTTCCGGGGTGTTGAGTCCGGCGATCGTCGCGGGTAAGGCGCCGAAGCGGGCGGCAGCGGCGGCGGCCAGCGTCATGTCGAGGTGATTGTCTTTGACAATGGCCACCCTGTCACCGGCACGCGCCCCTGCCGCGTAAAGCCGCGCGGAGAAGTCCCTGACCGTCTGTGCGAGCTGCGCCGCGTCGAAACGCGTGCCTTTGTCAGGGGCGATGTCAAAGGGCCGGTCCAGGTAAGCAACGGTCTGCTGCTTCGCCTGCGCGTGCCATTCAAACAGCTCAGCGATGTTCAGCGGGTGTTTTCGATAGGACATTCCGGCACTCCTGATGCGAACGACTTTTACCTTCACGGCTGGCTGTGCGGGTGGCCGCGCAGCATGCGTGCAGGCACTGGTCGCCCGGCGTTATGAAGGCTAGAAGTCGTCACAAAATAGGCCCCCACCTGCACGAATCGCCATAGCAAGCCACATGGCAAGCTCCACCATCTCAGATAGCAAGAACTAGCCGCTACCGTGCCCGCCCACTTTCCTCAAGAATCGGAGGCTAGTTCGCTCATGTCGAGCTAACCCTCTCGGTGATGCGTCGTACAGGGAATGGAGACCGACATGGCCAGCACGCGCCTCGATGTCTGCGTCATCGGGGCCGGCCCACGTGGCCTATCGGTCCTTGAGCGGCTCTGCGTCAATGCGCGGTACGGCGCGCCCCCCGACGCCCACGACGCTGTCACCGTGCATGTGGTCGACCCGTGCGCACCAGGACCCGGGCGGGTATGGCGTACTGATCAGTCCCGGCACCTGCTCATGAATACCGTGGCCTGCCAAGTGACGGTATTCACCGATGAGAGCGTCGAAATGGACGGGCCCCTTGAACCGGGCCCGAGCCTGTACGAATGGGCCCGTTTCGTCAGCGGGATGTGCGCGCCCGCCGACGGGACGCGCACGGCGGACGGCTCCAGCGTAGCCCCGCCCGGCGCGGAAAGCGCGGACGGACTACATGGCTCGGATGACACGTCCGCTGATGACACGTCCGCTGATGACATCACGTACGCGGATGGCACGTACGACGCCGCGACGCTCGCCGAGGCCAAGGCCCTTGAGCCCGACACGTACCCGACGCGCGCCCTGTACGGCACCTACCTCTCCTGGGCGTTCCGCAGGGTGCTGAGCGGCGCGCCGCCGCACGTGACGCTGCGGGTACATCCCACGCAGGCCGTCGCTCTCGACGACGATCCGGCGGGCACGCAGACCGTGACGCTGGCCGACGGCACCCGCCTCACGGGCCTGGACGCCGTGGTGCTGGCGCAGGGTCATGTGCCGGTCGAGCCCTCGGCGGAGGAGAACGGCCTCCGCGCCTTCGCCGCCGAGCACGGCCTGGCGTACATTCCCCCGGCGAACCCCGCCGATGTGAACCTATCCGCCATCGGGCCCGGGGTCACCGTGCTGCTGCGCGGCCTCGGGCTCAACTTCTTCGACCACATGGCGCTGCTGACCGAGGGCCGGGGCGGCGCGTACGAGCGGCACGGTGAACAGCTCCGCTACGTGCCGTCTGGACGGGAGCCGAAGTTGTACGCCGGTTCGCGGCGCGGCATGCCGTACCACTCGCGCGGCGAGAACGAGAAGGGCGTCGAGGGGCGCCACGAACCCCTGCTGCTCACCCCCGACTTGATCGCCAAGCTGCGGGCGCAGAGCGCTGGCGGGGCGGGGCTCGGGTTCCGTGAGGTGCTGTGGCCGCTGGTCTCCCGCGAGGTCGAGACCGTCTACTACACCGCGCTGCTCACCTCCCGCGGCCAGGGCGACCGGGTCGCCGACTTCCAGGAGCGGTTCCTGGCCCGCACGGCGGGCGGCACCGGGGAGGACGACTCCCAGGAGGCGTGGCTGCTCGACACGTTCGGCATCGGGCCCGCCGACCGCTGGGACTGGGAGGCCATCGAACGCCCCTACGGTGACCGTGAGTTCGCCGACCACGACGACTTCCAGGGCTGGCTGCTCGACTACCTGCGCAAGGACCTCGAAGAGGCCCACGCGGGGAACGTCAGCGGCCCGCTCAAGGCCGCCCTGGATGTGCTGCGTGACCTGCGGAACGAACTGCGGCTCGCGGTCGACCACGGCGGCCTCAGCGGCGACTCCTACCACGCCGACCTCGACCGCTGGTACACCCCGCTCAACGCGTATCTGTCGATCGGCCCGCCCGCGCGCCGCATCGAGGAGCTGCTGGCGCTGGTGGAGGCCGGGGTGCTGCGGATCGTGGGGCCCGGGCTGCGCGTGGGTCTTGACCGTACGGCGGGTGCCTTCGTCGCCGAGTCCCCCTCGGTGCCCGGCTCCCGGGTGACGGCCGGCGCGCTGATCGAGGCCAGGCTCCCCGAGATCGACCTGCGGCGCGCCGCCGACCCGCTGATGCGCCACCTGCTGGCCACCGGGCAGTGCTCCTCGTACCGCATACCGTCGGCGCACGGCGAGGCGTACGAGACCGGCGGCCTCGCGGTCACCGAGCGGCCCTACCACGTGCTCGACGCCAAGGGCCGGGCACATCCGCGCCGGTACGCGTTCGGGGTGCCCACGGAGGCCGTGCACTGGGTGACGGCGGCAGGCATCAGGCCGGGCGTCAACTCGGTGACGCTGGGCGACTCCGACGCCATCGCACGCGCCGTACTGGGCGCGGCGCGCACCGGCGATGCCGCCGCCCCGCTCGCCGACGCCGACGACATGCCGCTCGCCGCGCACCACGGGACGCCCCCGGCCGCGCAGCGTGACGCGTCGCCGGGCGACGGCGCCAAGCCGCTGACGGGCGCGACATGGGAGGCCGAGCGGTGACCGGCGCCCCGCTCCGTCCTCCGGCGGACGGAGCCCAGGACGCCCCAGCGGTCGGAGCCCAGGGCGGAGCCCTCTCCCCCGGAGCGGCGCCCACGGGCGCGGCTGCGGCCCGCGCGGGCGCGGCGGGCCCCACCGGCCTCGCCCAGTGGGCCGACTCCGGCCTGCTCTCGCCCGTGCGCGCGGGAACGCCCGTCGAAGCCGCCGTCGCCGACCACGCCTGGCTCCAGGCGATGCTCGACGCCGAGGCCGGACTGGCCCGCGCGCAGGCACGACTCGGGACCGTGCCGGCCTTCGCGGCACGCGTCATCACCGAGGCCGCCCGCGCCGAACACCTCGACCTTTTCGCGCTCGCCCGTGGCGCCCGGGAGGCAGCGAATCCCGTGGTAGGCCTGGTCCAGGAGTTCACGGCGGTCGTGGCGGCGCGGGACGCGGAGGCAGCCGAGTACGTCCATCGTGGCTCGACCAGCCAGGACATCTTCGACACCGCGGCGATGCTGGTGGCCGACCGGGCGCTGGCGCTCATCCTCGCCGACCTCGACCGGACCGCGGAGGCGCTGGCCGCGCTCGCCGAGCGGCACCGTGACACCGCGATGGCGGGCCGCACGCTCACCCTGCACGCGGTGCCCACCACCTTCGGGCTGAAGGCCGCCGGGTGGATGTGGCTGGTACTTGACGCCGCTGAGCGGCTGCGGCGGACCCGTGACAGCCTTCCCGTCCAGCTGGGCGGCGCGGCGGGCACCCTCGCCGGTTACCTGGAGTACGCCGGGTACGGGCACGCCACGCCCGGCGGCACCGGCCACGGAGCCCGGCGTGCGAACGGGGACCCGCAGGACGGCACGTACGACCAAGACGACGACCACAACGACAACCACAACCACAACGACGATCACACCTACGACTACGGCTACGAGCTGACCGCCGCCTTCGCCGCCGAACTCGGCCTGGCGCAGCCGGTGTTGCCCTGGCACGCGCTCCGCACGCCGATGGCCGACCTGGCGGCGGCCTGCGCCTTCACCGCCGGGGCGCTGGGGAAGATCGCGGTCGATGTGCAGTCGCTGACCCGTACCGAGGTCGGTGAGGTGCACGAGGGTGCGGTAGCCGGGCGCGGTGCCTCCTCCGCGATGCCGCACAAGCGCAACCCGGTGCTGGCCACGTTGCTCCGCTCCGCCGCCCTCCAGGTCCCGCAGCTCGCGGCCACCGTGACCAGCGCGATGGTCGCCGAGGACGAGCGCTCGGCGGGCGTGTGGCACGCGGAGTGGGAGCCGCTGCGCGACTGCCTGCGTCTGGTGGGCGGCGCGGCCAGGCACAGCGTGGAGCTCACCGGGAACCTGACGGTCTCCGGCGACCGGATGCTGGCCAACCTCGGTCTCACCGGCGGCCAGGTGGTCTCCGAACGGGTCGCCGCCGTGCTCGCCCCGCTGCTCGGCAAGGCAGCGGCCAAGGAACTGCTCCACCGGGCTTCGGCGCGCGCGGCGGCCTCGGGCCGCCCTCTCGGCGATGTGCTGGGCGAGCTGCCCGAGGTGACCGCGCACCTGACATCGGCGGCGGTCGCCGAGGTGGTCGATCCCACCGGATACACCGGAGCGGCGGGACGGCTGGTGGACCGCGCGCTGGTGCGGCCGCGCCCGGCCGCCCGGCGGGAGGTTGTCACGGCCCCGGACGGCGGCGGCCAGAAGAACTGAGCCTACGACCCCCTTTGGAGGGGCAGTGAACGCGATAAGTACCCCGGTGCGTAAACGCATCATCATGGCCGAACCGCGGGGCTTCTGTGCGGGAGTGGACCGCGCGATCAACATGGTGGAGCGGGCACTCGACATCCACGGAGCCCCCGTCTACGTCCGGAAGCAGATCGTTCACAACCAGCATGTGGTGACCGGACTGGAAGCACGCGGCGCGGTGTTCGTGGACTCCGAGGAGGAGGTCCCCGAGGGGGCCGTCTGCGTCTTCTCGGCGCACGGCGTCTCACCCCAGGTGCGGGCGAGCTCAGCGGCCCGCAAGCTGGACGTGATCGACGCGACTTGCCCGCTGGTCTCCAAGGTCCACCAGGAAGCCAAGCGCTCCGCCCACGCGGGCCACACCATCCTGCTGATCGGCCACGCCTACCACGAGGAGGTCGAGGGCACGGTCGGCGAAGCGCCCGAGGACACGATCGTCGTGGAGAGCGTCGAGGACGCCCGCACGGTCCAGGTGCCCGAAGGCCGCAGCGTCTCCTATCTCACGCAGACCACGCTGTCGCTGGACGAGACGATCGACATCGCCGACGAGCTCGCCCGCCGCTTCCCCGACATCAAGGGCCCCGGCACGGGCGACATCTGCTACGCCAGCCAGAACCGGCAGAACGCGGTGAAGGAGCTGGCCGCCGAGGCGGACCTGGTCCTGGTCGTCGGCTCGGACAACTCCAGCAACTCGGTGCGCATGGTCGAGGTCGCGATCCGGCACGGCGCCAAGAGCCACCTCGTCAACGATGTCTCCAAGCTGGACGAGAGCTGGCTGGACGGCATCGGTACCGTCGGCGTCACCTCCGGTGCCAGCGCACCTGAGATCCTTGTCGAACAGCTGGTCGGCCGCCTGCGCGAACTGGGCTACGACCACGTTGACACCATCACCACCACCACTGAGGACATCGTCTTCTCCATGCCCGGGAGCTTGTTGTGACATCCACCGAGGCAGTGGCCGCCCCCACGGCCACCAAGGCCGCCCAGCCCACGCCGCGCGAGCTGCGTGACCACATGCTCGCCCGCGTAGAGGATCGGCTCACGGCGCTCATCGCGGAAGAGCGTGCCTTCTGGAACGGCCAGAACCCCGACGCCCTGGAGCTCGTCGACTGCGTCGGCGACATGGTCACCAGCGGCGGCAAGCGGCTGCGGTCCGCCTTCTGCGTCGCCGCCTACCTCGCCGCCGGTGGCGACCCCGCGTCGCAGGTGGCTGTGGACGCCGCCGCGGCGCTTGAGCTGATGCACACCTCCGCCCTCCTGCACGACGACGTGCTGGACGAGTCGGAGCTGCGCCGGGGCGAGCCCACCGCCCACGAGAAGCACTCCAAGCTGCACACGGAGCGCGGCTGGCACGGCGACCGCAAGCACTACGGGCAGAGCGTGGCGATGCTCGCGGGCAACCTCGCCATCGTCTACGCGGAGCGGCTGCTGGCCGACTGCCCGCCCGCCGCCCGCAAGGTGTGGGGCGAGCTGTCCACCGAGCTCATGGTGGGGCAGTTCCTGGACGTACGGGCCGCCGCCCGGTTCCAGCCGGACATTCCGCTCGCCCGCTGGATCGCCCTCTTCAAGTCCGGCCGCTACACCGTCTACCGGCCGCTGTCGGTCGGTGCGATGCTCGCCGGCGGCTCCCCGGAGCTGCTGGGCCCGTTCGAGGAGTACGGGCTGGCGCTCGGCGAGGCGTTCCAGCTGCGCGACGACCTGCTGGACGCCTTCGGCAACGAGGAGGTGACCGGAAAGACCGCACGCCTTGACTTCAAGCAGCACAAGATGACGCTGCTGATGTCGTTCGCCCTCCAGGACGAGCCCGAGGTACGCGCCCTGGTCCGCGACGACCTGCCGAACACCGACCCGGACGAGCTGCACGCACTGCTGATCAAGACCGGCATCCGCGACCGCGTCGAGGCCGTGATCGAGGAGCGCCTGAGCGTCGCCAACGCGGCGGTGAGCGGGGCGCTGTCCCCGCAGTGGACGGCCGAACTCCAGGAGATGGCACGGACGACGGCCCACCGCGTCAAGTAGCCCTCGGTGGGCGGCTGGGCGGCCGCTCTGGACGCGACAACCGGTAACCGGCCGGCCGGTGCCGACGCCCTCGGCACCGACCCGCCCCTCGCGCGCCCGCGCGCGGGGCGGTGCCGGGACGTACACTCACGCCTCCGTACGCTCCGTAGCGCACGCGCGTCGGCGGCCTGGTGGTCGGCGTCGGTCGCGGCGGTGTTATTGGCGTTGCTTTCGTTACGGTCGTTGCTTCTGTTACGGGGTGTTCCTCCTGCGAACGCGGTCCGCACTGCGCGGGCGTCGCGGGGCGGTATCGGGTGCGGTCCGGGGCGTAGGGCGGCCGCTTGGCCCCCGTCTCCCGTCCGGCTGCGCGGGCGGCTCAGCGGCTCAACTGCCGTTCTCGTTCCCGCCCCAGGGCCTCAGTCCCTGGCCCGGCCGGTCACGGCCGTGGGCTGATGACCGTCGCGCCGTCCGCGGGGCCCGTCGCCACGCGTGCCGTGCGGCAGGTGTACGCGTCCGTCAGGGCGCGGGCCACGACCGCCGACGACCGCGCGTCCTGCGTCAGGAACGCACAGGTCGGCCCGGCCCCTGAGACGATCGCCGCCAGTGCCCCAGCGTCCGTGCCGACGCGCAGGGTGCGGGCCAGTGAGGGCATGAGGGAGAGTGCGGCGGCCTGGAGGTCGTTGCTGGTGCCGCCCGCCATCAGAGCTGCGCCTAATGCGACCGGGTCACCGGCCCGCAGCGCGCCGAGTACAGCCGGGGACGGTTCCGGCTCCGGGATGCGCCGGTCGGTGCTGCCGTCGTCCCAGGCGGCTCGCAGCCGGTCGCATTCGCGGTAGACGTCCGGGGCGGACAGCCCGCCTTCGGCGACGGCGAACACCCAGTGGAACTGGCCGCCCACCTCCAGGGGGTTGAGCAGCTCACCCCGCCCGCGCCCGAGCGCGGCGCCGCCGACGAGGCCGAACGGGACGTCGCTGCCCAGTTGCCCGGCGAGCGCCCGCAGGTCCGACCGGCTGGTGCGGGTCCCCCACAGGGCGTCGCAGGCGACCAGCGCGCCCGCCGCGTCGGCGCTGGCCCCGGCCATGCCGCCCGCCACGGGGATGTCCTTGGCGATGTGTAGGTGAAGAGGCACGCCGCTGCCATCGCCGCCACCCGCGCGCCCGCGCGCGTGGTGCTCGGCGAGCAGGGTGGCGGCACGGACCGCCGGGTTGTCGCTGCCCAGCGGCACCCGGTGGGCGTCCGGCCCCGAGACGGTGACGCGCACCGCCCCCGGCCCGGCACCCGGCCGCGACTCGGAACCCGACCCGGCCACGGTCCCCGAACCCGCCCCCGACCCGGCCACGGACCCGTCCCCCGACCCCGACCCGTACTCGGACCCGGGGCCTGACTCCGGCTCCGTCGCGGTGACTTCGTCGTACAGGCCGACGGCGAGGAAGACATTGGCCAGCCGGTGGTACCCGTCGGGGCGTGCCGGGCCCACGGCGAGCTGGATGTTGACCTTGGCCGGCACCCGCACCGTGACAGCCCTGGCACCGGGCCCGGCACCCTTGGGGGTACCGGGCCGGGCCATGTGATGGTCCTCCACTACCCGGCCGCCGTCCGCTGCACGATGCGGGTGACGTGCACACGGGAGGGGCATTCGAGCTTGTTCATGACCTGCCGGAGGTGGTTGACCACCGTCCATTCCGACAGGTCGAGGGACCGGGCGATCTGCCGGTTGGTCATGCCTTCCGCGACGAGTTCCGCGATCTGGTGCTGCCGTGGCGTGAGCCCCGCCAGCCTGGCGTCCGCTCCGGGAGCCCGCACCGGCTTGGGCAGCGGTGCGGACAACGCGGTGCCCAGGGCGGAATAGAGCGTGGGGCAGTCGCCCGCGCTGGCGGTGCGGGCCGGCTCTGCCTCGCGCGCGTCCCCCGACGCTTCCTTCAGTTGCCCGGCGAGTGCCCGCAGCGCCGCCGCGTCCTCGCTTTGCGGTACGGAGTGCCGCTCGCGCAGCGCTCCGGCGATCGACAGCAGTCTCAGGACGTGGGCTCGCTCAGTGCCGCCTCCGCTCGGCGCCGAGCGAGCTGCCGTCTCCAGTGCGAGCACCACGTCGGCGGGGCTTCCGATGTGCCGGGTGAGGATCTCCATCGCCTCCCTGACCGTGGTGTACGCCTCCGAGGACCGGCCACTTGACTGCCGTACCCGGGCCAGGTGGACCAGCGCGACGGCGCGCGCGTACGGCTCCTCCAAAGCCCGCAGATCCTCCAGGGCCCGCAGCAGCGGCCCCTCCGCGTCCGGCTTGCCCCGTCCCGCCCGGACCAGGGCCAGCAGCCGCCGGGCGTTCGCGGCTCCCCTGACGTCACCGAGCGCGTCGAGTTCGGCGATGGCGAAGTCGGCCTGACGCTCTGCCGCTTCGCTGTCTCCGGCCCGGCGCAGCAACTCGCCCTGGAGCGCGGCCACCCGGGCCCGGCCTCCCGGGTCGCCGGTGCTGCGGTACAGCTCGGCGGCGCGGGTGAGCAGCGCGCGGGCGCACTCCAGTTGCTCGGTCGCCGTCGCCCACCGGCCCGCTGTCTCCAGCGCGTCGGCGAGCAGCGCGGCGTCGCGGGCGTCCCTGACGTCAGCCGCCTCCAGGGCGGTGACGGAGCGGGACAGGATGCCGGCGGACTCGCTGAGCAGGTTGTGTACGGTCCATGCCTCTTCGAGGGCGAGCAGCGTACGTACCGCCGTGGCGTGCTCTCCCTTGGACTGGAAGCGGCGGATCGCGGTCCGGATGTCGGCCAGCCGGGACTGCGCGAGGGCGAGCCAGTGGGCCCGTTCGTCCGCGATACGCAGCCCGCGTTCGGCCGCGATGGCGAACTTCGCGTAGTGGTCGGCGTGCCTGCTGCGGGCCTCGGCCTGCTCTTCCGGGTCCTGGGCGATCCGCTTGCGGTAATAGTTGCGGGTCGCCGTGAGCATTCGGAACTCGGGCTCGCCGCCTTCCCGTTTGGCGCTGACCAGCAGGCTCTTGTGGACCAGGGAGTCCAGTCGGCGGGCGGCCTGCATCAGGGAGAGATTGCCGAGCCGCTGCGCCGTGGGCAGGTCGATGGACGTCTCGCAGACAGCGAGCCGCTGGAGCAGTGCCCGCTCCTCGGCGGAGAGTGCCTGGTCGCCCCATGAGAGCGCTCCCGGCACCGACTGGTGCCGGGTCGGGACGTCCAGCAAGCGGCTGTTGTACGGGTGTGCCCCGCGCCGCAGCTGTTCGAGCAGGGCCCGGGGGCTGAGGGTGCCGACGGCCCGCGCCGTGACCTCGATCGCCAGCGGTACGCCGTCGAGGAGTTCACAGATTTCGGCGATATTCTGCAGTTCGCCACCGTGCAGGATGTCGCTTCGGTAATGCGCCCGTACCCGGTCGATGAACAGCTGGACCGCTACGGAACTGTAGGGCGTCTGCCCCCCGGAACCCACAGGGAAAGGCGCTACGGGGAACAGGTGCTCCGCGTAGACCTCAAGTGAGATACGGCTTGTCAGCAGAACGCGCAGGGACGGGCATTCGCGGAGCAGGGAAGCGACATCCGTGGAGAGCAGTGGCGCCACGAGGTCGCAGTTGTCGAGTACGAGGAGCAGTTCCCGGTCGCCGATCTCGGTGCCGACCCGCTCGGGCAGTGTCAGCGCCGCGGCGTCGGTGCCCACACCCAGCGCCGAGGCGACCTGCCGCCAGGCGATGGTGCGGCTTCCGGTCGAGGCGAGGTCTACGCGGACGACCCCGTCCGCCGCGTAGGGCACGGCCCCGGCGAGCACCGCGTGCGCCAGGGAACTCTTTCCCACCCCGGCAGGTCCGGTGATGGTCAGCAGCCGAATTGCCGGATCATGCAGCATCCCGCAGAGCTCGGCGATTTCCCCATCCCTGCCGAATAACCGGGCGGTATGGGGTTGGTGCGTTTTTTCGCGGTTCATTACGGACAATATGGGAATTGCCTCGCAGACACCGCTATCCATGAGCTGGTTCACGAAATCACTCCCGCCATGACTTCAGGCACGTCGCCTCCGGCCAAGGGCAGCAACACGAGCACTCATCAGTCGTGTGAAGCTGGGCTCGCCAGACCCCCCGATGAGCGCCTCCGTTCGCTCTCCCCCGTGCGCGGTACAAGATGTTTCATAGAGCAGACATCCCCAGGGTCTGCGGCGCGAATAGAGCGCCGCTGGAGTCTCACTGAAACATCTGGCCGCTGAGCATAGCGGGCTTTGCTTGTGCGTCGCGCGTGGATGCGCGAGCCCGAGGTCAGCCCGTGCCCCGGACCTGCGGAAGGGCGTACGCGTCAAGGAACCGGTCGACGAGGCCCGTCACGTAACCGTCATCGAACGTTCCGTTGAAAAACAGCCTCCGGAAGACCATCGGCCCGGCCAGCTTGTCGACCGCCGCCGCCGCCGAGAGCTCGGGAGACAGCTCACCCCGGACCTTCGCCCCCTCGACAATTTCCCGTAGGAGTTCCGTACCTTTGCGGTGGCAATCTTCGAGGATGATGGCACTCGCACGGTCGGCCCTGGCCCGCTCGATCATCACGCGCAGTGCCCGCTCCGCGATGGAGTCGAGCAGCATGGACCGGCAGGCCCGCATTTCGGAGATCAGATCGGTGCGTAACTCTCCCGTCGGCGCGGAATGGTCGACCTCGAAGGAGCGGGCGAGCACGTCGCGTATGAGCATCGCGGACTCGGGCCAATGCCGGTAGAGAGTCGTCCGCCCGACGCCGCTGCGCGCCGCGACAGCGACATGCGTCACCGCGGCCCACCCGTCCTCGATCAGCAACTGCTGCGCCGCCGCCAGCGCCGCCGCCCGGCTCCGCTCCGCACGCGGATCGGGCCCTCGGTGGGCAACACCGAGGGCCGTGCCGTCCGTCTTCGCCATGCATCACGCTCCACGCCAGGGCTTGACTACTGTGGAGCAGTCTGCCCCAGACACCTGTGGACCGCCTACCTCATGAGCCCCGAGACCCGACTTTCCGGCCTGGTCAGACCGGGAAAGCGGCGCAATGTGAACGGTTGACGAACCGGAGCGCGACGGACCGGTACGCCTGACGGACGAGCCGTCCCGGCGGACAGCCCGGCGACGAGGCGCGCCCAAAGCGCGACAAACGGAACGAGTGGACCAGCGGGCCGGCCCAGAGAAGAAAGGCAGACCAGAGCGCAGCCGGAGGTCAGTAAGCCTGGTGTGCTCGCTGCGCTTGATCCGCTTCGGCCGCCAGCGGGCGCTGGCACTCGGGCGGCGGGTCGATCGCGTACGCCCGCAGGAAGCCGTCGACCAGCTCGGTCACGTAATCCCGCTCGAAGCCGCTGTTGGCGACCAGGCGGCGAAAGAACATCGGGCCGAGCAGCAGCCCGATCGCCTCTTCCGTACCCAGCCCCTGCGGCAGGTCGCCCTGCGCCCTGCCGTGCTCGATGATGGCGCCGAGCACCTCGGCGCCCTTGTGGCGGCACGCCTCAAGCACGTCGGCGTACTCGGGGTCGATGGACGCCTGGTCGATGATGACTCGCAGCGCCCTGTCACCGGTCGGGTTCTCCAACAGGCCCTGGAACGCCCGCAGTTCGCAGATCAGGTCCTCTCGGAGGTCACCGGTCCGCGCGGAGTGGTCCACCTGGAAGAGCTTGGCGAGGAGCTGCCGGATGAGCATCGCCGAGTCCGGCCAGTGCCGATAGAGCGTGGTGCGCCCGACGCCGCTGCGCGCCGCGACAGCGACATGCGTTACCGCTGCCCACCCCTCCTCGATCAGAAGTTCCTGCGCCGCGGCCAGCGCCGCCGCCCGGCTCCGCTCCGCGCGCGGATCGGGCCCGCGGCCCGTCACGCCGACTGTCATACCGTCTTTGTCCACTGGGCAACACGCTCCCCGCGAGGGCTTCACCGCCATGGAACGTTCCGCACCACAGCCACGCTTAGCCCCCCGAGGATACCAACCTCCCGGCCATACGATCAGTTCCGCGTAACGGTTATCAGCGGCATCGCTTGCGAGAAGCGTAGCGACGTGCACCCACGATGCGGCGCGAACGAGGGCCCGGACCCCCCGGCTGACCTGCGACGGAAGCCCACAGGGGGTGCCGCGGGGCCGGCGGGGGAGACCGGTTGACCCCGGGAAACGGCCCGCGTGATGTCCACAGGCTGGACACGCCTCCACCAAGGTGGCCCTTGCACGCAGTAGCCGGCGCCAGCCGATGATCACTGACGTCGGCGCGGGAGGCAGCGCGATGAGCGGCCCGGACCGGACGGGCGAAGCGGGGCCGCCGGACCCGGTGGAGCCAGGTCTCCGGAGAGAGTCAGGCAGGTCAGACGGCTGTGGCGGCCGGGGCGGCTGGTGTCGATGAGCCCTGCGAAGCGCTCGCCCCGCCCTCCCGCGAAGACCCCGCCGACAGCACAGCCGCACCGGGCACGTACATCGATACGCGCACCGGCACGCACACCGGCGCGTACATCGGCACGACGCGCTAATTAGCTGGCACTAAACCCGACTTGGCGCGGTCACCCTCGCCCGAGGGCGCCGCGTCACAGCTCCCGCAGCATGCACACCCGAGGCCAGCGGTCGAGGCCGTGCTCGGCCTCGCGGCGGCGGATCGCGCGCAGCCCGGGGGTCAGCTCGTCCTCGGCGAGCGGCCGGAAGCCGCAGCGCCGCTCGTAGTACGGGGCGTTCCACGCCACCTCGGCGAAGGTGGTCAGGGTCACCGCCCGTACACCCTCGGCTGCCGCGCGCGACGCGACGTGGTCGATCAGCGACCGGCCGAGCCCCTGGCCGGAGCTGTCGGGGTGCACGGAGACCTGCTCGATGTGCAGCCGCCTGTCCACCGCGTCCGTCAGCACGTACGCGACAGGCCAGCCGCCCTCGTCCGCCATGACCCACGCCCGGCCCGCCCGCTGGTAGCGGGTGAGCTCCCCGAGCGACGGCGGCTCGTCGTCGGCGATCTCCGGCATGCCGATGTCGCGGAAGCACTGCCCCGCCGCCCGTTCGATGTCTCGCAGCACGGGCAACTCGTCCCGGGTGGTCAGCCTGATACGCATGGGGCCATTGTTCAGCGTGCGTCCGGCCTCGGGACAGCCGCGACGCCCAGCGGATCTGGCCGAAAGCCGCCCAGCGGATCTCGGGAAAGCCGCCTGGCGGATTCGGGAAGGAGCGCCTGAAGGAGCGCCTAGCGGACTTCGGGGAAGCTGAGCGCGTACCCCTGGCTCTTGAGCCACGGCAGCGCCTGGTCCAGCGCCTCGACCGTCTGCCCGCGCAGCCCGCCACCGTCGTGGAAGAGGATCGTGGGCCCCAGGTGCAGCTCGCTCTTGAGCGTGGCGACGATCTGGCTGGTGCCGGGGCGCTCCCAGTCCCTGGTGTCCACGTTCCAGCCGAGCGGGCGCATCCCGTGCGCGGCGGCGATGCGGCGGCTGTCGGGGGTGAAGGCGCCACCGGGCGCGCGGTAGTAGCGCACCTTCGCGCCTCCGGCCGCCTTCTCGATCATGCGCTGGCCGTCGAGGATCTGCCGTTCCTGGTAGGCCACGGACTTCTTGTCCATCGTGCTGTCGTGGTCGACGGAGTGGTCACAGAGCCGGTGCCCGCCCGCGACGATCTTCTTGACCACGTCCGGGTGGGCCTTGGCCTGCGGGCCGATCATGCAGAAGACAGCCTTGACGTTGTGCTTCTTGAGCACCTCAAGCACCTTGGGGGTCCAGGTCGGGTCGGGCCCGTCGTCGATGGTGATGTTGACGGCCTTGCCCCCGCTCTCGGGTGCGTGCGCGATGCTCTCGGGGACCCGCTGTGTGGGCTCGGGCCGCGCTCGGGTCGTCGGAGCGCCCGCGCTCTGCTTGTCGGACACGGAGGTGCCCGGCGCGGCGTCGCCCTCGGACACATCCAGAGCGACGGTGCCCGCGATGCCCGCGGTAAGAGCCAGGGCCGACGCGACCGTAATCGCGATACGCCGCCCCTGGGCGGTCAGTCGTGCCATGAGTCGTACGTCCACTTCCTCGATTGCCAACACATAGGACGTACGGGCCGTACCCCGCGTTCCGTTTGTCCGGGTGTGTGACGGGTCACCCCTGGCAGGCGGCGCGCAGGCGGCGCAGCGCTCGCACGCCGTTCCCGCGCAGACGAAAGTGCCCTCCACCGCCGTGGAGGGCACCACCCGCCGTCCTCCCCAAAGGAAGCGGGTCGCACAACTGGGAGCTGGCGCCGCAGCGTTCCGATGCCTTAGGCAGCACCTTCGGCAGCGGCTGCGGCACCTTCGCGCTGAGAAGGTCAGCAGCGCGGCGGACAGCTCCGTGACCGCCTGATGACTCTCGGTCTTTTCACGTGCACTCCTCGCATCGGCCCACCGGCGCGTCGCCGGTGTCGTGGCCCTCGTCGGCTTGGGCGCCTCGCGACCTGTGTGCGCGGCGCCGGAAAGAAGCTAACTTCCGGAGTGTCACGAGATGATCTTGACGTGGTCACAGCCGATCACTGGCCGGTGCGGCGGCGCCGTCGGGCGCGCTGTAGAACTGCCCGGCCCACCGCCTGAACTTCATGATCGGACCGTCCCCCTTCGCGAGCCGGGGGCGCTCCACGTAGCTCTTGTGCTGCCAGATGGGGATGTCCTCGCGGGTGTCGCGCCAGGTCATCCACGCGAACGGCGCGGCCGTCAGCCCGGCGAGCCGCTGAGCGACCCGTCCGTGACCGGCCCCGGCGAGCCGCACGGCGACGGCCACCCGGATCTGGACGCGGAGGGGGTCCACCGGCGTGACGCAGAACCACGCGCGTGCCTGGGCCCCGAACTGCGGAATGTCGACCTGTACGCGGACGACGCCGAGCCCCTGGATCACCACCTTGGACGCGGGCGTGGTCGAGGCGACCTTCCACCGGGAACGCTCCGAGCGAAGCCGGGTCTCGGTCGCCAGCCGCTCCCCTTCGAACCGCGGCGGGTCGATGACCTCCAGCGTGTATCCGTGGATGGGGAAGAAGTGTCCGTAGTCCACGATGTTCTCGATCACGTCCTGCGGGTGGTCAAGCCGTGTGTGCGTGATCCAGTGCGGCTCGGGAAAGCCCGCCGCGGGTAACGCCTCGATCTCCCACGACGCCGGCTTGCCCAGGGCGTGCTGCCACACGAAGACCATGCCGTCCATCTCCCGGCATTCCAGCGTCGACAGCCGGGCCTTCGGCGGGGCAGTGCCATAGCCGGTCTTGACGCAGGTCCCCTCCGGGTCGAACTGGAAGTGGTGGAAGGGACAGACGATGTTCTCGCCCCGTACGGTCCCGCCGTACCCGAGATGCGCCCCCAGATGCGGGCAGTACGGCCGTACGGCGCGTAACCGCCCGGCCGCCGTGCGGTAGAGCACCACGTCGTCACCCATCAGCCGCCGGGTCAGCACCTTGCCCGGTTTCAGCTCGGCGCTGGCAGCCAGGCCGAACCAGCCGTCCGGGTACGGCAATCGCGGTGTCAGCTGCGTCCGCGACGGCGGCAACGCCCGCTCCTTGCCGGTCAGACGTGACGCCCAGTCCCTCATACCGCCCCCTCCATCCCTGCCGACGCCCACGCCTCGGTCGGCGGCATGCTGCCCGCCCCGGGCCGGGCGGCAATCGAAGGCCCTGGAGCGCGCGGTAGCGCGTAGGGGCTACAGGGGGCGCGAGCCGAGTTGGGTGAGTGCCGGTGGCGCCTGAGCTCATGCGCGTGGACGGGGCGCGTGCCGGTGACGGGCTGGGCCGCGACTCCCCGCGCTCCCGCGCTGCTTAGGGGTCTCCACATCGGCAGCCCCCGGTGCCCTCGTGTCAGCCGTCGGCCGCCAGCCGCTTGCCGTCAGCCTCTGTGTCCTCGATGTCCAGCACGCTGTAGAACTGCCTGCTCCAGTTCCTGAACCTCATGATCGGCCCGTCCCCCTTCGCCAGATGCAGTGGCTGGGCGTATCTCCGGTGCTCCCAGATGTGGAACTCCTTTTTGGTGTCGTACCAGGACAACCAGGTGAACGACCTGGCGGCCAGGTCGGCCACGGCCTCGGCCGCCCTGCCCTGCCCGATCCCGGTGATCCGCGCGCTGGTGGTCATGCGCACGTCGACGTGGGCGTGGTCCACGGGGGTGGGGCAGAACCGGGTGCGCAGCTGAACACCGAGCCGGGGCAGCTGGACCTCGGCGTAGCCGACGCCGACGCCTTGCACGACGACCGACACTTCCGGCACGACCGAGGAGGCCCACGCCGATTCGCCCGTGGCGGCCGGGCGGAACCGGTACGACGTCCCCATGCGGCCTCCGTCGAACCATGCCTCTTTGACGACCTCACTCCTGATGCCGTGGATCGGCACGAAGTGCCCGTAGTCCACGATGTTCTCGATGAAGTCCTGCGGATACTCCACCAGTGCCCGGACGGTGCTGTACGGCCGGGAGAAACCCGAGGACGGCCGGGTGTCGATCTCCCACGAAGGGCGCTCCCCCAGCGCGTGCCGCCACACAAAGACCAAGCCCTCCACCTCGCGGCATTCCGTGGTGGCCAGCCGTGCCTTGGGCGGCGTGGTGCCGTACCCGGTCTTGACGCACATCCCGTCCGCTCCGTACTGGAAATGGTGAAAGGGGCAGACGATGTTCTCGCCGCTCACCGTCCCGCCGTAACCGAGGTGAGCGCCCATGTGCGGACAGTGCGGCTCCGTGGCGCGGACCTGCCCGGCGGTCGTGCGGTACAGCACCACGTCCTCGCCCATCAGCCGCCGGGTGAGGACCTTTCCCGGCTTCACCTCGCCGCTCGCGGCCAGCGCGAACCAGCCGTCCGGATAGGGCCCCCTGGACGCCCGTCGCGCCATCGACGGAGGCAGGCCCGCTTCTCCTCGATCGAACCAGCCCGTCTTCCTGACCTTCATGTCGCCCCTTCCGTGACGGTCGGGGTGCCGCCTCCGCAGCGCACCCGGCGTTCCCCTCTGCCTGCTGCGACCTTCCCGATCGCCGTCCCCCGGCAACCAAGGGACGTGAACGGGCCGTGGTGAACAGGGGGCGCGCCAAGCGCACACGTAGGGGCTCAGCGACACGCACCGGGAATAGCCGCGCATTTCCGGCGGAAAACGGCGTAGTTAGGGGTGGGTTCGGTGCGTACGGCCGAGCTCCCCGTCCTTGATCCTCCGGATCAGCGCCCCGAACGCGGCTGACGTAGTCACCCCGACCACGCTCGGGGCGTCGCTCTCGCGGAAGTGGATCGATCCGTTGGGGCCGGTCGCCACCTCGACGCACTCACCCTCACCTCCACCACTGAACGAAGACTTACGCCAGTTGAGCTGAGACATCGCGCTCTCCATCTGCCAGATCGTCACCGAAGGCGGCCGAACTCCCCGTCCTTGATCCTCCGGATCAGCGCCCCGAACGTGGCTGGCGTAGTCACCCCGACCACGGTCGGAGCGTCACTTTCGCGGAAGTGGATCGCCCCCTCGGGGCCGGTCGCCACCTCGACGCATTCACCCTGTCCGCCAGTGCTGTACGAGGACTTGCGCCATACGAGCTGGGACATCGGACTCCTTCTCACAGTTCATACATGGCGTGCTGGATCAGGCTCAGAGAGTCGCGAGAGTCGTGTGACTCGGGCGGGGTCTCCGGGTCGACGGGAGCAAGCGCCAGTTCGGTCAGCTTCTCGAACATCTTGGCGTACTCATCGATGCGTTCTCCATCCCCCAGGAACACCGAGTTGCTTGGGTGTTCGAGGTACACGGTGCTCAACTCCGGTGTGGACCCTTCGAAGATCAGGAAGGGTCGGCTGTAGGCCGCGTAGGCCCCCTTCTCGAAGGGGAAGATCTGGAGGGTCACATGTGGCAGCCGGGCGACTTCAATGAGCCTCAGCAGTTGCTTGCGCATGAGCCTCGTCCCGCCGATTCGCACTCGCAGCGCGGCTTCGTGGATCACCGCGTGATACGTGGCCGGAGAGTCTTTGTCGAGAATCCGCTGCCGTGCCATCCGGAAGTTCACGTACCCGTCGATACGGTCAAGATCCCCTTCGATCGTCTGAATCACCGCGTCCGCGTAGTCCCGTGTCTGCAGCATGCCGGGAATGAACAGCGGCTCATGCATCCGGATGGCGGTGGAGCGATTCTCCAGCTCCGCCAGGTCGAGGGCACTGCGGCCCATCACGTCGCGATGCTCGTCCCACCAACCTTTTCCCCGTTCCTGTGCCATCTCCATGAGCCCGTCGAAGAGCGGGCCCTGTGGGCAGCCGTACTCCCGCAGAAGCTTGTAGAGCCGGTTGCGCGACACATCGATCCGTCCGGCCTCGATGTTGCTGATGCGAGCGCGATCGGCATCCAGGATCACAGCGGCCTGATCGCCGGAGAGTCCGGCCCGATTGCGCAACTTACGCAGCTCTGCGCCGAGTCGGCGCTGACGCTCGCTCGGCGCACTTCTAGGTGACATGCACTCCTCCTCGTAGTTCCAGGCAGTCTGCCCAGCGCCGCGCGGGCGGGTCCACCAAATGCGCAGCCCACCACTCGTGCGGGGGAACTTCTGCGAAAAGGTTGCGATTCAGGAAAACCGTTCCCTACCGTCAGCACCACAACTCGCCCGCCGCGCACGAGGCATAACCACACGTGATTCAGGGCCACTTGGCCCGCGCAGGGGCACCCCGGCACCCACATTGCAGGAGGCCGCGTCATGCGACCCGAACCCTCCCCCAGCCGCCTCGTCTCGCTCGTCTTCCCGCCCGAGCCCATCTGGGTCCGTACCGCGCGTGAAGCCGTACGGGCCCTCCTCATCGCGGCTCACCGGAGCGATCTGACCGACCTCGCCTTGCTGCTCACCTCCGAGATGGTCACCAACGCGGTCAACGCCTGTGCCAGCAAAGGCTGTTCGACGCCCGTCACGCTTTTCGCCGAGTGGGCTGTCGGCGCCGCCGACCCGTACCGGCTGCGGGTACTCGTGCACGACGAGGCGCCCGGCCTTCCCGTCTGCCAGGCGCCTGCCGTGAGCGACGAGCGCGGACGCGGCATGCTGCTGATCTCGGGCGGCGCCGACGCCTGGGGCGTCTGTACGCACGCACCGGGGCCGGGGAAGTCCACCTGGTTCGAGCTGGGCGCGCGGGCGGCGGCCCGCTGAGAGCGGTGCGGGGCGGGTGCGCTCAGTCCACGGCAGCCGCGCCGTCGGCGATCGCGCCCGCGACCTCCTCCGTACGGGCCTGCTCCTCGCGGGCGAAGCGTTCCGCGTCGAGCTGGTCGGCCAGGCCCTCATCCTGGGACATCAGCGCGTCGAGGTTGCTGTCGCCCAGTTCGAGCACGCCGAGGTCCACGTAGGCGCGCTGGAGGCGTTCGCCCCACAGACCTATGTCCTTCACGCACGGGACGATCCGGCTGAACAGCAGCTTGCGGAAGAGCTGGAGGAACTCGGAGTTCTCGGTGTATTCGGCGGCCTCGGCGGCCGGTATGCCGAAGTTCTCCAGCACCTCGACGCCGCGCAGCCGGTCCCGCATCAGGTAGCAGCCGTCGATGACGAAATCCTCGCGTTCGCGCCGCTCGGCGTCCGTCAGCTGCCGGTAGTAGTCGCGCAGCGCCATCCGGCCGAAGGCGACATGCCTGGCCTCGTCCTGCATCACGTACGTGAGGATCTGCTTCGGCAGCGGCTTGTTGGTCGTGTCGCGGATCATGCCGAAGGCGGCGAGTGCCAGGCCCTCGATCAGTACCTGCATGCCGAGGTAGGGCATGTCCCAGCGGGAGTCGCTGAGGGTGTCGCTGAGCAGCGACTGGAGGTTGTCGTTGACCGGGTAGACCGTGCCGACCTTCTCGTCGAGGAAGCGGCCGTAGATCTCGGCGTGCCTGGCCTCGTCCATGGTCTGGGTCGCCGAGTAGAACTTCGCGTCCAGGTCGGGCACGGACTCCACGATCCGCGCGGCGCACACCATGGCGCCCTGCTCACCGTGGAGGAACTGGCTGAACTGCCAGGAGGCGAAGTGGTGGCGCAGTTCGGCCTTGTCCCTGCCGGTCATCAGGGGCCAGTACCTGGTGCCGTACAGGGCGAGTGACTCGTCGGGCGCGCCCAGCGGGTCGTCCGGATCGACGTCCAGGTCCCAGTCGATGCGGGTGGCGGAGTCCCACTGCTTGTCCTTGCCCTTCTGGTACAGGGCGAGCAGCCGTTCGCGGCCGGCGCTGTCCTGCTGCCCGGGGTACATGGCCTGCCAGCTGAAGCGGGCCGCGCCGGTGGCCGGAACCAGCGCCGTCGCGACCGGCGCCTCGCCCGTACCGGGGGCTGAAGGAGCCACGGGGAGTCCTGAGACGGGCGGATGACCTGGGCTGTGTGCGTAGAGTCCGTGCGTCGTCACTGACGCCTCCTTCGCCTCGCCGCGCCCCGTCACGAGCGGGCATCCCGTGGACGGGCGGATATTTGAGACTCACACGGGTGTTACCGCCCAGTCAACAACTTGCATCAAGGGGATTGACTGGCTTGCTGACAAGCAGTCTCATAAGAGCGTGACCGCGGGTAACCCACAAGCGAGGTGTCCTCAGCCATGACGACGATGACCGAAATCGAGATGCTCCGGGACGCCCTCGGACAGCTCAAGGACCGTGAGCAGGTGGCGGAGCGGCTGCTCGACTCCTCCGCCAAGCACTCCTTCGACCCCGACACCGAACTCGACTGGGAAGCGCCCTTCGAGGACGGGAAGTGGTTCTGGCCGCCGGAGCTGGTCTCGCTCTACGACACCCCTATGTGGAAGCAGATGTCGGAGGAGCAGCGCATCCTCCTCTCCCGCCACGAGTCCGCCGCGCTCGCCTCGCTCGGCATCTGGTTCGAGATCATCCTGATGCAGCTGCTCATACGGCACATATACGACCGCCCGGCCACCAGCGCCCACGTCCGCTACGCCCTCACCGAGATAGCCGACGAGTGCCGCCACTCCATGATGTTCGCGCGCCTCATTCAGCGCTCCGACGTCCCCGCGTACCCCGTCTCGCGGATTCACCACAACCTCGGCCGCCTCTTCAAGACCATCTCCACCACGCCCGGTTCCTTCACGGCGACCCTGCTCGGCGAGGAGATCCTGGACTGGATGCAGCGCCTGACCTTCCCCGACGAGCGCGTCCAGCCGCTGGTGCGCGGTGTCACCCGCATCCACGTCGTGGAGGAGGCCCGGCACGTCCGGTACGCGCGTGAGGAGCTGCGCCGCCAGATGGTGCGCGCGCCGCGCTGGGAGGCCGAGTTCACCCGGCTCGTCTCCGGCGAGTTCGCCCGCGTCTTCTCCGTCGCCTTCGTCAACCCGAAGGTCTACACGGACGTCGGCCTCGACCGCCGTGAAGCCGTCGCCCAGGTCAAGGCGAGCGGCCACCGCCGCGAGGTCATGCAGACCGGCGCCAAGCGGCTGACGGACTTCCTGGACGACATCGGCGTCCTGCGCGGCCCCGGCCGCGCCCTGTGGAAGAGCTCGGGCCTGCTCGCCTGACCCATCTGCTTCCTCCAGCTCCCCCCCCAGCTCCCCGCACCCGCCCCGCCCCGACCGCCCGCGCCAGGCGGCCCGGCCGACTGGCGGGGGACGTTCAACACGCCCCCCGCCGAGGCGGTTACGCTGCTTGCCATGAGAGGCACCCCTTCATGACCAGCGGCGGGACCGCACCCGCGGCGCCGACGGAGCCCCGGCCCGCCCCCCGCGGCGCCTACCGCAGGCTCAGTGTCGAGGAGCGCCGCGCCGAGTTGCTCGCCGCGGCGCTGGACCTGTTCGCCCACCGGCCGCCGGAGGAGGTCTCGTTGGACGATGTCGCAGCAGCCGCCGGGGCCTCCCGCCCTCTCGTGTACCGCTACTTCCCCGGCGGCAAGCAGCAGTTGTACGAGGCGGTCCTGAGCAGCGCCGCCGACCAGTTGCAGCGCTGCTTCGACGAGCCGCAGCAGGGGCCGCTCACCGCGCGGCTGCGCAGGGCGCTCGACCGTTTCCTCGGATTCGTGGACGAGCACGACACGGGTTTCTCCGCGCTGCTCCAGGGCGGCAGCGTCGTCGAGACGTCCCGTACGAACACCATCGTCGACAGGGTCCGGCGCACCGCCGCCGAGCAGATCCTCGTCCATCTCGGCGCCCCGGAGCCAGGCCAGCGGCTGCGGATGATGGTCCGCACATGGATCAGCGCGGTCGAGGCCGCGTCCCTCATCTGGCTGGACGAGGGAAAGCAGCCGCCCATCGAGGAGCTGCGCGACTGGCTGCTCGACCACTTCATCGCGCTGCTGACGGCGACCGGTGCCGGCGACCCGGAGACCGCCGAGGTGGCGCGGTCGGCGCTCGCCCAGGAAGTCGCGGACGGCGCGGTCGGCGATCTGGTCCGCCGCATCCTGCCCCTCGTCGGTGACGCGGGGCATCTGCTCTGAGGATCTTGGTCCGCGGTCCGCCGCCTCCGTGGCGTGGCCCCCTGCGCCCGGCTCGGCGCCCGGTGTGACACTGGTGGTGTGAGAAGCGTAGAAACGCCCTTTGTCGGCGGGCCGCTGGACGGCCGGGTGCTGCCAGTGCTGACCGGGGCGACCGGGCAGCCGCCGAAGACGTACGAGGTGCCGGTACCCAACGACGACGGCACTCCGCCGACCGTCTACGTCTACGTCCGCGCGCCCGCGGCGATCTCCAAACGGCTGGGGGTGCCGCGCGGCTGGCTCTACGAGTACGCGCCCGACGGCAAGCCCGCCAGCGGCCTCAAGTGGCCTTGGTCGAAGCCAGGCTGATACTCCCACTCGCTCCCGGCCACCCGTCGGGACATCCTCCGTTCCAGTTTTGGTACGGACCATTGACACCTCTGGTCTAGTCCTTGTTTGCTGCTTGCGCGGCGAGAGCCGCTTCTGTGCCTCCCTGGCCGTCCCCCACCCACAGAAGCGCTCTCCCGCCCTCGACCCGTACGCCCCACTCGTACCGCAGTCGAACGAGGAGCCGCCCCCATGCGCCCGCACCCGCGCCCCCGCCCGCACCTCCACGCGAGATCCCTCGGCACCGTGCTCGCCGCCGCCACCGCCCTGGCCGTGACCGCCCTCGCCGCACCCGCCTCCGCTGCCCGGCCCGCCCCGCCCCGGGCAGCGGACCCCGCTCCGGCCGCCACCGCCCCGGCGGCCGCCCTCCCCGAGCACGCCCTCGTCGGCTATCTGCACGCCAGCTTCGCCAACGGCTCCGGCTACACCCGCGTGGCCGACGTCCCCGACAGCTGGGACGTCATCGACCTCGCCTTCGGTGAGCCCACGTCCACCACCTCGGGGGACATCCGGTTCGGCCTGTGCCCCAAGAGCGCGTGCCCGAACGTGGAGACCGAGGCCGAGTTCAAGGCCGCCATCAAGGCCAAGCAGGCGGCGGGCAAGAGGGTCCTCATCTCCATCGGCGGCCAGAACGGGCAGGTCCGGCTGGAGACGACCGCCGCCCGCGACAAGTTCGTGTCCTCGGTGAGCGCCATCATCGACCGCTACGGGCTCGACGGCCTCGACATCGACTTCGAGGGGCACTCGCTGTCCCTCAACACCGGCGACACCGACTTCAAGAACCCAAGGACGCCCGCCATCGTCCATCTCATCTCGGCCGTGAAGACCCTCAAGGCCAGATACGGGGCGGGTTTCACCCTCACCATGGCGCCGGAGACGTTCTTCGTGCAGCTCGGCTACCAGTTCTACGGCTCCGGGCCCTGGGGCGGGCAGGACCCGCGCGCCGGGGCGTACCTCCCGGTCATCCACGCACTGCGCGACGACCTCACCCTGCTGCACGTACAGGACTACAACTCGGGGCCGATCATGGGTCTCGACAACCAGTACCACACCATGGGCGGCGCGGACTTCCACATCGCCATGACCGACATGCTGCTCACCGGTTTCCCCGTCGCGGGCAACAAGAACAACGTCTTCCCGGCCCTCGCCCCGTCCCAGGTCGCCATCGGCCTCCCGGCGAGCACCCACGCGGGCAACGGCCACACCCCTCCCGCCGAGGTCAACAAGGCGCTGAACTGCCTGACGAGGAGAACAGACTGCGGCAGCTACCAGACCCACGGAAGCTGGCCCGCGCTGCGCGGGCTGATGAGCTGGTCCATCAACTGGGACTCCTTCAACGGGCGTGAGTTCTCGAAGAACTTCGACGCCTATTTCGGGCGGTAACCCGCAGGGGGACGGGATCTACGGGCCCACGAGCCCTGGCGAAGTGGCCTGGGGGCCCGGCGGTGGTCCGGGAGCCGGGCGATCCGGTGGCCCGGAAGCACGGCGACCCGCCGTACCCGTCCATCGGACGAGTGACGGCATTAGCCGGAATCGCCGTATAAAAATATAGAAAGCATGACCACGCGTGCCACGATCCACCTGGGCCGGACCACCCGACCGGCCACCGGAACCAGGCGGAGGTGAGCCCATGTCAGGACAGCCGAAAAGGCGGCGCATACGACCGGCGTGCGTGCTGGCGCTCGCCGCCGGACTGACGCTCCCCCTGACTCCACCCGCCACCGCTGCCGCCCCGGCGCTCACCCCCGCCCGGCCGGCCGAGCCGGACGGCACCTCCGTCAGTGCCCTGCTGACCCGGCTTCAGACCCACTACCGCAAGGCCGAGGAAGCCAGCGAGCGGTACAACGCGACCGAGGAGAAGCTCAGCGCGCAGCGCCGTACCACCCAGCGGCTGGTCACCCGGCTCACGGCCACCCGCGAGGACCTCGCCGACGCCCGCGACCGCGCGGGCGGCATCGCCCGCCAGCACTACCGGCACGGCGCCGGGTTCTCCCGCTCCGTACGCGTCATCCTCAGCCGCCGCCCCGAGCGGGCGCTGGACGAGGACCACCAGCTGAGCCGGGCCGTCGAACGGCACGCCGCCATCCAGGCGCGGCTGGCCGACGCGGAGGTGCGGGACGACTTCCACGCCTCCCGGGCCCGTACCGCGCTCGACCGCCAGCGGGAACTCACCGAACGGCGCAAGCGGCAGCGCGACGCGGTGCGCGGGCGGCTGGAGGAAGTGGAGGGCCTGCTCGCGTCGCTGAGCGAGAGCCGGCTCGACCAGCTGCGGCGGCTGGAGGCACGGAGCGTGGACGCCGCCCAGCGCCGGCTGATCAGGTCGGGCGCCCTTGGCGCGCCCGGCGCACCCCGCAAGGCGGCTGCGGCGGGGAAGGCGGCGGCGGGGTCGCCCTCGGAGGCTGGCGCGCGGGCGGTGCGGTACGCGTTCGACCAGCTCGGCAAGCCGTACGCCTGGGGGGCGGAGGGGCCGGACTCCTTCGACTGCTCCGGGCTCACCTCCCAGGCGTGGGCGCACGCGGGGCGGACGATCCCGCGCACCAGCCAGCAGCAGTGGCGAGCGCTTTCCCGGGTGCCCCTGAAGCAGCTGCGCCCCGGCGACCTGGTGATCTATTTCAAGGGCGCCACGCATGTCGCGCTGTACATCGGCGACGGCCGCGTCGTGCAGGCACCGCGCCCCGGTGCGGTCGTGAAGGTCTCGCCGATCGCGGCGAACCCGCTGCTCGGCGCCGTACGTCCCGATCCGGGGCAGCGTCCGATGCACGGCTACGTCCCGCCGGAGGTCCCCGCCGGAGCGAGCGACGGCAAGGACACCGGCTACGGCTCCGCCACGGCCCCGCGCGCCTGACCGGCACCAGCGGGCGTCACAGGACCTACCCGAGGGCGGCACGCCGTCGCCGGCCGTCGCGCCCGCCGAGACACCACACCCGCCCCGGGCGGCGCGCCACTCCCGGAGCGGCGCACCTGCCCCAGGCGCGCCTCAGACGGCGGGCTGGGCCGGGCCCTCGGCGCCGGTCCTGTCCTGGGCCGGGACCTCAGCTGAGCCCTGGGCCTGGTCCTGGGCCTGCGCCGCGGTGACCTCCGCCAGGTACGCCTCGGTCTTCTCCGGCTCAGAGAAGCAAGCCCACGGCTCTACAGGCGATCTACCAGCAGGTTTCCCCCAACTGAGGTCCCCATAGGAGGCCGTGGGCCGTCTGTGGGCCGTCTGTGGGCCGTCAGACCGAACGCCGGGCCTTGTCGTAGACAGTCGCGATCGCCGTGCGCGTGCGTTCCTGGCTGCTCGGCATGAGGTGGGCGTAGATCCTCAGCGTCAGGGCCGCGTTGCTGTGGCCAAGGTACTCACTGACGGCCTTGATGTTCTCCCCGCCGTCCAAGAGGGCTGACGCGTAGAAGTGCCTCAGCGCGTGCATGCCGTGCTCGCGAGCGGCAGCATAGCCGTCTGCCTTCGTCTCAGGTTCGGGGATGACTCCGGCCGCGACGAGGGCGGGCTTCCACGATTCCTCGTTCAGGTTCGGGCGCCACACGTGGTTTCCGCCCGGCGCCATGAAGATGAGCCGCCTGGTCATCTTCCGGCCGTCCGGCGTCTTCCAGGGCAGCGTGATCTCAACTGGCGGGAACTGCTTCATGTGGGCCCTGAGCGCGTCGGCCACAGGGCCCGGCAGCGGAACATCCCGCGTCTTGCCACCCTTGGGGAGCGCGAACACGGGCTTACTGCGGCTGAGCTTGAGTTGCTGGACCACGTGAAGCGTGTCGGATTCGAAGTCGAGAGCGTCTATGGCAATGCCAAGGTTCTCCCCCTGTCGCATGCCGCAGCCCGCGCCTAGATCGACCATCGCCTGATACCCGTCCGGCATGGCTGCCTGCACGGCGAACACTCGCTCAGCAGACCATGGCACCACACGCATGGGGTCAATCGTCGGCGGCTTCACGGAACGCACAGAGACCGGGTTTCGGCTCAGGTAGCCGTCGTCCACGGCGGCGCCTAGAGCAACGCGTACATTCGCGTAGATGATCCGGCCGTACGAGCCGGGCACGCTCGCTTCGAGCGCTGCCACCCACTCACGGATGTGTTCCGGCTTGAACGGCCCGAGCGGGCGAGACCCGATGTACGGGAAGGCGTGCAGCCGGAGTTGGGAGTTCATGGACTCGATGGTGTTCGGGTCGGCCCCGAGCGTCTTGAGCCACTTCTCGGTGTACTGCTGAAACGTCGTCTTGGCTGCGCGAGGATCGGTGTACTGGCCACTGTCCATGTCGGCTTCAATCTTGGTGAGCCACTTCTCCGCGAGGCGTTTTTGTCCGTCGGGGAAGCTCTTGTGCTTCTCGGTTCCGTCGGGGCCGATGTAGCGGGCGCGGTAGCGCATGCCGGTGTTGTGGCGGTCGGTCTTGACGCGCCTGGTCTTGCCGTCGTCTGCGGTCTCGTCCTTGTACCAGCGGTCTTGGATGTGGCCAGCCATGGGCGGGTTGCTCCTCGGTGGTTTCGTCACGGGGGCGCTCGCGAGTGCGGCCGGGGCGCGGTGGGGCGTTGGCGGGTGCGTTTGCCGGTTGGCGCGGGGTGGTCGCTAGTCGCTAGGTGCCTGGTCATGGGCGTCTTGGGTCGCTAGCAAGGTCGCTAGTCTTCTGAGTCAGGAATTCTGTTCAGATATGAAGCGAGGCGTTCGAGGATTTCGTCGGCGGTCTTGGTCCAGA